>JANPMG010000135.1:0-67973 GCA_031422675.1 Acidimicrobiia bacterium | reverse complement strand
CCCCCCCGCCCCCCCCGCCTCCCCCGCACCCCCACGTTTTGGGCGACCCCCCCCCCGTTTTTGGCGTCCTGCGGGGGGGCCCGCCCCAAACACCGCACGCCAAAACCGCATGGGAAAGGTCGGGTCAGTTGCGGGGGAGGGAGCGGAAGGGTTCGGTCTTGTCCGGGCGGGGTTCGCCGGGGAGACCGAGGACGCGCTCGCCGATCACGTTGCGTTGGATCTGCTCGGTGCCGCCACCGATCCGGATCGACCACTGGTTGAGAAACAATTGTTGGAACGTCCCGTCGTCGGGCGCATCGGCACCGGTGAGCATGCCGTCCGCACCTTCGATCATCAGGCCGAGGTCACCGTCGGCCGCAACCCGCTGCGACGCGGCGAGTTTCATCAGCGACATCTCGGGCCCCGGCGGCAGACCCGCCTTCGCGCGCGCCTTCGCCCGCTGACCGAGCCAACTGAGGATCTCGAACCGGGTGTACGAGCGCGCCAACTCTTGGCGGAGCCGGGGATCGTCGGTGCGGCCCGAAGCCTGCGCCAGTGCGGCGATCGCCTTGAAACTCACGCCCGACCCGCCACCGCCGATCAGCTGGCGTTCGTTGCCGAGTGTGGTCTGGGCGATGCGCCAGCCGTTGTCGATATCGCCGAGCACGTTCGCGACGGGAATCCGGACGTCGGTGAGGAACACTTCGTTGAAATGCGCGAAGCCGGTGATCTGGCGTAACGGCCGCACCTCGATCCCGGGCGATCTCATGTCGACGGCGATCCACGTGATGCCCTGATGCTTCGGTACGTCCCAGTTCGTGCGCACGAGCATCATTCCCCAGTCGGAGAAGTGCGCGCCGGAGGTCCAGACCTTCTGTCCGTTGACGACGAACTCGTCGCCGTCGCGCTCGGCCCGCGTGGCCAACCCCGCGAGGTCCGAGCCGGCGCCGGGTTCGGAGAAGAGTTGGCACCAGATGTGCTCGCCGTTCAGCATGCGCGGCAGGAAGAAGCTCTTCTGTTCCTCGGTGCCGTGCTGAATGATCGTGGGACCGACCATTCCGATGGAGACCATGAACGCACCCGCCGAGACGAGGAACCGCGATTCTTCCTGAGCGAAGATCCGCGCCTGGCCAACCGTGCCGCCGCGCCCGCCGTACTCGGCCGGCCAGGTGATGCCGGCCCATCCGTTCGCGGCCAGGGCCGCCTGCCAATCACGACATTCCTGAACGTGGGTGGCCTCGGTCTCCTCCGACATCTCCTTGCCGAGTGGACTGGACGAGACCCCCGGCGGGCGGGGCGACGCATGCAGTTCGAGGAAGGCACGCGCGGCGCGCCGGAACTCCTGGTCGGCGGGGGACTCATCGGTTACGGAATCGGCTGCGGCATCGGTCACGGCATCGGTCACGGGCGGGACGGTACCCAAATCTCGGCGAACCCATCGACCCGCGTCGGGTTCGAGCGCGGGCATCGGTCAGGATGGGCACGATGTGGAGGGCGACGATCAAAGGAGTGCTCGCCCGGAAGGTGCGGCTGCTCCTCACCGCGCTCGCCGTCGTCCTCGGGGTCACGTTCGTCAGCGGTACCTACGTCCTCACCGACACGCTGCAGGCCTCACTCGGTGAGATCTTCCAGCAGTACGCCTCCGGCAGCGACCTCGTCGTCGCGGCTCGACCCCAGGTGGGCGATCGGGCAACGAGCCGGCAGCGAATCCCTTCGAGCTTGGCCAACGAGGTTCGGCGCGTGCCCGGCGTTGCCGCCGCGTCGCCGTTCCTGATCGGCGACGCCAAGTTCATCAAGAAGGGCAACGGTGAGGCGATCCAAGCGCTCGGTTCGATCACGCTCGGCATTTCCTGGGCCGGCAAGGGTTCGGTGGGACCGGCGCAGGTGGTGGAAGGACGGCGGCCGGTTCGCGACGGTGAAGTGGCGATGGATGCGGGCACCGCGCAACGCAACAACTTCCGCGTCGGCGACAACGTTCGGATGCTGCTGACCGGCGCGGCCGAACGATTTCGCATCGTCGGCATCGTCGCGCTCGGGGATCGACAAGACCTCGGTTTCGCGACCGTCGCCGCCTTCGACCCCAAGACGGCGGAGCGTGCGTTCGGGGCCGTCGGACTCGCGGACTTCATCTTCGTGAAAGCGGCACCCGGCGCATCCGTCGACCAAGTGGTCCGCTCGCTGCGGGAAACGGTCGGCGGTTCCCTGACCGTCCGGCGCTCGACCGACTTCGCGGCGGTCCTCCAACGTCAGGTGGACGAGTTCTTGTCGCTACTGAACAACCTGTTGCTCGGTTTTGCCGGCATCGGGCTGCTCATCGGCGGATTCATCATCTTCAACACCTTCACGATCCTGATCGCCCAGCGCACGCGCGAGTTGGGTTTGCTGCGAGCTATGGGTGCGAGCGGGCGCCAAGTGGTGGGATCGGTCCTGATCGAAGCCCTCGTGATGGGAGTGGTCGCATCGATCATCGGATTCGCCGCGGGAGTCGGGTTGGGACGAATGCTGCTCTGGCTCCTGCCCGGCCTCGGGGTGCCGGTCCCGACCCGCTCGATCGTCTTGCTCGACCGCACCGCGATCGCGTGCGCGATCGTGGGCGTCGGCGTCACCGCCCTCGCCGCGATCTTCCCGGCCATCCGCGCCGCGCGGACACCGCCGATCGCGGCCATCGGCGACCTGCGCACGACGAGCCGCCTGCGATCAGCGGTCGGACGCGCCATCACCGGTGCGCTCGTGGTGGGTGCCGGGGTGGGCATCGGCGCGTACGGCATCTTCGGTTCGCGTCCGCTCGATCAGGCCGTCGCCGTCACCTTCGTCGGCGGTTTCGTGATCTTCCTCGGCATCGTGGTGCTCGGACCGCTCGGCGCGCGGCCGTTGGCGGCGATCATCGGCCGTCCGCTGCCCGTTGTCTTCGGTGTGACCGGCACGCTCGCCCGGGGCAACGCCATGCGGAATCCGCGCCGCACCACCGTCACCGCGGCTGCGCTCGTCGTCGGCCTCGCGTTGGTGGCGCTCGTCGCGATCTTCGGCGCGTCGCTGAAGGCCTCGACGCGAAGTGCGTTGCTCGACGTGCGCTCCGACGTGATCATCACCGCTCCCGGCTACGCCGGCTTCTCTCCCGACGTACGGGCGCGAACGCTCCTCACCCCGGGGGTCAAGAATGCGGTGTCCTTCCGGTGGGGCGAAGCGGAGATCCGAGGCACCGAAGAGATCGTGAACGGGATCACCGGTTCGGACTGGAACGACGTCATCGACTTCAAGTTCCAGGGCCCCACGCCCGGCGCGATCGACGAGTCGGAGGTGCTCGTCTCGGCGAAGCAAGCAAAGCGGCTCGGCCTCTCGATCGGCGACCCGATCGACATCCGGTTCCCGCGCCTGGGCGCGACGCAACTGCGCGTCAGCGCCATCTACGGGACGGACCGCTTCTCCGGCGCGTTTCCCATCGACTTTCTGGTTTCCGAACAGCTGTACAGCGTGGCCTTCGGCGGCACTCCCCAAGACACGCTGCTCTACGTGTCCGCCGAACCCGGACGCGGTGACGCCGTCGCTCGTGAGCTGAAACAGTCGCTGCGCGAGCCGTTCCCGAACGTCGACGTGCAGACGCGAGCCGAATATGGCGTCTCCCGTCAGTCCTTTCTCGACCAGTTCCTCAACATCTTCGTGGCACTGCTCTTGCTGTCCGAGCTCATCGCGGTGCTCGGCATCGTGAACACGCTGATGCTGTCCGTTCACGAGCGGACCCGAGAACTCGGACTCCTCCGCACCGTCGGCACCACCCGCCGCCAGATATGGGGGATGGTGTCGGGGGAGTCCATCATCATCGCCGTGGTCGGGTGCGTCGTCGGGATCGGGGTGGGGTTGTTGTGGGGGTGGGGGGTGATGCGCGTGCTCCGCGGGCAGTTCGCGGACCAGCTCGTCATCCCCGTGGGTCAGCTCGGCTGGTTCGTCGGCGCGTCAGTCGTCGCCGGCTTCGTGGCTGCGCTCCTGCCCGCCTGGCACGCCAGCCGCCTCGACGTTCTGGAGGCCATCGCGCACGATTAGCGCGTTGGGTCCGGGGCGCGAATCTGCTGCTGATACTGTCGGCGACTCGCAGGGGCGGTTAGCTCAGTTGGTTAGAGCGCTTGCTCGACACGCAAGAGGTCGGAGGTTCGAGTCCTCTACCGCCCACTCGTTGTCAGAATTACAACGTCTGGCCTGGCCGGGTGTCGTTTGGCGTGTCCTGTCGCTCGGGCACCATCGTCTTCTTATTCAGACCCTTGCCTATGCAGGCAGGCAGAGATGGTGGACCGGTCGTCGGATCGTTGCGATCGCGGGTCGGGCTCATCGAAACTTGGGGCGCAGATCGTCAATGATGCGAACGCGTCGCGCCCGCCAGGACGCGCCAGATCGGCAGATCCGCGCTCGCTGGTCATCTCGACGGCAACCACGACCGAACCCTCGACCTTCGGCTGCGCGATGAGTGATGGATGGTCGGTGTCATCTGGCGCGATCGCCGGGACCGAGACGTTCGCAATGGCAGCGTGGCGGCCTGTCATACCGCTGGGTGTTCGGGGTCGCGGACGGCGATCCGGCTGGGTCTAGTGTCGGCGGGTGGAGGATCGAACAGCCAACGCTTACCCGGATGACCCGATCCTGGCTTTGCTCGCGGAAGCGGCGAACGAGACAGGATCGTGGGTGTACATCTACGACGCCGATGGCATGGTTAGCTTCGCCAGCGACGAAGTGAAACTGACGTATGGTCCTCGAGCGACAGCAGCCATGCCACTCGGCAAGTACTTCTTCGGCCCGGAGTGGATGCAGTTCTTCCTGGAGTTCCCCCGTAGTGGTATTGACGACGTGCGCCAGATATTCATGGCGAACGGCCCGCAACTGCTCTTCGAACTGAACGGGGACAAGGCTCGTCTCGCCGAGCTGGTGGCACCCGAGCTCCGTGACCTCGTCGACTCACTGGAGTCACGGGAGCGACCGGCGGTGACGTGGAGTCATGGGGTCGGGAGGTCCGGCGGACTCAAGATCGACAATCAGATGCTCGATATTCGAATCCTCGACCCGTCCGGACGTTTTGTGGGTGTGTTCAGCATTCACAAGCCGGCTCCTGGCATGTCGCACCTCGCGGCAGCGGCCGCGGCGGCGAACCTGGGTCATCTCGAACGCACGCGGCTCGTGGAACGTCCGGATCGGCGGCCTGCGGCGATCCTGATCGCCGATCTCGAAGCGTCGTCTCCGCTCGCGCGACGGCTTTCGACCGCGCAGTACTTCGCGTTCGGTCGTCGCCTCGTGCGAGCTGCTGATCAGTGCATCATCGATGAAGGCGGCATCGTCGGCCGTCATGCCGGCGATGGCGTCACCGCGTTCTTCCTCGCCGAGACCTACGACTCGGAATCCGCGGCCGCCCGATCATGCATCGCGGCCTCACGAGCGCTACGAACCGCGCTCCCAGATGTCGCCGCGCGATGCGACCTGACCGATGCCGAGGTTTCATTGCGCTTCGGGCTGCACTGGGGCTCGACGCTGTACGTCGGCCGTATCCTCACAACCGGCCGTAGCGAAGTGACCGCACTCGGCGACGAAGTCAACGAGACCGCGCGCATCGAAGCCTGCGCCATGGGCGGTCGATCGCTCGCCTCGAAGTCGCTTGTCGAACGGTTGAACGGTGCCGACGCAGCATCGCTGGGGATCGACCCGTCCCGCACGAAGTACACGCCGCTGGCTGAACTCGCCACGGCAACGGACAAGGCACGACGCGACGCACCCTCCATCGCCGTATGCGAGGTTTAGCCGCCAACGAATCGCCACGGATGGTTCGAGGAACAGCGAGAGCCAGGCCCTCGGAGGCACGTATAAGGGCAGCTCGCCGCTGAGCGGGTTGGCCGCGGTGATCGGTGCAACCGGTGCGCATTGCGAGGCGGTACGAATATCGTCGGCGCTGTGATCTCGAGGGTGCGAGATCGCCGAGGTCCTCGCCGAAGAAGACGTCGAGCACCTCGCCGCCGCGATGGAGCCCGGCGGCTCTGTTGCGTTGTTTCGGATCGGGACGCGGTGAAGGGAGTTCCGGTCCCGTTTCGGGTTCAGATCGTGTGGGCGAGTTCGGTGAATACGGTCGCGATGCGCCGGTGGTGGCGCGCGTCGATGCCGAGTTCGTAGTGGCCGCGACGGATGTTCTGCATCAAGGCGTGACCGCGGATGATGACGCGTGCCGAGTGGGCGGGTTTGAGTCCGCGCATCGGTCGGAGTCTGGCTTTGAGCCGACCGTGGCCGCATTCGACGCGGTTGTTCGCACACTGCTCCGTGTTGTGAAACGCGGCGGGCGTGAGTCCTTCGATCGCGGCCCGTAGCGCCGGGGCCATCTCGGGCGGGACCGAAAACCGGCGAAGGCTGAACTCGGAATCGCGGGCACAGGACGGGAACGACGAGATCTCATCACGCCACCCTCACCGCTGACCGCGCTCGTGCGCCAATGCAACAGTGCCCCAGGCGGTCCTGTTTGCTGAGAACGACACCGCGCTCGATGACCTCCTCCTCCCGCTGGTCAGCTGACGCCCAAGAACTCAACGTCGACGAGCAAAGATCCCCAAGATTGGGATAGGCGCGGAGGGTGAGGCCGGTGTCCAATGCTCGGGCGGCGTAGATCCGCAGGCTGCATCTGGTCGCCTGGCCTGCGGGGAGCGAGTGGCGAAACCGACGCATCGGCACCTTGGGTGTCTCGCAACCGGAGGAGTAAGAGCTCGTGCGTCGTATCAGTCTCGTTCTTGGTGTGGTTCTCACGCTGTTCTCAACCTTGTCCGTGCCGGCATTCGCCGATCAGTTCCAGCCCGACGTGGACTTCGTGACGGTCGGGACCCAGAACTCGATCTCCCTGTCGGCCACGCCGGGCCAGGTCCAGACCTTCGGCGCCGACCTCATCATCGAGTGTCAGGGCAAGAGCCACATGAACAGCTCGGTCGGTCTGAGCTACGACAGCGCGGCATCGAACGTCCCGTCCGGCGGCGCGTTGAGCGCAACCTCGGTCACCGTGAACCGACCGGCAACTTGGCCGGCCGACACCGTGTCGTGTCCGAGCCCGAACCCCGCTACGAGCCCGGTGCGGAGCACCGTCACCATCGGTGCCCCGCCCACGACCGGCACCTTCACGTACAAGGTGCGATGGAGCGCGAACGACGCCGACGTCAACTCCGGTGGTCAGGGCCAGGTGAGTATCACGCTCAACGTTGCGCCGGCTGCCCCCGTCGACACCACTCCTCCCGTGATCACCTCGACCGTCGCAGGTACGGCGGGCAGCAACGGGTGGCTCACGTCGAACGCCACGGTCTCCTGGAGCGTCACCGATCCCGAGTCCGCCGTGGTCATCGACAGCGGCTGCGGGGTCCAAGCCTTCACCGCCGAGACTGCGGGCGCGCTTTCCGGCTGCACGGCACACAGCACCGGCGGCTCGGCGACCCGCTCGCGCAACGTCAAGATCGACAAGACCGCGCCCAGCGCGGAACTCTCCCCGGCCGGCACCCTCGGCGCGAACGGCTGGTACACGTCCAACGTCACGGTCAGCACCGGGGGCGCCGACTCGGTCAGCGCGCCCGCGACCTGCACCTCGGCTCAGCTGCAATCGGCTGAGACCACCGGCGCTGTGTTCAACGGCACCTGCACCAACCAGGCCGGTCTGACGACCAGCGCGGCGCCGCTCACGGTGAAAGTCGACACGTCAGGACCGTCGGCGACCGCCCAGGTGACAGCCGGGACGCTCGGCGCGAACGGCTGGTACACCTCCGAGGTCGCGGTCACGACCGCGGGCGCCGACCGGATCAGTGGCGCGGTCACCTGCACCACCGTTCAGCACCTCACGACCGACACGGCCGGCACCACCGTCGCCGGAACGTGCACGAATGCCGCCGGTCTGCAAACCGCGTCGGCGCCGTTCATCGTGCGCATCGACCAGACTGACCCTTCGGCCAGCCTCTCGGTCACGTCCGGGACGCTTGGTGCGAACGGCTGGTACACCTCGGACGTCACCGTTCGCACCGCCGGCGCCGACACCGTCAGTGAACCGGTGGACTGCACCGCGGACCAGCATCAGACCCAAGACACCACCGGGACCGTGTTCGACGGCTCGTGCACCAACGACGCCGGCCGTCAGCACGACGCCGATTCACTCACCATCGCGCGCGACGCGTCGCCGCCGACGGCGGAGCTCCAGGTGATCTCGGGCACTCCCGGCGCGAACGGCTGGTACACGTCCGACGTCACCGTTCGCACCGTCGGTGCCGATCCCACCAGCGGCGCGACGTGCAGTGCCGATCGCGAAATCGCGGTGGACACGGTGGGGATCGTGGTCACCGGTTCCTGCACCAACGACGCCGGCCTCACCACTGAGGCGACGCCGCTCACGATCAAGGTCGATTCCTCTGCGCCGACGGCCATCCTCGCCGTCTCTGCCGGCACGCCCGGCGACAACGGCTGGTACACGTCCGCGGTCACCGTGGCCACCTCCGGTGCCGACCCGGTCAGCGGGCCCGTTGCGTGCAGCGCGGACCAACAGGTGAGCGACGACTCCGCCGGCGCCACGGTCGTCGGCATGTGCACGAACGCCGCCGGGCTGACCACCGACGCCACGCCGCTCGTGGTCAAACTCGAGACCACGGCGCCCACCGTCGGGCTCGCCGTCACTGGTGGCACGCTCGGCGCGAACGGCTGGTACACCTCCGACGTCACGATTGCCACCTCCGGTGCCGACTCGACGAGCACGCCGGTCACCTGCACCGCGCCCCAGGACCTCCTCGACGAGACAGCGGGCACGTTCGTTGCCGGATCATGCACGAACGACGCCGGCCTCAGCACCGACGCCACGTCACTGCTCGTCAAGCTCGACAAGAGCGCACCCTCGACCGAACTCGTCGTCACCGCCGGCACGCTCGGCGCGAACGGCTGGTACACGTCCGACGTCACGGTCGCCACCTCCGGTGCCGACTCGATCAGCGGACCGCTGAGCTGCACCGCCGACCAGGTGCTCGCCACCGAGACCACCGGCATCGAGGTTCAGGGCTCGTGCACCAACGACGCCGGACTCACCACCGACGCCACACCGATCACGGTAAAGCTCGACACCACGGCACCGACCGCGCAGCTCTCCGTCACCGCCGGCACGCTCGGCGCGAATGGCTGGTACACCTCCGACGTCACCGTCGCCACCTCGGGCGCCGATTCGATCAGCGGACCCGTCACTTGCACCGCCGACCAGGTGTTGGCCACCGAGACCACCGGTACCGACGTCACGGGTTCCTGCACGAACGACGCCGGACTCATGACCGACGCCACACCGGTCACGATCAAGCTCGACGGGAGCAATCCCACCGCGGCACTGTCCGCCGACGGCACGCTCGGCGCGAATGGCTGGTACACCTCCGCCGTCGTCGTCCACACCACCGGCGCCGACACAATCAGCGCGCCGGTGGCGTGCACCCCGGACCAGCACCAGACCGACGACACCACCGGTACCGAGTTCAACGGTTCGTGTGCGAACGAAGCCGGCTCGTTGCAGTCCGCCGACCCGCTCACGGTGAAGGTCGATACGACGCCTCCGACCGCCACACTGCAAGTGATGGCCGGCACTGTCGGCGCGAATGGCTGGTACACCTCCGACGTCACGGTCGCGACGGTTGGTGAGGACGCAACCAGCGGTGTCACCTGCACGGCCGACAGCGTTGTGTCGACCGAGACTGCGGGCACCGTCGTGACCGGCTCGTGCACCAATGGCGCCGGTCTTTCGACTGACGCCGCACCGATCACGATCAAGCTCGACCAAACCGGTCCGAGCGCCGCGCTCGCCGTCACCGACGGCACGCTCGGCACGAACGGTTGGTACACGTCCGACGTCACGGTCGCCACCTCCGGTGCCGACTCGATCAGCGGCCCCATCACCTGCACCGCCGACCAGGTGCTCTCCACCGAGACCACCGGCAGCGCCTTCCACGGCACCTGCACGAACGACGCCGGGCTCGCCACCGACGCCGATGCGCTGACCATCAAGCTCGACAAGAGTGGTCCCGCCGCCGCGGTCGCCGCCGCCAGCACGCTCGGTAGCCACGGGTGGTACATCGCCGACGTGACGGTCTCGACCACGGGCAGCGACGACATTGGCGCGCCGGTCGCCTGCACTCCCGACCAGCTCCTTCACGACGACACGACCGGCACCGTCGTGACCGGCTCGTGCACGAACGACGCCGGGCTCGCCACCGACGCGGCACCGGTCACCATCAAGCTCGACCAGACCGGTCCGAGCGCCTCGCTTGCCATCACGGCCGGGGATCTGGGTGGCAACGGTTGGTACACGTCGCCGGTCACGGTCGCCACCTCGGGCGGCGACGTCACGAGTGCGCCGGTGACGTGCTCCGCCGACCAGACCTTCACAACCGATACGCTGAGCACCGCCGTCCCCGGCGCCTGCACCAACGCCGCCGGGCTCTCGACCGACGCCGCACCGCTCACATTCAAGCTCGACACCACCGACCCGAGCGCCAACCTCTCGGTCACGTCCGGCGATGCAGGCGCCAACGGCTGGTACACCTCCGACGTCACCGTCCACACCTCCGGTGCCGACAACGTCAGCGAGCCCGTGGACTGCACCACCGACCAGCAGCAAGTCGACGACACGCCGGGAACCGTGTTCCACGGATCGTGCACCAACAACGCCGGCCGTCACCAGGACGCCGAGCCACTGACGATCGGGCGCGACGCGAGTCCGCCGACCGCCACACTCGAGATCATCTCCGGGAATGTGGGCGCGAACGGCTGGTACACGTCCGACGTCACCGTCCGGACCGTCGGCACTGACCCGACGAGCGGCGCCAGCTGCAGCGCCCAACAGACCCTCACCGCCGAGACCGGCGGCACCATCGTCACCGGCTCGTGCACGAACGACGCCGGCCTCAGCACCGCCGCAGCCCCCCTCACAATCAAACTCGACAAGACAGCACCGACCGCCCAGCTGGCAGTGGTCGGCGGCGCGCTCGGAGCGAACGACTGGTACACGTCCGATGTCACCGTGCGCGCCTCCGGGAGCGACACCGTGTCGGGCGCGGTCACCTGCACCCCGGACCAGTCCCAGACCAGCGAGACGAGCGGCGCGATCTTCCACGGATCGTGTACCAACGCCGCCGGCCTCACGACGGCCGCCGAGGCCATCACGGTCAAACTCGACGCGTCGGGTCCGAGCGCCGCGGTCGCCGTCTCCGCCGGCACGCTCGGCGCGAACGGTTGGTACACCTCCCACGTCACCGTGCGGACCTCGGGCGCGGATGATCTCAGCGGCCCCGTGACGTGCACTGCGGACCAGCACCAAACGAACGACACTGCCGGTGCCGTCTTCACCGGCTCCTGCACGAACACGGCCGGCCTCACCACCGCAACTGCGCCGCTGACAGTCATGGTCGACAAGACCGCGCCAGTGGTCGCGGTCACTAGCGTCGCCCCGATCTACCAACTCGCCACCCTGCCGACCCCAGGCTGCGCGACGCAGGACGTAACGTCAGGGGTCGCCGCGAACGCGACCCCGACCATCACCGGTGGGAACGCCAACGGCGTCGGCACCTTCACCGTCACCTGCGCAGGCGCACGCGACCGCGCCGGCAACACCGGATCCACGACCTTGCCGTTCCGTGTCGTTTACGCGTTCGATGGATTCCTCCAGCCGATCAACGACACCGCCCACCAGACGGGTCTGACCACGAGCGTCTTCAAAGCCGGAAGCACCGTGCCGGTGAAGCTCCAACTCAAGCGGGCCGACGGAACGGTCGTCAGCCCGACCACCGCTCCACAATGGCTGACACCAACCAAAGGCGGCGCAACAAGCGTCGCCGTCGACGAGTCCTCGTACAGCGGCCCGGCAACGACCGGTGGCTCCTACCGATGGGACGCAAACGGACGCCAGCTCATCTACAACTGGGCAACCCCCAAGTCCGGCCTCGGGTACTACTGGCGCATCGGCGCCACACTCGACGACGGCCAGACCTACTTCGTCAACATCGGTCTGAAGTAGCGAGGTGCCCGACGCCGACGACCTTGCTGACGCAACTCGAAGTGAGCTTCCCCGGGTCAGACGGACGGCGTGATCTTCCCCAACCCCGGAGAAGCTCACGGTGGAGCCCGAACTTGTCTCGTGCTGGTCAGGCCGTCCAACCGCGCCGAGGTCGGATCTGAACGCCAGCGAGGCGGAGGCAGTTGGCGACGGTCGAGGCGTGGACGCCGAACGCGCGCCAACCTGGGCGAGGGACGCGCCGCTGGTGTAGAGCCCGCGAGGTATGCGGCGACCAGCTCGTCGACTGCTCTGGGTTGGGGTCGGCGCTGCAACTGCCGGGCGCAGGCAGGGGAGTCGTCCGCTCGACCGCCGTCGGGGAGTCGGCGGTGGGTTGTCCGAGCGCGGGGTTTGAATAGTGTCCCAGATGCTCCTGAGACCCCTCCTGGACGTTCCGAGTCCCCGTTTCGACGGATGTTCATGCCCTCGAGTGGCGCCCCGCAGCCAACGCTGCACGCTTACGCCCGGCCGAAATCCTTCACCAGGAATAACGCGAGCCCGAGATCGGCAAAGCGCGGACCAGGCCGTCGACTTCTGCGCGGCATCCGCGGCGCGGCGTCCGCCTCTCATGGTGAGGGGGTTACCACCCCCACGGTCGCACGGTTGTCCCCCTAGGCGTTCCGGCCACGGCTGCGTATGGTCGCTCTGACCGGAGGGGAATCGACATGCGGATCCACGCGAGCTATTCACGAGGGCAGATCACCCGTCGGCGCACATGGGACCCGACACGGGTCATGGTCGCGGGTTCTCTCCTTCGAACGGGAACTGGGGCTTGTCGCCGCGGTGAGGAGGCGACTGTTCTCGTGGGAGGAGCGAGGTGACACGCACCGCGCTGCGTTCATGGTGGCGCCAATCCGCGGCCTCGCTGTTGGTCCTGGCACTTGTTGCCGGTGTCACGGGCGGGCTCGTGACCGGTCTGCTCGTTGGCGCGAGCCACACGCGCTCGGCGTATGACCGGTTTGTCGCGGTGAGTCGACTCCCTGACGTCTACGTCGAAAGCCCCGACGGCAATCCGGTTGACGCTGAGAGGATCCGGCGAGTGCCGGGGGTCGAAGGCGTCGCGACGATCTCCATGGGTGGCGTGGCACTCGCCGGATCCGATCTCTACGTGCAGATCGGAGCGAGTCTCGACGGTGGCTACGGCCGTGAGGTCAATGCGAGCCGGATTGTCGCGGGGCGACCCGCGCTCGTCGGCGCGGACGACGAGGTCGTGTTGGCGGAGCCAATCGCGGCTGCGCTCCGGAAGTCGGTGGGTGACCGGCTTCGGCTCGAGTCGTACACGCCCGCCCAGATCGAAGCGATGAAGACTTCTCAAGGCGGGGAACCTGAAGGTCCGATGGGTCCGAATGCGACAGTGACCGTCGTGGGGATCCACCGGGCGCCGACGAACATCGTCACGGACAAGATCCTCTCAGACCAGATCATCTTGCCCGCGGGATTCTCGCGTCGCTACGGCGAGAAGATCGGGGCATGGGGATACGCCATTTTCGTTGACGTCGGCCCGTCGGCGTCGGCCGGACAGGTCGCGGCGGTCGCCCGCCGCATACGAGCGCTCCCAGGATTCGACCGGCGACGAGTTGACACCTCCCCGAGTGGAAGCCAACCCACGATCCAGCCCACGCTCGATTTCGTTGCAACCGGTCTGAACGTCCTGGCCGCTGCGGTGGCGTTCACCGGGCTTGCCGCGGTCGGCTTCTTGTTCATGAGGATCATCAGTCGGTTCATCGGCGACGCGTCTCTGCTCGGGACACTCGGCGCGACCCGTGCGGCTCGATGCCGTGCGCTCGCGTTGGTCGCGATGCCCGCCGCGTGCGCGTCGGCGTTGCCGGTTGCGGCGGCGACAGTCGCGACAACGCTCTTCGTTCCCTTCGGTCTGGCGGAACGCGCAGATCCCGAAACCGGCGTGTATTTCGACGCGGCCGTCGTGGGGTTGAGCGCCGCGACGGTAGCAGCCATCGTGATGATCGTCGCGGTCTTGTGCGCCCGGCGCATGGTCGATCGGACAGTGCGAGCGTTGCGTAGTTCACGCAAGAGAACCTTTGCGCACGCGCTGAGCCGACCGGCCGCGTTCGTCGGGCTCTCGTTCGCGTTCGATGGCGGTGCCGACCGACGCGAGTCGGGCGGTCGCGTCGCCATCGCTGGCCTTGGGTTCGCCGGCGCGGCCCTCGTCGCAACCTTCGTTTTCGCAGCCAGCACTGACCACCTGTTGAAAACTCCGTCGGCCTACGGGTGGACCTGGGATCTGCAGGTCAATACCGAAGTCCTCGCACGCGTCGCCGCTGAGAACGGCGTCGCCGGCGCGAGCGAGGTGCGATACGCGCCCGTGTCGGTCGACGGAACGTCGGGATCGGTGCGCGGTGTCCGGGTGATCTCGGGAGCCCCACCGATGCGCCTGCTGCGGGGTCGACCCGTGAATGCCCGGGACGAGGCGGTCCTCGGTCGCCGCTCGATGGCGACCCACGGCGTGGAGCTCGGCGACCGGGTGACGTTCGGTGATGGCGATCGTCGCCGCTCGTTCCGGGTCGTCGGAGAGGCAGTGTTCGCCGGCGTCGAAGACGTCCCCTTCGCAGCCAGTGGCGCCGCGATCAATCTTGATCAACTCGTCGAGCTGGTGGAGGGCACCGAAGACGAGGGTACGACGACCGGCCTGATCGCGCTCGAATCTGGCGTCGATCGCGACGCATTCATGCGACGGGTGGCGAAGATTCCCGGCGCACATCCCGAGGTCATCACCCCCACGCCCGGCGCCGACATCGAACGACTTGGTGACGCCGACTCCCTTCCCTGGGTACTCGTCGCTTTCCTCGCAACCGTCGGGGTCCTATCACTCGTGTCCGCCGCGCTGTCCGGCGTGCACCGCCACCGCAAGGATCTGGGCGTGCTCCGGGCAATCGGCTTCACCCGCGCGAACGTGCGCACCTCCATCACCGTTCAGGCAGTCGCGCTCACCATCACCGGACTCGCAATCGGAATACCCGTCGGGCTGGTTCTCGGACGACTCGTCTGGCGATGGTTCGCGCACGGTCTCGGTATCGGGGTCGACGTGATCACACCATGGCCCCTGATCGTCGCCCTCGCCGTCGCGAGCGTCACAGTGTTTGCGCTCCTCTCGCTTGTGCCCGCACGAACCGCGACGCGAGTCCGAGCCGCCGAGGTACTGCGCGCGGAATGACGAGGTGCTGGCTCCCATGAGCGAGGGCTGATCGACCCGCGAACCGCTCGTGGTGAGTCCGCTTCACGTCTCGAAAGCTCGGGGAGGGGGCTACCACCCCCACTGTCGCACGGTTGTCCCCCTGGGCGTTCGGCCACGGTTCCGTATGGTTGCTCTGACCGGAGAGGCATCGACATGCGGATCCACGCAATTTCCCAACACTGGATGAAGCCGCGGAATCGACGCGACCCAAGATGAGCATCGCGCCGGCGGCGTGGATGAAGCTCCGGAACGAGTTGCGGACCCGCTGGGTTGCGTGGCTCGGGCTCGGCGTCCTGGTCGGGATCGTCGCGGGCGGAGTGATCGCCGCGGCCGCCGGTGCTCGACGCACCGCGAGCGCGAACGAACGGTTCCGCGACGACCTCCGCGCCTACAGCCTGATACTTCAACCGAGCTGTGAGGAAGGGGACCCGCGCCGGGATCCGAAAGGATGCCGGCGAACCGTTGCGAACCTCCCGGCGGTGGCCGACTCGGCGGCAGTAGCCACCTTCGAGGCGTTCGTCGCCACCGAGGACGGACGTTCGGTGCAGCCGGAAGCAACGGATGCGTGCTTCTCCGGGCCCGGCCAGGTACTGGTGGCCGGCGACCGGACCGGCCGATTCGGAACGACGCTCAACCGTTTCCGAATCCTCGACGGGCGGTCCGCCGATCCATCGCGTCCGGACGAAGTGGTGGTGTCCGCGGCGATGGCCGATCGACTGAGCATCGTCCCTGGGAACCGTCTCCGCATCTCGATGTTCGACGGCGCGGACTGCATGGCCGATCCTTCGAAGTGGCGCGCGCCGATCACCGTGCGGGTGGTCGGGGTGGGCGTTGCACCGGGCGAGGTTGCACCGACATCGGGCAGTTTCTTCACCTTCGTCCATACCACGCCTGCGTTCGTAGCCCAAGAGCCCGTGAACGAGGACGCGTTCGCCTTAGCGGTCCGCCTGCGCGAAACCGCGACCAAGCGAGACCTGATGGATCAGATGCGGCGATTGGGGATCACGTCGTTCGTGATCAGTGATCTCCATGACGTCTCCGAGGCAATCGATCGTGGCATCCGTCCCCAGGCGGTGACGCTCGCGTTGGCCGGTGCCCTCGCCGCCCTCGCGGGTGCGGTGGTCCTCGGTCAGCTGCTCGCCCGCCAGACCTTTCTGGATTCGGCCGACCACAGCGTCCTGAGCGCGTTGGGTATGGGGCGGCGTGCTCGGGCCGCGTTGGGCACGGTGCGCGCGGGCTTCATCGCGGCACTGGCGACCGTGGTCGCCGTGTGGGTGGCCGTCATGGCCTCGCCGATGATGCCGATCGGATTGGCCCGAACCCTCGAGCCGGATCCGGGCTTCTCCTTCGACGGGCCCGTCTTGGTGGCTGGTGCGGTAGCCACGTTCGGATTCACCGTGCTCGTGGGTGGCGTTGCGGCCTGGAGTCTCGCTCGTCTTCCCACCGCCGGTTCGGCGTCCGTTCGTGCGCGCCGGTCTCGGGTGGCGGGCACGCTTGTGCGGGCCGGCGCCGCGCCGAGCGTGATCTCCGGCGTGCAGATGGCGCTGGAGCGGAGCGCGGGACGACGGAGTGCACCGATCGCGACCAGCGTCGTCGCGATCACGCTGGCGCTGTTCACGGTGACTGCCGCGCTCACGTTCGGTGCAGGCCTCGACCAGTTGGTTCGGACACCACGCCTGACCGGGTGGAACTGGGACGCGGCCTGGGGCGTCAGCGACGCCGATCAACCACTGACGGACGCGCGCGTCGCGGCCGCATTCCGAGCCCAGCCGGAAGTCGAGGCCTTCGCCCCGGGAACATTCTTCTCACCGTTCCCGGACGGGTTGCAGTTGAGACTCGGGACCCAGGGCATCCCCGTTGGGATGTTCAGCTTCGCCGGTGATTCGGCGGTCGGGCCCTCGGTGATCGAAGGTCGGGCGCCGCGCACCAGTCGCGAGCTTCTCGTCGGTACCGAGACACTCGAGGAACTGGGCCTCGCCCTGGGCGACGCCGTGCTCGCGCGCGGGCAGGCAGGATCCTGGGACGAGCCGGGGAAGAAGACCCGGGCGAACTACCGGATCGTCGGTACCGGCGCGATTCCCTTCACCGAACGCATGGGCCGCGGCGCCACGATGACGCTCGGCGGAGTAGCGCGACTCAACCCGGACCTGACCCCGGACGGTGTATTCCTCCGTGTCACTCCGGGCACTGATACCAAGGCGGTCGTCCGGGCCGTCGCCCGTCGCCTGGACATCACTCAGTCCGCCGACGTCTTTTTCATCGGTACCGAGCAGCGCGAGACCCTCTCAGAGGTGCGCGACCTCGGGTCGGTCGACCGCGCGCCATTGGTTTTTGCGCTCATGATGGGATTCGTGGCGATCGCGGTGCTCGTCAACGTCTTGATCAGCGCGGTCCGCTCGCAGCGAACGGATCTGGCCGTTCTGCGCGCCATCGGGTTCGACCGGCGGCGCGTGCGCGCGACCGTCGCAACCGAAGCTGCGACGTACGTGCTCATCGCATTGGCGGTCGCCGTGCCGCTCGGGATCGCCGCCGGGCGGGTTGCGTGGCTCACCTTTGCGGATCGGTTGCGCGTGGTCCCCGAAGCCCCGATCCCGTGGTTCGCGGCCCTGCTCGTCGTCGGGCTGACGCTTCTGGTCGCGGCGGTGGTCGCGGTGCCCGTGGCGTGGCGGGTTTCCAAGCGGCCGGCGGCGGATGGCCTCCGAACCGAGTGAACGCTTCCGCGAGGAGGCGACTGCGCGGCATGATGAGTGGATGGACCCGGTCCGAGTCACCGCATCGTCGGGGAAGATCCGCGTCAACGCCGAAGCGCGTGAGGACGTCATCGTCGATCGTGGCCAGGATCACCCGCTCGGCGGCGTCCTCGAGGCCAAGGGGTCCGACGACGGGGTGGTGATGCGAGTTCCGGTCGGTACCGATCTCGTGGTCGGTGCGCACTCCGGAACTGTGGAACTGACCGGCGCGCTCGGCGACCTGCGGGTCACCACCCGCAGCGGTCAAGTGGAAATCGAGGAGTGCTCGTCGCTCGATGTTCGCACCGTGTCCGGGAAGGTCGTCGTCGGGCACGTTCACGGCGAGTGCCGGGTGAAGACAGCGAGTGGCCGGGTGACGATCTCGCGCGCTGACGGCGAGCTGCACGTGGCCACCGTGTCGGGGCGAATCGACATCGTCGACGCCGCCGGCCCGGTGCGCGTCCACACGGTGAACGGTCGCGTCGACCTGGGGATGAGCGAAGCCGCCGACGCCCGGGCGGACTCGGTGTCGGGCGAGGTGACGATCGAGCTACCGGCGGGGGTGCATCCGAAGACCTCGCTCGTGTCGGTCAGCGGACGCTGTGGTTGCGAGGTCGACGAGGGGGACGACTGCTGCGTGACCGGCCGCACGGTGAGTGGCCGGATCACGGTCCGCGAGCGGCGATGAGCGCAGCCACCGGGGCGGTGGTCTTCACCGACCTCGTCGGATTCACCGAGTTCACCGCGACCGCCGGCGACGCCGAGGCCCTCCGGCTGCTCGCGGTCCAAGAAGCCATCGTCCGGCAACTGCTTCCGGATCGGGCGCGCATCGTGAAGGAACTCGGCGACGGATTGATGTTGTTCTTCGACGACCCGTGCGCAGCGATTCGGACGTTGCTTCACATGCTGGTTGCGTTCGAGGCCGCCGCCGACGTTGAGATGCTCCCGCTCCTGGTCCGCGTCGGCGCCCACTGGGGCTCGCCGAGCCGGCGCGGCCACGATCTCGTGGGCCACGACGCCAACGTCGCCGCGCGCATCGTCGATGTCGCCTCACCGGGGGAGCTGCTGCTCTCCGAGCCGTTGCGGACGGCGGGGGATCACCGCGGGGTCGAGTTCTCCGAGCTGGGACCGGTGATGATGAAGGGGCTCGTCGATCCGGTCTCGCTCTACCGAGCCGAGATGTCCCTCCAGGATCTCGCCCCGATCGCCGCGACCCCGTCCCACCGGTCGTAGCCTGAGCGAGTGTCGTCTGACGGATTCGTCCATCAACTCCCCGACACCGATCCGGTCGAGACCGTGGAGTGGCTCGAATCGCTCGACGCGGTGGTGGACGGTGCCGGCCCGTCGCGTGCTCGCTACCTCCTGATGCGATTGCTGGACCATGCCAGCGAACGCGCGGTCGGGCTTTCAGCAGCTATCTCCACGCCGTACGTGAACACGATTCCACCAGAAGCCGAACCGTGGTTCCCCGGCGATGAACACATCGAACGACGCATCCGCGCCTACGTGCGCTGGAACGCGGTCGCGATGGTGGACCGCGCGAACCACCGGTACGACGGGCTCGGCGGTCACCTCTCCACGTACGCAAGTGCCGCGGCGCTCTACGAAGTGGGGTTCAACCATTTCTTCCACGGCAAGGCCGACGGCGGCCACGGTGATCAGGTCTTCATCCAAGGTCATGCGGCGCCGGGGATCTACGCCCGCGCGTTCCTCGAGGGGAGGCTCTCGGAGGATCAGCTCGATCGCTTCCGGCGCGAGGTGGGTGGCGACGGTCTGTCGTCCTATCCGCACCCGCGGCGCATGCCTGAGTTCTGGGAGTTCCCGACTGTCTCCATGGGGCTCGGTCCGCTGAACGCCGTCGCGCAGGCCCGCATCAACCGCTACCTGCTCCATCATGAGCTCGCCGACACCAGCCTCGCGAAGGTGTGGTGCTTCATCGGCGACGGCGAGACCGACGAACCGGAATCCAAAGCCGGACTGTCGATCGCCGCACGAGAGCAACTCGACAACCTCGTCTTCGTCGTCAACTGCAACCTGCAACGGCTCGACGGTCCGGTGCGTGGCGGCGGGAAGATCATCCAGGAGTTGGAGATGGCGTTCCGCGGCGCGGGGTGGAACGTGATCAAGGTGGTGTGGGGACGGGAGTGGGATGCGCTCCTCGCGGCCGATGTGGACGGCGTGTTGGTGGCGCGGATGAACGAATCGGTGGACGGCGACTTCCAGAAGTACGCGACGGAGTCCGGGGCGTACATCCGCGAACACTTCTTCGGTCCCGACCCGCGCCTGCGCAAGATGGTCGAGCACCTCAGCGACGAAGATCTGCAACGACTCCCACGCGGCGGGCACGACTACCGCAAGGTCTACGCCGCCTACAAGGCCGCGGTCGACCATCGGGGGAGTCCGACGGTCATTCTCACGAAGACGATCAAGGGCTGGACGCTCGGCAGCGCGGTGGAAGCGCGCAACGCCACCCACCAGATCAAAAAGTTCACGAGCGCCGAGCTCAAGACGTTTCGGGATCGGCTCCACCTCGACGTGGCGGACGACGCGCTCAACGGTCTCGCTCCCTATCTGCATCCGGGCGCCGAATCGCCGGAGCTGAAGTACCTGATCGCGCGGCGTACCGTCCTGAACGGTGCGTTGCCGGAACGACGCGAGGAAGCGCCCCCGTTGCCGCCGGTCCCCGCCGCGGTTTTCGCGGAGCTCCTCGCCGGGACCGGATCCAAACTGAAGGCGTCCACCACGACCGCGTTCGCCCGCCTTATCCGCAAGCTCTTGGCCGACCCCGGTGTCGGCCCGCGCGTCGTCCCGATCGTCCCCGACGAAGCCCGGACCTTCGGACTCGACGCGTTGTTCTCGGACGTCAAGATCTACGCGCCGTTCGGGCAGACCTACGAACCGGTGGACGCCGGCCTCTTGCTGTCCTACCGCGAGTCACGGCAGGGCCGCATTCTCGAAGAGGGGATCAGCGAGGCGGGATCGATGGCTTCGTTCACCGCCGCGGGAACTGCCTACGCCACCTGGGGTGAGAATCTCATCCCGTTCTTCATCTTCTATTCGATGTTCGGATTCCAGCGGGTGGGGGACCTGATCTGGTCCTTCGGCGATCAGCGAGGTCGAGGGTTTCTGCTCGGCGCCACCGCCGGCCGCACCACACTCACCGGCGAGGGCCTCCAACACTGCGACGGTCAGAGCCAGCTGTTGGCGAGCACGGTACCCAACTGTCGGAGTTACGACCCGTGCTTCGCGTACGAGGTCGCGGTCCTGATCGCCGATGGCATCACCCGCATGTACGGCTCCGACCCGCAGGACTGCTTTTACTACCTGACGCTCTACAACGAGAACGTCTCGATGCCGGCGATGCCACCCGGCGTGGAAGACGGCATCACGCGCGGGTTGTACCGGTACCGCGAGGGCGAAGCCGGTACCCATCGCGCGCAGATTCTCGCGAGCGGCATGCTCATGGAGTCCGCGCTCGAAGCGCAGCGCGTGCTCGGCGAGCGGTTCGACGTGCGCGCCGACGTGTGGAGTGCCACCAGCTACAAGCTGCTCCGCGAGGACGCACTGGACTGCGAACGGTGGAACCGGTTGCACCCGAACGAGCTGCCCCGCGTGCCGTACGTGACCCAGCAGCTGAACGAGCGATCAGGTCCGGTGGTGGCGGTCACCGATTACCTCAAACTCGTGCCGGATCAGATCGCACGCTTTGTGCCGGGCCCGTTCGTCCCGCTGGGGACTGACGGCTACGGGCTCTCCGACACGCGCGCCGCCATGCGCGCGTACTTCGAGGTCGACACCGCCCACATCGTGGTCGCCGTGCTGCATCAACTCGCGAGTCAGGGCTCGATCGAGACGCGAGTGGTCAGCGATGCGATCCGGGACTTCGAGCTGGACCCAGAGGCTGCGCCACCGCGCCTGGCGTGATCCTCGGCGTGAGTACGGGCGCGTTCGGAACGCCCGGTCAGGCGCCTTTGCGGTTGTACTCCTCGTCAGGATCCCACGGCTCCTTTGCCGCGCCGCCGTCGTCATCGTCTTCGAGATAGACGATTCCGGCGTCGTCGTCGGCGATGTCAGCAAGCGTGCCGCGACCTTCGCGGAACATGCCGTCGTCGAATCCTTGTTTGAGTTCACGCGCTTCACGGAAGCGGCGTGCTCGTCCTTTTCTGGCCATTCACCTACCCCCGACGGGCCGACCCGGCCATCCAGCGGGTCGCCATTATCTCGCATCCAGACGCCGCGTGTGGAACCAATGGGCACATCATTTTTCCGCGCCGGCTGCGTCGGGGTCCCGGAAGACCCGATTGCCATAGTGATCAAGGTGCAACACCTCGCCGACCGGCCGCCGGGTGGTGGGTCCGTAGCCGCCCCGCAGCGGCCACCCGAGCGGGATCACTGCGCACGGCGTGACGTTCGACGGGAGGCCGAGCGTCCGCCGGACCAAAGTGCGGTTCCAGAGCGGCAGCGTGGTGAGCGTGGCGCCGAGTCCCAGACTGCGGGCCGCCAGCAGCAGGTTCTGGACCGCAGGGAAAATCGAAGCGTAGAAGGCGGCCCGGCCCATCTGTACCGGTCCGGGGCGGCCCTTCAGACACGCGACCACGATGACCGGTGCGTTCTCGAAGTGGTCGGCCTGCCACTGGACGGCCGCGAGCATGCGGGCCGCTTTGAGGTCACCGCGGGCCCGGCCCCGCGCCACCCGTCGATAGATCGAGAAGGCCTGTCGGTTGAGGCGGGCCAGCTGATGCTTCACATCGCCGTCCCGAACCGCGATGAACTCCCACGACTGGGAGTTGCTACCCGTGGGGGCGCGGACCGCCAGTTCGAGGATCGCGAGCAACGTCTCGTCGTCCACCGGATCGGAACGGAGCCGCCGAACGGCTCGCTGAGTCCGCATGGCGTCGGCCAACGGCATGGTGAGTCCGTCGGCCACTTCGCAAAACTCTGGCATCGATCCCCCTCGCGATGAACGGCGGAGCGTACCGGTCCTGCGCCACCACCGATCACCCGAACCCATCGGCGCCGGGACAGGGCCACTGACTATCCTCGCCGGTCTCGGGCGATTGGCACAGTTGGTTAGCGCGCTGCCTTCACACGGCAGAGGTCGTGGGTTCGAATCCCGCATCGCCCACAAATTGCGCGGCGTCCGCCGCGCGGCGAGTCCCCTGCCTCCCCGGATCGCTCCTCCGTCGCTCCCGGGCTACTCCGGGGACCGCGACCTTTGTGGGTGGCGGGCGTTTGGTGCTTCAACCGTTGCCGGGGTGTTCGCGACGACAAGCGCTGGTGAGGGAGCGGGATCAGCGAAGGCGAGGGGAGCCGGTGGCTTCGAGCAGGCGGGCGAACTCCGACCAGTTCTCGGCGGCGGCCTGGAGCGACGCGACGCGCTGCCGAGCCGCGATCAGCGACGTCCGGGCGGCGTCGAGTTCGCGCTGCGCGCTGGCGATGTTGGCATCGACGAGGTCGGCGGGGGAGCAGTCACCATCGCCCTGAGCCAGGCGGCGATCGCGAAGCGAGAGTTCAGTCATTCCGGATACCTCAGGTTGGAGCACCAGCGGATGGCGCAGAAGTGCACTGGTACTCATACAACGGTTCGCACCGCGCTCTCGTTCCCGGTCGACGAAGCCATAGATCCCCAATTTTTGGGAGAGTCGGCGCGAAACCGTCCGGATCCGACAGGTAGAATCCGTCCACTCCGATTCGCTCGCGCTGGCAACTGCCGTGCGGAAACCTTCCAAAGAACGGGCTTTGCATGCGTTCAGGCCGCGGTCAACGCGCACTCGTCAGTCTGCTCGCCCTGAGCGCAGTGGCATCTTTCACACTGGCCGGTACGCCGAGCGTCGGCGCCGGTGCCACCGGTACCGAGTCGCCAACACCTTCGCGATCGGACCTCTCGGCACCGGGCCGAGTCTTTGCCACGAACACCACGACTGATTCGACCCCGGCCGACGACCGGCTGCTCGTCACGCTCGACCCCGGCACGACCACCGAGGCGGCCCAGGCCGTCGCCGATCAGGCCGGCGCGATCATCGAGACCCGAGCCGGGGACACCCTGATCCTCGATCCCGTGGCCGCACCCGGGACGGCGCCGGCCGACACCGCGGCGCTGGCTGCGCTTCCACAGGTGAGCGTCGTCGAGCCCAACGGTCGCCTGCGGGCGTTCGCCGAACCGAACGACCCGCTCTATCCCGAGCAGTACGGACTGTTGAACACCCAACCGGGTGGGATCCGAGCGGAGTCCGGCTGGAACGACACCACGGGCTCGCGTGACATCGTCGTGGGAGTTCTCGATTCCGGGATCCTCGCGAGTCATCCGGACCTGGCCGCAAACATGTGGACGAACCGCACGGGGATCAACGGCTGTGGCTACGGAACTCGCGGTTGGAACGCCATCGCGAACTCGTGCAGCCCCAACGACGACGACGGTCACGGCACCCACGTCGCCGGCATCGTCGGCGCGACCGGGAACAACGGCATCGGCGTGTCCGGTGTCGCCCAGCGCGTCTCACTCATGAGTCTCAAGATGCTCGACGCCAACGGTGACGGCAGCGTCGCGGACGCGATCGAGGCCATGGACTTCGCCCTCGCGGCCAAGGCCGCCGGGGTGAACCTCCGGGTGTTCCAGGCGTCGTGGGGAGCCGATTCGGCTCCGCCCGCAGCTCGCACGGCGCTCCACGACGCCATCCTCCGGGCCAACGCCGCGGGCGTCCTCTTCGTCGCCGCCAGTGGGAACGGCGACGCCGGGCAGACGGGCCTCGACCTCGACCAACCCGGGTTGGAACTGACCCCGTGCGAAGACGACGCCCCGAACGTGGTCTGCGTGGCCGCCAGCACGTCGTTCGGCCAGCTGGCAACGTTCTCGAACTTCGGCGCCACCTCCGTCGACCTGGCGGCGCCGGGCCGGAACATTCTCTCGACGGTGCCGCGAGGAGTCTGTGGAGCCGAGGACTACTGCATGTTTGACGGCACGTCGATGGCGGCCCCGATGGTTTCGGGTGCCGCGGTCGAGATCCTCGCGGCCGAACCGAACCTCAGCGTGAGCGACGTGCGCGCCCGGATCCTCGGGTCCGTCGCGCCGCTCGGCAATCTCAGTGGCAAGGTGGCGACCGGCGGCCGACTCGACGTGTGCAAGGCCCTCCCGAACTGTGACGGCCGGCCCTCCGTGGCACCGACCGTGCCGACGAACCTGCGCGCCCGGGCGCGTGACGGTGCGGTGACGCTGCGGTGGTCTGCACCGGACTCGAACGGCAACTCGTTCTCGATCACCGGCTACGAAGTCCAGGGCCCGGCCGGCGTCACCAGCCTCCCGTTCACGACGACGAGTCTCGCCCTCACCAACCTGCCCAACAACACGAACGCGGTCGTGGCGGTTCGGGCGATCGGGACCGGCGGGACGAGCCCGTGGGTCAGCAAGCGAGTACGCCCCTACGCCGGCGGTTACGTGATCGAAGGCAACGGCACCGTTACTCCGATCGGGATCGGGACCAAGAAGCCCACCCGGATCACCGGCGGTCCGTCGTGGCCCGGCTGGGACATCGCGCGCGGCATCTCGATCGTGCCCGAAGGGACCGGCGGCTACATCGTCGACGGGTTCGGCGGCTTGCACCGGTTCCGGATCGGTGCATCGAATCCCCTGCCACCGCTGCCGACCGGCAGTCCGTACTGGCCCGGCTGGGACATCGTGCGCGGCGTGGCGATCGGACCCTCCGGCGGTGGGTACATCCTCGACGGCTTCGGCGGTCTCCACCCGTTCGGACCCGGCGCCGGCGCGCCCGCAGGGAGAACGAAGGACTCGACCTACTGGCCGGGATTCGACATCGCTCGGGGTGTGACCGTCACCGACGACGGTCGGGCCGGATACGTCGTCGACGGATACGGCGGCACCCATCGATTCCGCGTCGGCAACGGAGCGCTGCCGCCCGTTCCGACCGGCGGGCCCTACTGGCCGGGATGGAACATCGTCCGCGGGATCGCCCTGGTTCCGGGAAGCGGTGGCGGCTGGATTCTCGACGGCTTCGGCGGATTGCACCCCTTCGCCACCAGCGGATCCAAGCCCGCAACCCCCGGTTCGGCGCCGTACTGGGCCAATCAGGATCGCTCACGGGGAGTTGGGCTCTGACGAACCGGTAAGCTGAGTGCCCCCTCGCCGAGCACTCGAAGGTTCGCATGGCTTCGAACGAGCAGATCCAGGCCACGGTCGACGGTTACGTCGATGCCTACGCCCGGAACGACAAGGACGCTTTCCTGGCCCTGTGGGCGTCCGATGGCGTGCTCGAAGACCCGGTCGGGACACCGACTCACGTTGGGACGGATGCGCTGAGCGCGTTTTGGGACAGCGCCCGCGAGTTGGCGGACCGAATCATCCTGGCGCCGAAACAGACGTTGATCGCGGGCGGAGAAGCCGCCGTGGTGATCGAGATCAACGCCCACATGGGCGGCGGCGGGCTCACGATGAGTGCCGTCGACGTGATGAAGTTCGACGACGACGGTCAGCTCACCAGCGTGCGGGCCTATTGGGACATGACGACGGCCACCCCGCTCGCGGGCTGACCGGTAAAGGAACGACGACCCGCCGCACTCGCGACGGGCGAGGAATCCGACTGGCTCGCCGCAGCGTGGGTCGGGCACAATGGAGACACGATGCAGGTCGAATCCCGTGATTCCGTTTCGCTGAAGCCCGCCGAACTCGATGAGCTCGGCCAGCTGTTGGCGTCCGTGGGTCTGCCCGGAATGGACACCCAACTCGAGAGCCACGTCGAGCATTTCCCGCTGATCGTGGTGGCGGCCGTCGACGAAGACACCCACGGCTTCATGTTCGGTTCGCTCGAGCGCGTCGGCGGCACGCCCTGCATTCTCTGGGGACTTGGTGCCGCCAAAAAGGGTCGTCAAGCGGGCCTCGCAGTGAAGGGCATGGTCGGCGAGCTGTACCGCCGCGCCGCGATCTCCTTCCCGGACGAAGACGTACTCGTGGCCGGTCGGATCGCGCATCCCGCCGCGTACGGACTGCTTCAGGGTCTCGCGGACGTCGTCCCGCGCCAGGACTACTCACCGACCGGTGAGGAACGCGCGTGGGGCCGGCGCCTCGCGCGTCGCTTCGGCTGTGACACCCGGTACGACGATCGCGCGTTCCGGGTGACCCACAAGGGCAAGGGCAAGGCCGCACCGGAAGCCGTTCTCGACGCGAGTTCGGTGAAGGGTGGCGGCAAGGCGGCCACCGCGGTCCTCGGCGAAGTGGACCCGATGCGGGGCGAAGCGGTGATCGCGTTCGGGTGGGCGACCGCCGACGCGCTCGCCAACGGCCTCGGCCACACCTGATCTGCTCCGGCCGCTCAGAGCACCTCGTTCAGGAGCGCTTCGAGTTCGTCGGCTCCGGTCACGGGGCGACGACACGCAAAGTTCTCGCACACGTACGCGCGCGTCGAACCGTCGAACGGACGGTCCGCCAGCAACGGTGTGAGATCGTCGCCGTCACCGTTTGGGCATCGGACTCCCACGCCGTGCGCGGTCACGGTCCGCGCCCAGACGCGGCTCAACTCCCGGTCCGGCCCCACGATCGCCACCTCGACGGCCGGGGTCAGCGCCCGCTCGTACGCCCCCAGCAACATCCCGAACGATGTGGGGTACTGAGTCATCGCCGGTCCAAGGAAGCCAAGGAGCCGCTCCGGACCCGCCAACCATCGGCGATCTCCCGTCACGGCCGCGAGGCGAAGCAGCGCGTCCGCCGCGAGTGAGTTCTCCGACGGCGTGGCATTGTCGAAGAAGTCCTGGGGCCGCACGATCAGGGCCTCGGCGTCGGTGCCCGTGGTGAAGAACCCGCCGCTCTCGTCGTCGGCGAAGAGTTCGATGAACTCGTCGGCGAGTTCGATCGCCGGCGCGAGCCACCGCACGTCGTCGAGTTCGGCCATCGTGACCAGCGCGCCGATGAGCGCGGCATAGTCCTCTGCGTACCCGAGATGACGAGCACCGCCGTCGGCCTGCCATGACCGGAGGAGCCGACCATTGGGCCGGAGCTGCTCCAGGAGGAACTCGAGGTTGGCGCGCGCGGCGTCCATCCAGTCCTCGCGGTCGAGCGCAGCCGACGCTTCGATGAGGGACCGGGTGAACATCGCGTTCCACGCGGTGAGGACTTTGTCGTCGAGACCCGGACGGACCCGTTCGTTCCGGGCGGCCCGGAGCCGGGGCAGGCTACGTCGCACCGCATCCGGGCGGGTCTCGTGGCGATCGAATTGGTGCAGGATCGTGCCCGAGTATCCGGTGTGCGGATCGGTGAAGTTAGCGGCGGGCGTCACGCCGAAGAAGCGGATGACCTCCGCGGCGTCCTCACCACACGCCGCCTCGATCTCCTCGACCGACCAGAGGGAGAACTTCCCTTCGACACCTTCGGAATCGGCGTCCTCGGCCGAGAAGAATCCGCCGCGGGCGTGGCTCAGATCTCGCAACACGTACTCGATGGTCTCCTCCACCACTTCGCGGTAGCGCGACGATCCGGTGAGGAGATGACCCCGAAGGTAGGCGCCGATCAGGAGCGCCTGGTCGTAGAGCATCTTCTCGAAGTGGGGGACCAACCACACCGCATCGGTGGAGTACCGGGCGAACCCACCGCCGACATGGTCATAGATCCCGCCCGCGGCCATCGCGTCCAGCGTGGTGACCGCCATCGTGAGCGCGTCGGGTGCATCGCCGCGCTGGTGGCATCGGAACAGGAAGTCGATGGTCATCGACGGGGGGAATTTCGGTGCGCGACCGAATCCACCTTCGATCGGATCGAACGACTCGCGTACCACTTCGTACGCCTGGTCGAGCACCGCGAACTGGAGGTCGGCGCCGCCCGTAGCGAGCCGATCGCGCAGCGTGTTGGACTCGATCGCGTGGCGCAGCTTGGCGGTCTGATCGGCGACGTCGTCGCGCTGGTTGTCCCAGACGTCGGTCACCGCCTCCATGATCCGTACGAAACCGGGCATGCCCTGGCGATCTTCGGACGGGAAGTACGTCCCGCCGTAGAAGGGGCGACCATCGGGCGAGAGGAACACCGTCATCGGCCAACCCCCGTGACCGCTCAGCGCCTGCACTGCCTCCATGTACACCGCGTCCACATCGGGGCGTTCTTCGCGATCGACCTTCACGTTCACGAACAGCCGGTTCATCACCGCCGCAATGTCGGGGTTCTCGAACGACTCGTGCGCCATCACGTGACACCAATGGCACGCGGAGTATCCGATGGACAGCAAGATCGGGCGGTCCGCCGCGGCCGCGTGCGCGAAGGCCTCGGGGCCCCACGGATACCAGTCCACCGGATTGTCCGCGTGTTGACGCAGGTACGGACTGGTTTCGCCGGCGAGTCGGTTCACGCCGCGGAGGTTAGAGCGACAGCGCGCGCAGAGCCCGGTCCACGGACTCGAACGCGGTCGCGGTGTAGGCGTCCAACGCTTCGTGATCGGCGCCGTCGATGGCGTCCGCACGAGACCACAGTTCCCGCTCCACCGGTGCGAACACCGACCGGATCGCGCCGAGCGCGGTGGGATCGGCCTCGGCGCGATCGCGTGCCGCGGCGAACCGAGACCACGTTGCCGCGTCGGCGAGCTGCGCCGGTAGGCCGGCGCTCGGGAACACCGGCATGTACACCGACACGCACGGACTCCCCAACGCGACCCACGCGCGCGGCCCCACCGCGGCATCGGCGGCCACGGCGCAGACCATCGACGCGGTCGTGGCCTGGTAGTCGCGCACGTGCATGCACACCGTGACTCCGCGGTGGTCGTCGCCGGGCGCGTCGGGGATCGGGCTGGACACGATCTCTTGCTCTCCGGGTGATCCCCACGCGCCAGTCCCGTGATCGCGCAGTGCACTCACCAACGCGCGCGGCGTGACGTTCCGCCCATTCCGGACGCAGGCCCGAGTAGCGGCGAGGCGATGATCCGCGATGGTGGTGGGCACATCGGGGTGGCGCCAGGTTTGGAAGTCCGCGCCCGTCGGAACATCTGGTGACGACCGGGTCCACTCCCGTTCGATGCTGATGCGGTTCGAGATCGCGGCTCCGGACCCGATCGGACGAGCGACCCAGGTACGGTCGCAGGTCTCGAGCATCCAGCCGTCTCGCACGTCGGCGATCAGGAACGACGAGTCATAGGGCTCGTTGTGGTCCCGTTCCCCGCTGCCGCCCTGGCCGTACTCCTCGATCAGGTCGGTCATCACGGTGAGGGCTTCGTCGGCGGTACGGCCACGTTCGAGGCCCAGGCGGACGATGTCCATCCCGGTGAGGGCCGCCGGGCGTGCCCGGGGCGCGCCGGTGGTCCAGATCTTCTCGTTGCCGATCGCCACACCGTGCTCGTTCAATCCGTGTTCGACGCCCCACAACCAGGTGGGCCGGGACCCGATGAATCGAGCGGCACCCACATCCGGAAGCTCGAGATACTGCGTCCGTACGGAACCGCCGGCCGGCCGGCGACCGAACGCCTGCACCACCTGCGGTTCATTCGGCGGGCGGTCGGAGTTCTTCCCGAACACCAGTCCGGCCTCGCTGATCACGCACAGCGAATCGCACACCCTGGGTTACTGCCCGGTCGGTTCGGCGAGCGCCGTCAACTCGGCGGCAAACGCTTCGACGCCGAGCGGCGTACCCGTCGCCACTTCGATCAACTGGTCCCAGCGGATGCTCCATCCCGGCCCGAAGAACTCGGCCTGGAGGAACGCGCCGACCTCGGGTCGGCCGACGATGCCACCGAACCGCGAGGTCAGGGTGGCCTGAAGCTGCGATGCAACGAGTTCACCGAGGAGATAGTTCTGGTAATAGACGGGGGCGAGGGCCACGTGGAGTTTCGCCGCCCAGTCCGGCGCGTGGCGACCGACGGGGCGGGTGAGCAGTTGGAAGCGCTCGACGAGATCCCACCACCGAGTGTCGTGATCGCCGTCCGGGTCGGCGTAGAAGCCGCGTTCGAAGTGGGTCATCACGAGGACCCACCGGGCGAAGACCAAGAGTGCGACGTGACGGCGACGAGCCAGCGCGGCCTGTGCGGCCTCGATCTCCGACGCGGGCACGCCGGCCACCTGCGTGAGCCATTCCGGATCGAGGGCCAAGCGACCGAAGAGCATGGCGATGCCCTCGGTCGTGAGCGGATGCATCGAGCGCAGGAGCACCGGAAGATCTCGACCGACGCCGAGGTCGTAGGCGGCGTGGCCGAACTCGTGCAGCATCGTCTCGGCCCAGTACGACCCCGGGACGTTGTTGCAGAGCACCCGGACGTCGCCGGCGCGATCGATGTCGATGCAGAAGGCGTGCTGGCTCTTGCCTGCACGGGGGAGCAAGTCGCTGCGGTCCAGGGCGGGTTCGATGTCCAGTCCGATCCCGGCGAACGTGGTGCGGGTCCAGGATTCGAGGTCGGACGCCACGAACCACGGTTCGAGGTCGAGGTCTGGGTCGCGCGGTGCGGCCTGGAAGAACGGATCGTCGTAGTGCCAGGGTCTCAGCGCGGCCGGATCGCACCCGAAGCGTTCGGCACGAGCGCGATCGGCCGCCGCCTTCCACGCGGCGAACGGAACTGCGGTCGCGGCGTCGACTGCGCCCAGGGTGGCGAAGAGCCGATCCTCGTCCAGTTCCGATGTCTCGAGTGTGAGTGCGAAATAGTCGCGCGCACCCAACTCTCGGGCGGCCGCATTGCGGAGATGCGCCAGCTCGCGAACCGACGCAGCCATCACCGCGCCCACCGACTTCGACGCGGACCAGGCGCGGGCTCGCCGTTCCGGGTCGTCGGATTCACGCAAGATCGCCGCGATGGTGTTGTCGTCCACTTTCTCACCATCGAGCTCCGGGCGGAACGAGTTGAACGTCGCGTCGAGTTCGGCTTCGAGATGAACGATGGCGCGGCGGGTGGTTTCCGAAATCTGGTGGGGCCGCATGCGGTCACGCAGCACGAGCGCTTGGCGCGCCACGACTCGATCATCGGCGGCATCGGGAGCCAGGGCGGCGAACGTGGCGCGATCCGAGAGCGCGGCACGGAGCGCCAGATCAGCCGCCACCCGCTCGGCCTCGTGCGCCGGGGTGACATCGGTGCTCGCTCGCCACCAGGCTTCGTTCGCGCAACGGTCCAACGGCGCGATACGGGACGCGAACTCCGAGACGAGGCCGGCGATCGGGGTCATCGTCTGCGGGTGCCGAGATCGCTATCGAAACCAGATGCGTTGGTATTCACGGCTCATCGGATGCACGAGGAGGATCACAAGCAGCACCGAGAACGCGAACGAGATGATCTGGGGGAATCCGAGGACGTCGGACCCGTAGAACGAGATCCAGATCGCGGCGTGGAGGATGGCGGACACCAGGGCAACGCCGTAACCCCACTTCATGTCGTTGGCGATCCCGAATCCACCGGCGGCCAGACCAATGGCGATGAGCAGCAGGCGTCCGTCGCCGGGTGAATCGAGCAAGCTGAAGACGGCCTCGAAATAGCACAGCAACGTGGCGTTGAGCAGCGTCTGAGGGTGCGAACGGTTCAGGAACTGGCGTTGGTTCACTCGGGCATTCTGGTCGATGGGCCGGCCTCGATCGGGCTCGCGCCCGAAATGGCGACTCGTTCCCGGAGCTGGCCGCAGGCCGCGTCGATGTCGGTGCCGCGGTTGCGCCGGACGGTGGCGTTGAGGCCGAGGTCACCGAGGAGCACCGCGAAATCGCGTATCCGGGACATCTCGGGCGCGGAGCCCGAAAAGTCAGCGGTTCGGTTCAGCGGAATCAGATTCACGTGCGCACCCAGCGGTCCGAGCGGGCGCAGCAACTCCGCCAGTGACTGGGCGTGCTCGGGCTGGTCGTTCACCCCGTCGATGCATGCGTACTCGAACGTCACCCGCCGGCCTCGCGTGCGGGCGTACTCGTGCGCGGCGTCGACGAGTTCGGAGAGTGGGTAGCGCCGGTTCAGCGGGATCATCGTGTTGCGCAATCGATCCTCGGCTGCGTGGAGCGACACCGCCAGGGTCACCGGAATCGATTCTCGCGCCAGCCGACGAATCCCGGGGACCACCCCCACCGTCGACACCACGATCCGCCGCGCGGAGATCCCGATGTCACCGTGGATGCGTTGGATGGCCGCCCAGGTGGGGTCGTAGTTCGCCAGCGGTTCACCCATTCCCATGAACACCACGTTGGTGATCGGTTGGCCGGCATCGTGACCGGCGACGAGAACTTGCTCGACGATCTCGCCCGCGGTGAGCTGGCGTTCGAACCCGGCTTGGCCCGTCGCGCAGAACGTGCAGCCCATTGCGCACCCGGCCTGGGACGACACGCAGACCGTCGCGCGACTCGGCGACAGCATCAGGACCGTTTCGATCTGGGCGCCATCGTGAGTTTCGAAGAGGAACTTCCGAGTGGTACCCCGATCTCCGTGCTGTTCGACGATCGGCGTGAGGCTGAGCGGGAAGTCCCGCACGAGTTCGTCGCGCAGCGCTGCCGGGAGGTTCGTCGCGGTGGCCAGCGGGCGACGCTGTGTGTAGAGCGCGTCCCACACCTGCCCCACGCGGTAACCGGGATGACCGCGCGCGGCGAGCCACGTTGCGTAGTCGGTTCGAGCGGCACCGTATCGAGTGATCATCGACTGCTCCCGGGTGGGCGACTCAGCGCGGTGTCGGTGCGAGCAGTGGTGAACCCGAGCGAGCGATACAGCGCTACCGCGGGTGCGTTGTCCGCCGCGACGTAGAGCATGCCGACCTTCGCACCGCGTTGGCGATTGAGGTGCTCGAGACCGCCGAGCACCAACGCGCGTCCGAGCCCGATTCCCTGCGCATCCGGGTCGACCCCGATCACGAAGATCTCGCCGATCGGTTCCGGGGCCGCATGCAGCTTCGTCCAACAGAACCCGATTAGGGACTCGGAGCGCCAGGCCATGAGGAACCCGGCCGGATCGAACCAGGGTTCGGCCATCCGGCGTTCGAGGACTTCGGCGATCCAACCACCCTGGTCGGGGTGATTCGCGAACGCGCGGTTGTTCACGTGCAGCCAGGCATGCTCATCGTGGCCCGGAACGAAGGCGCGCACCTGCACATCGTCGGGCACATCGTCGGGCCAGTGCGCGGCGTGGGGGATCGGCAGCGAGACCCGCAGTTGGAACTGGCGCCGATCGACGTGGAACCCGCCGGATGTGGTGAGCGCCTCCACCACGTTCGGGTCCGATCCCGGGATCCAGGCGACGAGCCGACGGTCCCCACCCCGGGTGCGCACGATCGCATCGACCGCCTCCGTGATCGCCGCGGCGGAAGTTCCCGGCGCGGCACCGACGGCCAGCTGCTCGTTGGCGGGGGCGAACGAGTCGGACCGGTACGCAACGGCACCGGCGTCGGAGGCGAACGCCGCGACCGCGTCCCGCGCCGGATCCTCGAGTGCGACCCACAGTCCCTCGGGGAATGCCTCGTGACCGGTTGCGGCACGAACAGCAGCGTCGATAGCCCGCAGCCGGCTCGCGTCCGCCCGCGACGGTGGTGACACTTCGACGGCGGGGGACATCGCGCCAGACGCTACCTTGCGCTCATGGCCCGACCCCGAGGAGCGAAACCGCGCTGCGCAGTGGTGCTCGAACGGCTCGAGACTGAGTACCCCGGGAGCGCGGCGGAGTTGTGTGCACTCCGCCACACGACACCGTTTCAGCTACTCGCGGCCACGATCCTCTCGGCGCAGTGCACGGACGAGATGGTCAACTCGGTCACGCCGATGCTCTTCACCCGATATCCCGGCCCGGCCGAGCTGGCCGCCGCCGACCCGGCCGAGGTGGAGGTGCTCGTCCACGCCACCGGGTTCTTCCGGCAGAAGACCAAGAGTCTCATCGGAATGGCGACTGCGGTCCGTGACCGCTTCGACGGTGAGGTCCCCACCGAACTCGACCTTCTGGTCCAACTTCCCGGAGTGGGACGCAAGACCGGCAACGTTGCGCGATCGGTGGCGTTCGATCTCCCCGGGCTGCCGGTCGACACGCACGTCGGCCGACTTGCGACGCGGCTCAAGCTGACGAACGAGACCGACCCCGTGAAAGTGGAACTGGATCTCAACGGGATGATCCCGCCGGAGTCTCGGGGCGGCTTCTCGTTGCGCCTGATCCTGCACGGTCGGCGCGTCTGCGGCGCACGCCGACCGCGTTGTGAGGAGTGCATGCTCGCCGACATCTGCCCGACCGCGGGCCAGTGGTGAACGGGCAGTGGTGAACGGGCGGTGGTGAACGGGTCGCTCCGGATCGCGGTGATCGGCGACGCCGCTCTCGACGCCTACTACGACATTCGGGCCCAGGCCTTCGGACGGCCCGAATCGGAGCGGGCCGAGTGGTGCGATCGAGTGCAGCGCGACGTTGACTCGGTGCGCCTCGGCGCGTATCTCGGCACCGAGCTCGTTGGTGGCCTTCGGGTCCTGCCCGGCGCGCAATGGTTGAACGGACGGTCGGTGCCGATGGGCGCGGTAGCGGCCGCCGTCGTCCGCCCCGAGTTCCGGAACCGTGGGGTGGCCCGGTCGCTGCTCTTCGCCGGCCTCGACTGGATGCGCGAACAGGGGATCGCCGTGAGTTCGCTCCATCCGGCCTCGACCCGCGTCTACCGCAGTACTGGATGGGAGATCGCGGGCATGCAGGAGACCGTGCTCGTCGACGTTCGAAGTCTCGCGGCGCTCCGAGGCCTGACTGATTCCGGCGAGAACGCGGTCGTGCGGCTCGGGCCGCAAGATTGGGAGACTGTGCGTGCGTGTTACGCCCGGGCCGCCGCGTCCCGCCATGGGTTCGTCGATCGGTCCGAATCGTTCTGGAACCTGCGCGAACCGGCCTCCGACGATACGGACTGGTTCACCTACGGCGTTCGGCGTCGCGTCGGGCACGACGACGGGCTGGCCGGATACGTGCGGTACCGGCAACGGGCCGGCGACGGGTGGCGCTACCGGCTCGTGGTCGACGACATCGTCGCGGCCACGCCCACGGTGGCCCGCGCCCTGTGGCGGTTCCTCGGCGCCCATGCGATGCAGGTGGAACCCATTGAGGTGCACCACGCGTGTGTGGATCAACTCCTTCTCCTGCTCGACGAGCAGGACCTGGTATCGCGGTACCCGAATCGCTGGATGTTTCGCATCGTCGATCTCGCGGCGGCCGTCGCCGGGCGCGGGTACCCCGGAGACCGGAACGGATCGATCGAGATCGACGTGGAGGATCCATGGCCTGGGGGGTGCAGCGGTCGATGGCGAATCAGTGTCGAGGCCATTGACGGTCGTGCGACCCGCATCGATGCTCACGGGTCTGCTGTTGGTGCGGCCGACCGGGTCTCGACCGACATCGGCGCGTTGAGTGCGCTCATGATCGGCCGGTTCACCGCGTCCACACTGGCCGGCGCCGGACGAATGGGCGGAAGTCCCGCAGCACTCGCAACTCTCGATTCGCTGCTCGCGTCCCCGACCCCCCAGATGGACGACGACTTCTGAGCCCATCCGGGGTCATGTGGACGCGGGGCTCAGATCCCGATTCGCTCAAATGCCGGCTCGCTCAGGAACCAATGCGGGTGGCGAGCGACTTTATGGCTCGGTCGAACGCCCGGCGCGCGGTGATCAGCGCCCGTTCTGCGGTCTCGAGGTCGGCCGCGATGCCGGAACCGTCGGTGTTGCGGTACGTGTCTCCGACCGCGACCGCCCGCTGGGTGAGGTCCTCCAGCGACGAGCGCAGGGTCACGAGTTCGGCGTGGTCAGAGGTGGCGCTCACCGACCGAGCCTGACAACGCCGCTCGGACGATGCAACTCGTCACCGGGTCGCGAAGCGGTACCGATATCCTGCCTCGATGCTCGCTCGCCTGGACCTTCGTGACGCGCGCGCGGATTTGGCCGAGCGACTCGGCATCAGTCCCAACTCGGGTGGAACCGACCCGGCCGTCGCCGAGTCCGTCGCCGAGATCGTGGCGGCGGTGCGCGAGCGCGGCGACGCGGCGGTACGGGAGTTCACCCAACGGTTCGACGGCCCGACACTCGAAGAGTTTCGGGTGACCGATGCAGAATGCCGAGCCGCGGTCGAGGCGACGCCGGTCGAGGTCCGAGACGCGCTCGAGGTTGCGGCCGAGCGGATCAACGCGTATCACAAGCACCAGGTCGGGGTGCCGCCGGCCGCGTACGCCGCGGACGGCGTGACCGTCACCGAAGCGATCCGGCCCGTCGATCGCGCGGGCCTGTACGTCCCGGGCGGACTCGCTGCATACCCGTCGACGGTCTTGATGACAGCGATCCCGGCTCGGGTCGCTGGCGTCCCCGAGCGGGTGCTGTGCGTCCCGCCGGACCCTCACGGTCGCGTTCCGGACGTGACCCTCGCGGCCGCGTTCCTCACCGGCGTCACCGAGATCTACCGAGTGGGTGGGGCGCAAGCGATCGCGGCGATGGCATTCGGAACCGCGTCCATCCCTGCGGTCGACGTGATCGTGGGCCCCGGGAACGCGTACGTCGACGCGGCCAAGCGCCTCGTCGCCGGGCTCGGTGTCGTCGGGATCGACGGGCCCGCCGGTCCGTCGGAACTCGTCGTCATTGCCGACGAATCAGCCGACCCCCAGCAGGTTGCGCTGGACCTCGCCGCCCAAGCCGAACACGGGCCGGGTGGCACTGCATACGTGGTGGCGTGGTCGGGCGCCGTGCTCGACGCCGTGCTCGACGCCCTGCTCGCTTATCTTGCGGTTGCGCCCCGCGCCGACGCGATCCAATCCACGTTGAGCACCGGCGGTCGCGCGGTGCTCGTGCGCGACGCCGAACAGGCCGTCGCGGTGGCCAACCTCGTGGCACCGGAGCACTTGGAGCTGATGGTCGAACAGGCGGCCGACGTCGTTGCCTCGATCCGCCACGCGGGCGCGATCTTCATCGACGCGCCCACCGCGCTCGGCGATTACGTGGCCGGCGCGAACCATGTGCTGCCCACCGGTCGAGCCGCTCGTTTCTCGAGCGCGCTCCGCGTCGACGACTTCCGCACGCACATTCATGTGGTGCAGGCAACTCCGGCCGGGATGAATGCCATCGGACCGAGTGCCGCGGTCCTCGCTCGCGCCGAGGGCCTCGACGCCCACGCGGCGTCGGTCGATCGTCGGATCCGGCGATGACCCGACCCGAACCGCGCGCGGACCTCCGGGCCCTGGCCGGTTACCACTCGCCCCAGCTCGACGTGACGGTCCGGCTCAACACGAACGAGAGCCCCTTCCCGCCGCCAACCGCGTTCGTCGACGCGTGGATCGAAGCCATTCGGTCCACCGACCTCAATCGCTATCCGGACCGGTCTGCGCACGAACTCCGCGTCGGCATCGGAGGAACTCTCCACCAACCCGCCACCCGGATCTTCGCCGCGAACGGTTCGAACGAAGTGCTCCAGACTCTGCTGCTCACGTACGGCGGACCCGGCCGGCGCGCGCTCGTCTTCGAGCCCACCTACGCGCTCCACTCGCACATCGCGCGCATCACCGGCACCGGCGTGATCACCGGACACCGCAACGACCAGTACGGCATCGACCTCCCGAATGCGCTCGGACTCATCGCGACCGAGCAGCCCGACATCGTCTTCGTGTGCAGTCCGAACAATCCGTCCGGCACGGTGGAACCGCTCGCGACGATCGCGGCCATTGCGGACGCGGCGTCGGGCCTGGTCATCGTCGATGAGGCGTACGGCGAGTTCGCGCCGGAGTCGGCGTTGTCGCTCATCGACGGCGAGCGCGCGCTGGTGGTGACCCGTACGTACTCGAAGGTGTGGTCGTTGGCTGCGCTCCGGCTCGGTTTCGCCGTCGCGCCGGAATGGGTGATCGCCGAACTCGACAAGGTGGTCCTGCCGTACCACCTCGACGCCGCCACGCAACTCGCCGGGCGCGCCGCGTTGGACTTCGTCGCCGAGATGGAAGGCCGCGTCCGTCACATCGTGGAAGAGCGGGAACGGATCTCTGCGGCCCTGAAGCACGAACCGCTGGTGGAGGTATTCCCCTCCGGCGCGAACTTTCTCTTGTTTCGGTGCGTGCGTGGCGGTCGGGCGGTCTGGGACGGCCTGGTGGCTCGCGGCGTACTGGTGCGGGACTTCTCATCCTGGCCCGGCGTGGAGGACTGCCTCCGCGTCACGGTTGGCTCCCCCGACGAGAACGACGCCTTCCTGTCGAGCCTCCACGTGGTTCTGCGCGAGAGTACCGACCATGGTTGAACACCCACCGGTCCGACACGCCGCGCGCGAGCGGACCACCAACGAGACCCAGATCTCCATCACCGTCACCATCGACGGCCACGGCGACGCGCACGCGGACACCGGCATTCCCTTCTTCGATCACATGCTCGAGCAGCTGGGAAAACACGGCGGTTTCGACCTGGCAATCGCGGCCCAGGGTGATCTCGCCGTCGATACGCATCACACGATCGAGGATGTGGGGATCGTGCTCGGGACCGCCTTCAAAGATGCGCTCGGTGACAAGGTGGGAGTGCGGCGGTTCGCGTCGGGTTTGTTCCCACTGGATGAGGCGCTGGTGCAGGTGGCGCTCGACCTCTCGGGCCGGCCGTTCGTCTCCTACGACGTGGACCCGGTGTCCGAGTGGATCGGCACCTTCGATCCGCAACTGGCCGAAGAGTTCTGGCGAGCGTTCGCGTTCGCCGCCGGCATCACTCTGCACCTGACGTCGATCGCCGGACGCAACGGCCATCACGTGATCGAAGCATCCTTCAAAGGCGTGGCGCGCTGTCTGCGCGACGCGGTCCGAGTGGAGAGCACTGAGCTCCCCAGTACGAAAGGCGCGCTGTAGACCTCTACCCGGCAATTGATCTGCGGGGCGGCAACGCGGTTCGGCTGTTGCGCGGCAACTTCGATGCCGAGACGGTTTATGACGCCGACCCGGTCTCGGTCGCGCGCGACTTCGAGGCGCAGGGGGCACGCTGGATTCACGTCGTAGATCTCGACGCGGCGCGCACGGGCACCGCCGCCAACTTGGAGTCCATCGAAGCCATCTGCTCCGCAGTCTCGTGTCGGGTGCAGTCCGGTGGCGGCGTGCGTTCGGTGGAAGCGGCCGGCGCGCTGTTCGGATCGGGCGTGGATCGGGTCATCGTGGGTACGGCCGCGGTCGAGAACCCCGAGCTGGTGGACGTTTTGTGTCAGCTTCACGCCGGCCGGGTCGGGGTCGGCCTCGACGCCCACGGACGCGAGGTCGCAGTGCGCGGCTGGGTCGCCGGGAGCGGACGCAACCTTCTGGATCTCGCGCAGCGGTTTGCCCAGTCCGGTATCGCCGCGCTCGTCGTCACCGAGATCGGACGCGACGGCACGCTGGCGGGCCCGGACTTGGATCAGCTCGAAGCGGTTCTGGGCGTGACGGGTACGCCGCTCGTCGCGAGCGGGGGAGTCGGGTCCCTGGACGATCTCCGCGATCTCGCCGCCCTCCACGCCGGTGGGCGCCGGCTGGCCGGTGCAATCGCGGGAAAAGCGCTCTACGAACGCCGCTTCACGGTGGCAGAGGGAATCCGTGCGTGTAGCGACGGCGGACACGACCGGCCGTGATCAAGGCGGCCCGGAGCGGGTAGATTTCTCGAACCGGGTGGGCCATTCGGGGCCAACTGCGAGCGGAAGGGGTGCCGTTTGAACGGTGTCATCGACGACGGGTTTCTGAACCGCTACCGAGAACTCCTCGACGCGGAGTCGACTGCATTCGACGAACTCGAACATGCGGTGGAAGACGGCGACCGCGAGCACTACGAACTCGACTTCGCGTCGTGGAAGGAAACGGTGGCCAGACGGTTGGCGTTCCTCGAACGACATGACGTCACCGGCGTGAACACACCAGCCTGACGAGCGCATCACGGCCTGCCCGCAGGCTTGCACCACGCGACAACGGCCGCGACCCACGTCGCGGCCGTTGTCGCGTGCGTGTCGGTTTCAGTCTCGGTGGTAACTCACTGTCGCTGACGGTGTAACCGCTAGGCCCTGGAATCGACGATCTCGCCTTCGACCCACGATCGCACGAGATCAACCACTCGCTCGGTTCGACCGACGAAGAAGTGCGACGCGCCGGCAATGGTCTCGGTCGTAGTTGCGAGCCACTCGCGGGTGATGCCGGCGACCTCGGCGGCCGGCCGGAACTCGTCGTGCGCCGCGAGGATCACGAGCTTGGGACGCGGGTCCGCGGCGACCGCGTCGAACTGGTGCCCGAAACGCAGGGGTGGCGCGATCGCGATCCATCCCGCGATTTCGGGAGCGTGTAGCGACAGCGCGATGTCGCCGCCGAAGGACCAGCCGGCGAGCACCAAGGACCGCGAACTGGTACCGCACGCCTCCAGCGCAGCGACCACGTCGAGTCGTTCGCCGTCGCCGTGGTCATGGGTCCCGAGACTCTCGCCCACCCCCCGGAAGTTGAATCGGAGGCAGGTGATCCCCGCCTCGGGAAGCGCACGGAAGAGTTCCGAGACCACCAGCGAACGCATCGTCCCGCCATGGAGCGGATGGGGATGACACAGAACCATCCGGGCGTGCTCGTCGGGCGCCACCGAGAGCTCGGCCTCGAGTTCGATCCCGTCGGCGGTGCGGATCCGAGAGACGGTGGTCATGGCCGCGCAGCGTATTCTCCGCCGCTGATGACCACGCCGTTCGATGCCGAGACCGCGATCCGAGTAACCGGCGAGCACCGATATGCCGCGACCATGTCCCGCGCGTGGTGGGTCGCACGCGGTCCGAACGGCGGTTATCTCGCCGCGATCATCCTGCGTGCGCTCACCGCGACCGTCGGCGACGACGCGCGTACGCCGCGATCACTCACCGTCCACTACCTGAACCCGGCCGGGGACGGTGCCGTCGAGATCGAGACCCGGCCCGAGCGCGTCGGCCGGTCCATGACGAGTTGTTCGGCGCGGTTGACCCAGGGCGGGCGGTTGGTTGCGCTCGCGCTCGGCGCGTTCTCGGCGCCGCGCGTCGGGCTCGAGTTCTGTGACCTCGTGATGCCCCAGGTTCCGGGCCCCGACCACTACCGCTCCCGTGCGGTGCCGCCCGACGCCCCGGCGATCGCGCACCGCTGGGACACCCGCTGGGCGATTGGTCATCCGCCGGTTCCCGGCGTGCCTCGGGGCGCGAGAGCCGTGGCCGGCGGCTGGATTCGGCTCCCGGAGGAACGCGCGGTCGATGCGTTGGTGGCGGCGGCGATCACCGACGCGTGGGTTCCACCCACGTTCAGCCGGGTCGACCAATCGGTCTTCGTCCCCACCGTTGATCTCACGATCCACTTCCGCGCCGACCTGCCCCATCCCGGTCTGGCGCCGGACGAGTTCGTCCTGGCGCGGTTTCGTACGACGGTCGCAGCGGGTGGCTTCCTCGAAGAGGACGGTGAGGTGTGGGCGCCCGACGGCACCCTGCTCGCCCAGTCCCGCCAACTCGCGACCGTGCTGCCCTACACCCCGTGATCACCTCGAGGCGCCGTGTTCTTGCGCGGCAGGACGCGACTCAGGTCAGGCCGCGGAGCGCATCGGCGCCGTAGATGGGTTCGACCAACGATCGGTAATCCGGCCCCCGACTCAGCTGGTGACCACCATCAGCGTTGATCAGCTGTCCCGTGATCCAGGTGGAGTCGGAACCGATCAGGAACCGAGCAAGGGCGGCGATGTCCGCCACTGTCCCCACCCGACCGAGGGGCATACACGCGAGGTAGTCGTCGAGCACCGCGCCGCCGGCCGTGACGAAGCTCACGAGTTCGGTGTCGACCAACCCGGGGCGAATGGCGTTGACGCGAACGCCGCTCGCGCCGAGCTCGATCGCAGCCAGCTGACAGACGTGGTCGATGCCGGCCTTCCCGGGCCCGTAGGCGCCGAACCAGGGGTGCACGTTCGAACTCGCGATCGAAGAAATCCCGACGATGGAACCGGCGCCGGCTTTCGCCATGATGGGGGCGGCGTGCTTGATGGTGAGCATCGTCCCCGTGATGTTCAGATCGATGGTGCGCCGCCACGCGCCCACGTCCATCTGGGTGATCGGACCCAGCGTTTCGGAACCACCGGCGCAGGCCACCACGCCGTCGAGCGTGCCCGTAATCTGCGCGGCGGCCTGGACCGCCGCGCTCACGTCGGCTTCCTCGGTGACGTCAGCCACGACGTAGTGGACCGTCGCGGCGGTGCCCGTCTCGGCCCGGATCTGCTCGACCGCTGCGGCCAGCCGATCCTCGGTCCGCCCACAGATGGTCACGTGCGCGCCGTCGTGCGCGAACCGGGTGGCGCAGCCGAGGCCGATCCCGCTGCCGCCCCCGGTGACGAGCGTCGACGCGCCTTCGAGCCCGCCCGTTGGTGTGGTCATGGTCATGCCGATGCTCCCGTCAGTTCAGTGATCAAGAATGCAAGGACCATCGCCTCGTCCCGCCATACGTCGTACCGACCTGACGGACCACCATGGCCGGCACCCATCTCGGTCTTGAGCACGAGCGTGCGGTCGTTGGTTTTGACCGCCCGGAGTTTCGCGACCCATTTGGCCGGCTCCCAGTAGCTGACCCGCGGATCGTTCAGCCCCGCGGTGACCAGCAATGCCGGGTAGGCCTGGGCCTCGACGTTGTCGTAGGGCGAGTACGAAAGCATGTACTCATAGTCGGCGGGGACCTCGAGTGGGTTGCCCCACTCCTCCCACTCGGTGACCGTGAGGGGGAGTTCCACATCCTGCATGGTGGTGACGACGTCGACGAACGGAACCTCGGCGACCACCGCACGGAAGAGGTCGGGCCGCAAGTTCGCTACCGCGCCCATCAGGAGACCGCCGGCGCTGCCTCCCCGCGCGCCCAACCGATCCGGCGCGGTGTAACCCCGGGCACAGAGGTGCTCGGCGCAGGCGATGAAATCGTGGAAGGTGTTGCGCTTCGCCTGGAGCCGCCCCTGCTCGTACCACTGGCGGCCGAGTTCCCCGCCGCCGCGGATGTGCGCGATTGCGAACACGAATCCGCGGTCGAGCAGGCTCAGCCGGATCGACGAGAAGGTCGGGTCGATCGACGACTCGTAGCTGCCGTACCCGTACAGGAGCGCGGGGGCGGAGCCATCCAACGCCACATCGCGTCGACGAACCACCGAGATCGGGATCTGCGCACCGTCGGGCGCGATGGCCCAGAGCCGCTCGGACGTGTACTCGGCGGGGTCGAAGCCGCCGAGCACCGGCGTGCGTTTGACGAGTGTGCGCTCGGCGGCGCGGAAGGTCTCGTCGTACGCGCTCACCGGAACGACCAGTGACGTGTAGCCGAATCGGAAGCGATTCGCCTCGAACTCGAGGTTGTCCGCGACCCAGGTGCTGTAGACCGGATCGTCCATCTCCACTACGCGGTCGTACCCGGGCTCATCGAGGCCGACGACCCGGAGCTGTTCCAGGCCGGCGGCGCGTTCCGAGACGACGAGCGCGGTGTCGAACGCGTCGAGATCGTCCACCTTCACCTCGGCCCGATGAGGGATGAACTCCGTCCAATGGGCACGGCCGGGCGAGTCCGCCGGTGCGACCATGACCTTGAAGTTCGTCGCGTGGTCCGCATTGGTGACGATGAACAGGCGCTCGATGCCGTCCCGATCGACATGGTGGTCGACCCCGTACTCCAGACCGTCGGCCCGCGGCTCGACCACGCGCAGCGCGCCCGCGGGTTCGTCCGGATCGAGCAGGTGCACCTCGCTCGTGATTTTCGACTCACTCGCGATCACGATCATCCGTCCGCTGCGGGTACGCCCGACGGCAACGAAGTAGCGCTCGTCCGCCTCGTGGAAGACCAACACGTCGTCGGGCTCGCCGAGCGTGTGGCGCCAGACCTGAAACGGCCGCATTGCGTCGTCGGGCCGAACGTAGAAGATCGTGCGGTTGTCGTTCGCCCACGCCAGGCCGTAATAGGTGCCTTCGATGACGTCGGCCAGATCGACGCCGGTCCGCAGATCGCGGAATCGCAGCGTGTGGAGTTCGCTGCCGTCGGTGTCGAACGCGTACGCGATCAGATCCTGATCCGGTGCCAGGGCGAGGCCACCGAGCGAGAAGTACTCGAGACCGTCGGCGAGCCGATTCTCGTCGAGCACCACCATCTCGTCGGTGCCCTCGGGAGATGACGCCGGCCGGCGGCCGTGGCTCGCGTACTGGGCACCCTCGAACGTCTGGGTGAAGTAGTGCCAGGCGCCTTTGCGAACCGGTGGCGAGACGTCGTCCTCCTGGATCCGGTTCTTGATCTCGGCGAACAGCGTTTCCTGGAGCGTGCGGGTGGGCGCGAGTACCGCGTCGGTGTAACGATTCTCGGCCTCGAGGTACGCCAGCACGTCGGGATCGTCACGATCGCGGAGCCAATACCAGGGATCGACCCGGACGTCGCCATGACGTTCGAGTTCGACGGGGCGGGGAGGCGCGGAGGGTGGAGTGATGGTCACGGCGGGGGAGTCTGCCATCGGAAAGAGTGGGATCTCGGGCGAAGGGCGGCGATACGCTCGCCGACATGCCCATTGCAACACCCGTCGCCTTCACGGAGCCCGAAATCGCCGGAGTGGCCTTCGACGCCAGTGGCCTGGTTCCCGCCATCATCCAGGAGGAGTCCACCAAGGACGTCTTGATGGTCGGCTGGATGAACGAGGACTCGCTCCGGCGGACATTCGAGACCGGCCGGACCTGGTTCTGGAGTCGCAGCCGTCAGGAATACTGGTGCAAAGGCGAGACCTCCGGCGACCGGCAGTTCGTCCGCCGGGCGTACTACGACTGCGACGCAGACGTTCTCCTGTTCACGGTCGAGCAGGAGGGCCGGGGCGCGTGTCACACGGGCGAACACTCGTGCTTCTTCCGCGAGTTCGGCTCGGGCGCCGAGCCCGGCCGAGTGTGACGGCTCGACCCTCGCTCGCGGAGTTCCTGACCCTTGCGCGCGATTACACCGTCGTTCCCGTGTGGCGAGAAGTTCTCGCCGACCTCGAAACTCCCGTCTCGGCGTTCCTGAAGCTTGTCGGCGAAGGCGACGGATTTCTGCTCGAATCAGTGGAGCACGGCCAGCACTGGGGTCGGTTCTCGTTCATCGGCCGCGATCCGGTGGTCACCCTTATCGCGCGGGGCAACGAGGTGCAGGCGACCGGGGAACTCCCGCCGGGGGTTGCGCTCGACCGCGGTGCGCTGGGCGCGCTCGAATCGCTGCTCGCGCACTATCGGGCGCCGCGGTTCGAGGACCTGCCGCCCTTCCATGGTGGCGTGGTCGGCTATCTCGGATACGACGTCGTTCGGGAAGTGGAGCACCTTCCCAACGTCCCGGCCGACCCCATCGGCTGGCCCGACGCAGTGCTCGCGCTCACCGGCCACATCACCGCGTTCGACCATTTTCGCCAGCGCCTGTTCCTCATCGAGAACGTCTTCGTGAGCCCGACTATGACCGACGACGAGCTGACCGACGCGTACGCCCGCGCATCGGACCGCATCGATGCGCTCGTGGCCCAGTTGGCGCAGCCGTTGGCGTACGAACCGTCGGTTCCGCCGCCGGAGCGACTCACCGAACTTCCGCCCTACACGAACTCGATGGGCTCCGCGTCGTACCGCCGCGCGGTGGAGGCCGCGCGTGAGTACATCCTCGCGGGTGACATCTTCCAAGTCGTTCTGGCGCAGCGCTTCGACCTCGAGGGCACCTACGTTCCGTTCGACGTCTACCGGGTACTCCGCCAGGTGAACCCGTCCCCGTACATGTACTTCATCCGCCACGACGAGGCGACCATCGTGGGGTCATCGCCCGAGCCGATGGTGCAGGTCACCGACGGCCGGGTCGTCAGCCGTCCGATCGCGGGCACGCGCTTCCGCGGGCGCACCGCCGAGCACGACCGCCAGATGGCGGCCGAACTCATTGAAGACCCGAAGGAGCGCGCCGAGCACGTGATGCTCGTCGATCTCGCTCGCAACGACGTGGGCCGGGTCGTGACTTTTGGCACCGAACAGATGGATGAACTCATGGTGCTCGAGCGTTACTCCCACGTGATGCACCTCACGTCTCAGGTTTCCGGTTCGCTGGCGCCGGGCCGCTCCGCGGTCGACGTTCTGCGCGCCACGTTCCCCGCCGGTACGGTCAGCGGCGCCCCCAAGGTGCGCGCCATGGAGATCATCGACGAGCTCGAACCGGTGAAGCGTGGGCCCTACGCCGGGGTCGTGGGCTACCTCGATTTCTCCGGGAACCTCGATACCGCGATCGCCATTCGCACGATGGTCTGGCGGGGCGACCGGGCGAGCGTGCAGGCCGGTGCGGGGGTCGTCGCGGACAGTGACGCCGAGCTCGAGGACCTCGAATGTCACAACAAGGCGAAGGCACTGCTCACTGCGGCGCAGGCATCGCGTGCACTCCGATCGGTGACCCGGTGACGCGCCGCGATCGCGTGCGCGTCTCGGGCCCCGACACCTGGACCTTCTTGCAAAGTCTCTTGTCCCAGGACGTGGCGGATCTCGCCGCCGGGGAACGACGCCCCACGTTGCTGCTCACCCCGCAAGGCAAGATGGACGTCGCCGGCGTGGTCGTGCGCGACGGCGAGGATGCCGTGATCGAGACCGACCCGGGCTGGGGCGAACGATTGGTCGCCTCGCTCACCCGGTTCAAGATCCGTACCAAAGTGGAGTTGGCGCTCGACCCTGCGCCCGTCGCGGACGGGGTCAGTCTGGCCGCAGAGGAGGCTGTCCGTATTCGGGCGGGCGTTCCGCGCATGGGTGCGGACCTCGACGATTCCGTGATCCCACAAGAGGCGTTCCTCGAACTCGACGCGGTCAGCTTCACCAAAGGGTGCTTCATCGGCCAGGAACTCGTGTGCCGCATCGACTCGCGCGGTCACGTGAACCGGTTCCTCCGTCACCTGGTGCCCGAGGACGACACGCTGACGTTGCCGGTGGGCGCCCCGATCTCGGTCCAGGGGAAGGTGGTCGGTTCGATCACGAGTTCCGCGCCGGGCATTGCGATGGGATTCGTTCGCCGCGAGATCGATCCGCCGGCCGACGCGATTGTGGGCGATGTGACCGTACGCGTGGACGAAATCCCTCCGCCGACTTCGTAGCGCCTGACGTTCCGTCGTCCCGCGGGAGGCGATCCCCGTCAGTTCGGTAGGCCGTAGACCCGGATTCCGCCGGACGCCGACGAGACTCCGATCAAGCCGTTGGCGATCGTCGGAGGAGCCAAGTTGGCTTGGTCCGTGCGACTCCACCAGAGCGGCGCACAACGTTTGGGAGTCCCACTGCACCCCTGTTCCAGATTGGCGTCGAAGGCGAACAGGGTTCCGACGTTCACCACGTTGTAACCGGAGCCGGCCGCGACGAAGATCAGGTTCGGGGTTGCCGTGACTCCTTCCGTGCTACCACCGGTGATGAGGTCAGCGAGCGGTGCGCAGACTTTCGGCACCCCGGAGCATGTCGTTCCGCCGTCGACGTCGAAGACGCGCACCCGCGCCTCAGGAGCGAAGCCGCCATTGAGCGTCTCCGCCATGATCACGTGATCACCCGATACGTTCGGAGCCTGTGGAAGGCTCGAAGCGCCCGGCTCGCGCACCCAATCGAGCGGACACGCTCGATACCCGCGTTGCTCGTCCATCGGGCACGAAACCCCGGAACCCAGCCGATAACTTCCGGCCCGGGTGTGAGCCCAGCCGTCGCGCAACGCGGCGCGGCCGTTCGCCAGCAAGCCGCCGGTATAGGCACACTGTTGCTGGCCACATCCTGCCGACGCGTCGAGGTTCAGAATGAGCGATCCGAACACGATGTGACCGTCACCGATGGCGAGACGGCCACCTGGTGGAGTCGCGACGGACCACCGCGGCTGACACTGCTGAACTGATGAGCCACAAGTGCTGCCGTCGACGGCGAACGCTGCGAGTTGGCTCGCCGACGGGTTGATGTTCGTCCCGAGGTAGACGATGCCATCCGCGACGGCGAGATCGGAGCCAGTGCCGGAGACCGCACCCGACCACCGAGGCGCACAGACGGCGGGCGCCCCGGCGCAATTCTTGACACCCAGGGCATCGAAGGCCTCGAGGTAGACGAAGTTGGTTCCTCGACTTGTGACGAACAGATCGTTTCCGGCAATCGCCACGGCGGTCGGGCCGTACGGCGTACCGATCACGGCCGCACCCGAGAACTCCGTGGGATACAACTGGCCCTTGATCGGGGCTGACCACAGCGGTTGGCACGTACGTGGAGTTCCACCGCATCCTCGACTTCCGTCAGCGGAGAACGCAACCACGCGCTGCGGAGTCGACGCCCAGTCCAAGGAATAGAGCAGGCCGTTCGCCATGTAGGCCCCGGCGAATCCGCCCGCGGGGACGCTCCATCGCAGCGCGAGCTGCGAGACGTTGGCGGTCGTGATCGACGTTTCGGCGTCTGCGTACCCGGTCCGCGAGGCATTCCCGCCGAGCTGGCCCCAGGCGCAGCCGCTGAAGACGAACAGTGCCCCCGCAGTCGCGATGAACGATCGACGAGTCCTCATGGAGTCCCTGCTTCCTCAGTGGGCGGAAATCGTTCCACGGAAGGGGCGGTGAGGCTATGGGTCCACGAACTCGAATCGGCGCATCTCGAGCGGTCGTGACGAGATCGTGGGGACCTTCGAGGCGTGCCGGCCGCGCCTCCGAGAATTCGTCAAGAAGTTGGTGATTTTGTTGGGCTTTTGGGTTGCTTCCGAACTGCAATTCGGGTAGTCTGAAATGGTCGTGAAGGGCAGAGAAACGACCGGATTCTGGGGGTGCGCGATATGACAAATGGGAGCGTCGCGGGATCGCGCTCGACGGGTTGCGGACCGGGGTCGACGCAATGATGAGCGTCGGACCGGGTGAACTCTCCGACGGCGAGTTGGCGACCACGATCCTGCGTTTCCGCCAGCAGATGGACCGACTCGATTCGGTGTTCGCGGATCTGGTGGTCGCCGGCCACCGGCGGGGGGTCGGACGCGAAGACGGCTACGAATCGAGCGCGTCATGGTTGCGGGCCCGCGCCGGGATGCGCACCGGTGAAGTCCACGCCGCGGTCGCAGCCGGTGAACTCGGTGAAGTGTTACCGGCGACGCGTACGGCATGGCGGGCCGGTCGGATCTCCACCGGCGCGGTCCGCATCATCCGCACGGCGCGAGTCGCGGGCTATGACGATGAACTCGCCGGGATCGAACCCGAACTTCTCCACACCGCGGTGCGGAAAGATTTGTGGGCGTTGGGTCGGATGGCTTCCCATTTCAAACGATGTGCCCGCCGCGACGGCAACCTGCCCCCCGAACACGATGGTCTGCGGGCCTCGATCGTGGGCGGACGGCTCGCATTGGATGGTGACATCGGTGGCCTCAACGCCGAAACGATCCTGAGTGCCCTGGATGCGTTCACGGACCGGCCCACCGAAGCCGACGACCGGACCCCCGCCCAACGCCGAGCCGATGGTCTCGCCCGGTTGTGTCGCGTCGCGATGGGCGCACCCCCAGACACGATCATGGCGTCACCGAGTGCCACGGTCGTGATCGATTGGGCGACGTTCCTCACCCACCTCAACCGTGACGCATTTGTCCGATTCGGGCAGATGGATGGTGCATTCATCGGTGGTCTCGACCCCACCGAGGTGGAGACGCTCCTGTGCGACTGCACGATCTGTTGGGCTCGACGAGTGCCGGACCAGACCCGAGGCGCAGCGCAGCGGAGCCGAGCAAGCGAGGGAGCGAGCCCCACTCGACCCGGAACCGATAGGAGGTCGAGCGGACGAGCCGACAAGGCGCATGTGGCCGGGATGTGAGATCCCACCCGGATGGTGTGAAACCCACCACGTGAAGTATTGGCAACACGGTGGTGAGACCAGCATCGCGAACGGAGTCCTGCTCTGTTCCCGACATCACCACTTCTTGCATCGACATTCGGATTGGCAGATCGTCTGGGACCAGACCACCTTCCGCGTGTTCCGAGACGACGGGACCGAATTGTGTCCCACCCTCGAACACTCGATCGGCGAACCCGAACCCCCCCCGACGTCGACATCGACCTCGCCGGTCCATAGCTCTCGCCACACGCGGCTGCGTGTGCGACGCCGATCCGTGCGACCTATCCGATGGCGTTGGTCCTCGCGATCGCACCCAGCCACTCGGCGCTCGGCTTCGGCCGTCGGATCTGGGTCGCTCGATCGACCCCGACCAGACCGAACTGTGGCCCGTACCCGTGGGCCCACTCGAAGTTGTCGAGCAGCGACCAGTAGAAGTAGCCGCGCACGTCGATGCCGTCGTCGATGCAGCGGCCCAGACCCCCGAGCGCATCGGTGACGTAGTGAATCCGTTGGGCATCATCGGTCGTGCCGATGCCGTTCTCGGTCACGTAGACCGGTGAGCCGGTCTTCTCGGCCGCGTATCGGATCGCCACCTCGAGCGCGTCGGGCCAGTACTCGTATCCCATCGCGAGTTCCTCGATGCCGTCGGCGGGACCCTGGGGCATGCCCGTCTCATCGAGCCGGGTACGCGAGTACGCCTGAACGCCGATGAAGTCGTCACCCGCCGCGGCGTCGAGGTGCTGACCCTCGTGCATCTGTCGGGTCGTTTCCAACGTGCTCTCGTGACCGTCGGGGATCCACCAGTCGCCCATCGCGACCGTTGACCCGACGGGGAAGTCGCCCGGACCGGACTTGATCGCGTCGTACCCCGCACGGTGTGCGGCCTTGAGGTGCTCGTTCGCACGGCTGTACTCGCCGAGATCGCGGTGTCCCGGCGGGAACGCACCGACGAGGAACCCCATCAGCGAAACCACGTTCGGTTCGTTGATCGTGCAGCCCATTCCGATCAGGTCGCCGAGATGAGCGACGGACCGATCACAGAAGCGTGCGAAGCGGTCGACGATCCGTGGATCGAGCCATCCTCCCTCAGCGGCCGCCCAGCGCGGAGTGGTGAAGTGGTGGAAGGTGACCACCGGCATCAGTCCGTGCTCAAGGGTCGCGGCGCACATCCGGCGGTAATGGTCGAGCGCCGCGATCGAGAACTCACCCGACTCCGGTTCGATTCGAGACCATTCGAGCGAGAACCGGTAGGCGCCGAACCCGAGTTCGGCGAGCATCGCGATGTCGCTCGGGTAGCGCCAGAAGTGATCGCACGCGTCGCCGGCCGGCTCCGTTGTTCCGGAACCGGCGGTCCGCTCGAATGCCCACCAGTCGTTGTTCATCGTGCCGCCCTCCACCTGATGCGCAGCGGTGGCGGTGCCCCACACGAAGCCCGTCGGAAACGAGTAGCTCATCGAACGAACCCTAGACTTGGCGGCTCATGAACGTCCTCGATCGCATCCTTGCGACCAAGCGCGACGAGGTCACCGTTCTGCGTCGGCCCCAGACGCGTGCCCTGCTTCGCACGATGGCTCTGGACGCGCCGCCGACGCGGGACTTCGCGGCTGCGCTCCGACGGTCCGACCGCCATCCAGGTCTCGTCGCGGAGATCAAACGCCGCTCGCCGTCGAAGGGGGATCTGGCTCCCGACCTCGACCCGAGCGCGTTGGCCCAGGCCTACGAAGCCGGTGGCGCGACCGCGCTGAGCGTCTTGACCGATGCGCAGTACTTCGGTGGCGCGGTGGCGGATCTCCAAGCGGCGCGGGCCGAGGTGTCGATCCCGGTGTTGCGAAAGGACTTCGTCATCGACGAGGTGCAGGTCTATGAATCCCGCGCGATCGGCGCCGACGCGATCCTCTTGATTCTCGCGGCAGTGTCCGACGACGGGGCGCTCCGGGACCTCGCCGAGCTCGCCGCCGGGCTGGGACTCGCGGTGCTGATGGAGGCCCACGATGCCGCCGAGGTCGAACGGGGCGTCGCGCTCGGCGCGCCGATCCTCGGCGTGAACGCACGCAATCTCGGGACCTTCGACGAAGACCTCGCCGGCGCCGCGGCGCTCATCGAACTGATTCCCGCGTCCACGATCACCGTCGCCGAGAGCGCGATCCGGACCGCCGCCGATGCGGCGCACATGGCGGACGCAGGTTTCGACGCCCTGCTCGTCGGTGAGGCACTCGTGCGCAGTGAAGATCCCCGGGAACTCGCCCGGGCGCTCGTCGCACCCACCGTCGCACCTCGCTGAGCGGCCGGGGAGTCGGAAACGCTCGCGGGCCGGATGTCCGCCGCCGCACCCGAGCCAGGCGATACCGTCGTCCTCGTGTTCGTGAAGATCTGTGGTATCACGAATGAGGAAGACGCGCTCCTCGCCATCGCCATGGGCGCCGACGCGCTCGGATTCGTGTTCGCACCCGGGAGCCGTCGCCAGGTCCGGGTCGACCAAGCGCGTGAGGTCGTGCGCCGACTCCCGAGCGGCACCGTCACCGTCGGCGTGTTCCGTGATGAACGACCGGAACGGGTGGTCGAGATCGTCAACTCGGTGGGGTTGACCGGCGCGCAGCTCCACGGTCGGGAACCGATCTCGGAAGTCCGCTGGGTTCGCCAGCGGTCGACGTTCGTGATCCAGGCGTTCACGGCCGGGGATCCGAACCTGGCGAGCGCGGCCAACGGACCGGCGGATGTGATCTTGGTGGACTCGCCCGATCCGGGCGCCGGCCGACTCTTCGATTGGACGCTCGCCGAAGGTGCGCCCGGCGGCGTGCGACTCATGGTCGCCGGCGGACTCACGGCGGAGAACGTCGGTGACGCGATTCGCCGCATCCGACCGTGGGGTGTGGACGTGTCCACCGGCGTTGAGTCGTCACCGGGGCGTAAGGATGCGCGCAAGCTGCGACGCTTCATCCAGGAGGCGCGCACCGTCGGTGAGGTCGTTGAGGACGACGATCGCCCGCCCGCGGCACCCGACGCGCCCTACAACTGGGAGTACGACGAGCTCGCCGAGTTCTGACCGGCCGACGGGTCTCGGCGCACGCGCCTGGTGAGTCCGACCCCTGCGTGATTTTCGGGTCTCTCGCCTCGCGCGCAACCTCGTACCATGGCGGTTCCTTCGACCCCTGGAGCATGTATGTCCGCGCCCCGACGCGGTGACGGTGTCACCTTGGGCCCTCCGGGGCCGGAACCCACCGATCTCGGCCGCTTCGGTGAGTTCGGCGGCCGGTTCGTCCCCGAGACGCTCGTCCCCGCGCTCGAGGAACTCGAACTCGAGTTCCGACGCGCCTGGATCTCACCGGAGTTTCGTGCGGAGTACGCCGCGTTACTCGCCGACTACGCCGGTCGGCCGACGCCGGTCACCGAATGTCATCGGCTCTCCGAACACCTCGGCGTGCGGGTCCTCCTCAAGCGCGAGGATCTCACTCACACCGGATCGCACAAGATCAACAACGTGCTCGGCCAGGCCCTGCTCACCCGTCGCATGGGCAAGAAGCGGGTCATCGCCGAGACCGGCGCCGGCCAGCACGGTGTGGCCACCGCCACCGCCTGCGCGCTTTTCGGTCTGGACTGCATCGTCTTCATGGGTGCGGTCGACGTCGAACGCCAGGCCCTCAACGTGTTCCGGATGGAACTACTCGGCGCCGAGGTCATCCCGGTCACGTCCGGGAGCGCAACGTTGAAGGACGCGATCAACGATGCGCTGCGCGACTGGGTGGCGAGTGTGCAGTCCACGCATTACTGCATCGGTTCGGTGGTCGGGCCTCACCCATTTCCGTGGATGGTGCGCGAGTTCCAACGCATCGTGGGTGACGAAGCCCGCGAGCAGACGCGCACGATCCTCGGCACCGATCCTGATTTCGTCGTGGCGTGCGTCGGGGGTGGATCGAACGCCATGGGCACATTCGCCGGGTTCATCGACACCGAGGCCGAGCTCATCGGCATCGAGGCCGGTGGACTCGGACTCGAAAGCGGACGTCATGGCGCGTCGGTGAGTCGCGGCGTCCCCGGCGCGCTGCACGGTGCGCGTTCGCTGTACCTCCAGAACGAGGACGGTCAGATCCTCGAGGCCCATTCGATCAGTGCCGGGTTGGACTACCCGGGAGTCGGACCCGAGCACGCCGCACTCGCGGCCAACGGACGCGCCGAATACCTCTCGGCGACCGACGGCGAGGCCCTCGAGGGGTTCCAGATCCTCTCGAAGCTCGAGGGGATCGTTCCCGCGCTCGAACCGGCCCACGCCATCGGTTGGCTCCTTCGTGAAGCCGGTGGGCGGATCCCGAAGGGATCGACCGTGATGATCACCATGTCCGGCCGCGGCGACAAGGACGCGATGCAGGTCGCCGAGATGCTCGCCGAGCAGGCCGGCTCGTGAATCTCGAGTCCACGCTGCGTGCCGCGCGCGACGGCGGGTCCAAGCTCCTTGTGCCCTACGTGACGGGTGGGCTCGGCCGGGGTTGGCTCGACGTCGTGCGTGCGGTGGCCGCGGCCGGGGCCGACGCGATCGAGGTGGGGATCCCGTTCTCGGACCCGGTCATGGACGGACGCACAATCCAGGAAGCGTCTCAGCGCGCCTTGGAGATCGGTGCAACGCCCGGTGGCATCATCGACCAGCTCGACGGCCTCGACGCCGGCGTACCGATCGCAGTGATGACCTATTACAACCCGGTGCATCACATGGGCCACACGCGTTTTGCTCAGCGCCTCGCCGGGTCGGGGATCGACGCCGCCATCGTTCCCGACCTCCCGCTCGACGAGCTCAGGCCGTGGTCCGACGCCGCCGATGCCGCCGGGGTCGAAACTGTTCTGCTCGCGGCGCCCACCACCTCCGATGATCGCCTCCACGCCATCTGCGAGCGCAGCCGCGGGTTCGTCTACGGCGTCGCGCTGCTCGGCATCACCGGCGAGCGGGCGGAGCTCGCGGTAGAGGCGACCGAGATGGGTCGTCGGCTCAAGGCCGTCACGGACAAGCCGGTGCTGCTCGGGCTGGGGATCTCGAATCCCGATCAGGCGCGGGTCGCGGCCGCAAGTGCCGACGGCGTGATCGTTGGAAGTGCACTCGTCCGCCGGTTGCTCGAAGGCGGCGGCCCTGAACGTGCCGCGGAGTTCGTGCACGAACTCCGGAAAGGGTTGGACGACGGATGAACGTGGAACGAGAGTTCTCCGCCACCTGCGATCTCTGTGAGGCCGCCAAGATCACCGAGTGGTTTCACGAGGACGACGTCTGTTGGATCGCCGAATGTGAGATCTGCTCGGTGCCGATGGTGGTGTGGAAGTCCCACAGCATCACACCGTCGGCGCCGACCTTGGCCCACATGCACGCACAACTCGCCGCGGTGGTCGGCACGCACTTCGAGTTCGAGCACTACGTCGATGACAACATGCGCAATATCCCGGATCACTACCACGCCCACGCGCGCCCGCAGGGCGGTTTCTTTGGTCACGGGCTCCGGCGTCGATCCGATCGGGCGCCCGAGTAGCTCTACACCGTGAGCCGTCGGCGTCGGCGCCGCAGCGGTCGGGGCGGTGGCGTCACACCGCTACCCGGGCCACCGTCGAAGAACCCGAGACTTCCGAAGTTGTATCCGAGCACTTGGCGTGAGTCCGCCTTCAACCAGGTGTCGAGCACCGTCGCATACACCTGCCGGAAATCCACGTGGTGCTTCAGGTTCCCGTTTTGGTCGAGATCGTTGGTGCGCGCCGGCGCGCCGTAGAGGCCGCCCTTCACGCGCGGCCCCACGATGAAGAGGGGCGCGGCGGAACCGTGGTCGGTCCCGGCGTCAGAGTTCTCCTCCGGCCGGCGCCCGAACTCGGAGAAGGTCATCACCGTGACCCGAGATCGCCACTCGGGCGCGAGCGTGGTGAACAGTGCCTCGATGGCGTCGTCGATTTCGCCGAGTTGTGACGCGTGCCCAGCAGCTTGCGTCGAGTGCGTGTCGAAACCGCCGATGTCGGTGTTGAACACTCGAATGCCGAGGTTCGCGTTGATCAACCGCCCGACGAGGGTCAGTTCCCGACCGAGGCGAGAGTCCGGGAACGTCCCTTGATAGGCGGGCTGGATCTTCTGCGCCAGGTCGAGGGTGTCGTGTTCGACCTTGGCGGCGAGGTCACCCCATTGCCCGAGCCCCGAGGCACCCCCCGACAGTGAACCCAGCGCGTCGTACATGCGGGCGTCGCTCGCGTCACGGCGGTCGATCCCGAACGCACCACCGAGATTGGTGGGCAGGCCCGACGCACGCGCGACCGAGCCGACCATGTGCAACGGCACCGACGTCCCGACGACCACGCCATAGAGACTCTCGTCCGCCGCGTTGGGGAGACCGTCCATGTAACGGCCGACCCACCCCGTCGCCGGCCCCGCCGGTCGCGCCCCGCCCCACCCGTTCATCCAGATCCCCATCGAACTGAAATGGCTGAGATCGGGGTTTGCGTACCCGACGCCCTGCACCACTGCGACGTCGCCCTGGTCGTACCGAGCCTTGAGCTTGGGCAGCGCGGGGTGGAGCCCCACCCCCGCGGCGAGAGGGAGCGCGACGCCGGGCCGGATTCCGAGACCGGGTCGCAACGAGTAATAGCGCGACTCGCCGGTGGGGATCACCGTGTTCAGACCGTCGTTGCCGCCCTCCATCATGAGGAGCACGAGGATGCCGTCGTTGGCGCCGAGCGGGGGCGCGGCGAACGCCGAGAGGCTCGCCAGGTACGGGCTGACCGCAGCCGCGCCGGCACCCGCGCCGGCCAGCTGGAGGAACCGCCGGCGGCTCAACCCTCCCGGAAGCTGCGCCGGACGGGACAGCCGATCGAGCGCGAGGTCGTCGAAGTCTTCTGCGTTCACGGTCGGCTCCTCATGCGAGCAACACGTCGGGGGTCAACATTGTCATCGTGGTGAGATTGATCGCCGCCCAGTCCCGCCACGAGTACCCGGGCGCGCCTTCAGATGCGCGTTGGGCGGTCAACCAGTTCTGGAGGACACTGCGGTTCCATGCAGAAACGGGTGCGATGGCCGGATCCCGGCCGAAGCTCTGAAACGCGAGATCGATCGCGAGCGGGACCGACATCACGGGTTGGTTCTGCGCGTTGCGGTCGGTGATGGCCTTCAGAAATCCGGTGGTCGGCGTCCACTTCTGGTGGATGCGCCACGTCATGTTCCGGGCGAAGTCGGCTCGGGCCCACAGTGCAGTGCTGTTCAACCAGTACGCGTTGTTCTTCCAGCCGGCAACGTTCGGCGGCTCGAACAGGCGCTGGCCCATCTCCTCCATCCACCACTGCGGGTTCGTCTCCTCGGCGCTCAGTCCCGTCATGCGCAAACACGTCACGATCCACTCCACGGGACTGCGGACCAGCCCCTGGCGGGCCGCCGGGCCGTAGAACTCGGGTCGGAGGAAAATCGTGCGCACGAGCGTGCGGATGTCGAGATTCGAGTCCACGAACGCGGTAGTGAGCGCGTCGAGCACAGTCGTCGACGGGCTGGGAGATGCGAAGTAGATCCACAGCTTCTTCGCGATGTAGCGCGCGGCAATCGACCGATGGGGCTCGACGGTGAGGATGTGGGTGATGATCTCGGGCCCGTCCCAGTTCCGAGTCACGCCCATGAAGGTCTTCACCGCAGTGTCGTGGCGTTCGGGATAGAACCGATAGACCCGCGGCTCCACGTTGTAGTCCACGTTGTGTCCGGTCCACGCCCGCGCCGACGCGACAATGTCGGCCTGGGTGTACTGGTTCACGCCGAGAGTGAAGAGTTCCATCAGCTCACGCGCGAAGTTCTCGTTCGGCGTGCCCTGCTCGTTCGGGTCGTTGTCGAGGTAGATCAACATCGCCGGCTGGAGCGCCATCTGCTGAACCAGGTTCTCGAAACTTCCCGCGCCGGAGGTCCGGAACAACCGGTTCTGGTCGAACATGTCCACGGCGTGGTCGACCTTGCTCACCTGGGTGGCGAAGTGGCCGTGCCAGAAGAGGGCGAGCTTCTCCTGCAACGGCCGCGGCACGGTCCGCATCCGATCGAGCCACCACTTGGTGAGATCCTGCATCCGCTCCCAGTTGCCCTTGGTCGGATCGCCGAGGCTGGCCGGCGGCGTGTCAGGCGGGTTGGACGAGAAGTCGAGGAGCGCGTCGACGATGACGGGCAGATCCATCGGCGTGAAACTTGCGATCTCGGCCGGTGTGCCCTCGAACCCGGCCCGGCGGAGCAAGTGCGCAACATCTACAGCTGGCGTGGACAGGGTGTGCTCCTCGAGGTCGGCCCGCGAGGGTGGTATCGACCGGATTGGCACAAAATCTTGAGCGGGTCAGACCTCGGATGGGCTCACGTCGTCGAGGGCCCGGCCCGAGGACTCGGGCAGGCGCGGAATCAGGAAGAGGGCAGCGAGGATCGGAGCGATGCCGCACAACGCGATCGCCAGGCCGAGATCGTGGAGCCGATCGGCGAGGAATCCCGCGAGCAGCAACCCGATGACGGAGCCCGAGACCCCGGTCAGCAGGAGAAACGCATTGGCGGTCCCACGCGCCTCGGTGGGAAACAACTCGGCATCCATCGTGCCCACCGACAACGATCCGGACGCCGCCGCGATCACGCCGAAACTCGACACGATCCAGATGAGCGGCCCGCTCCCGAGGTAAAAGACCACCGTCAACAGCGTCCCGGCGAGCACGCCGACGATGGCAACCGGACGGCGGCCGCGTGATTCGCTGAGCCGACCCGCCAGCAGAATCCCGATGAGACCGGGGATCCCCGTGGTCACGGCCTTGAACTGTGCGATGCCCGAACTCGAGAATCCCAGTTGGTTTCCGAGATACCGGTTCGAGAGCTGAGCGGAAGGCGCACTGAAGATGTTGGACAGGAACCCCACGGCGGCGAGCAGGATGAGCCGCCGTCCGTAGGCCTCGTCGAAGATCTCGCGGAACCGGTTGCGCTTGCCGGTCCGGCCGGCCAGGGCACGAAAGCGCGTCGTCTCCTTCAACCGGCGCGCAATCGACGGAACCAACAGGATCCCGAGCGCGCTCACACCGAACGCGATCCGCCAGGATTCCCGACCGAGATCGGCGATCGGGAGCAGGATCACCGACAGCGCGTACCCCGCGCCGGACGCCAATGCGAGCATCGACACCGCGAACGCCCGCCCACCCTCGGGTGCCTCTTCCACCACGGCGATTCCCCCGACGATCAACGCCGTGTTCACGCAGGCGCGCACGACTGACTGGGCGGCCACCAATACCGCGAAGCTCGGCGCCACCGCACTGATCGCACTGGCGACCGCCAACCCCACCAGCGCGCCGAGCAGGATCCGGCGGCGCCCGACGCGGTCCGCCAACGCCGCGGCCACCAGCGCCACGACCGCGCCGACGCGAGTGATCGCGAACGCGTTCGCCAAGCTGCCACTCGACTCGTTGAACGACTTTGCGATCGGATCACCGAACTGACCGAAGAGCGCAGCTGCGAACGCGGTCAGCGCGCCGGCGAACGCAACGGTGGCGATCAGACTCGCCTGATCGCCACCGAAGTTGCCCGGGGTCGAGAACGGATGCGAACCGAGCGGCTCCGGCGCGGGCTCGCCCGCCGACGCGGCTTCGAGGGCGTGGCGGGACCAGCGCAACCCGCGCCGGAGTTCGAACCGGAAAATGGGGGCGAAGAACCAGCCGAAGAACGGGATCCGCATCCGGTTCTCGGCGTCGAGGACGACGACGGCACCATCTCGGTCCGGGTCGGTCTCCACCCCCACCGTGATCGTCGACTGCGGAGACCCCGCCAGCTGAGTTGGTCCGCCACCTTCGAGGGTCAACGCGGTGCGGGCCAACTCGAGCGCGGTCGAGGCCGAGACCGGCAGGTTGATTCGCTCCGACCGGCGCACGGCGGGTCACACTACGGGCCGAATCGTTGGACCCGATGTACCGGAGGATCAAATGGCGAAGCTCGAAGTCGGTGACCGCGCGCCGGCGTTCACGCTGGTGGATCAGACGGGCGCGAAAGTCGCGTTGACGGCACTGAAGGGCCAGCCGGTCGTCCTCTACTTCTATCCGAAGGCCGACACCCCGGGATGCACCACCCAGAGCTGCGAAGTGCGCGACCACCGGCCGGATCTAGCGAAGCTCGGCGCGACCGTGTTCGGGATCAGCCCGGACACCCCGGAGAAGCAGGCGAAGTTCGACGAGAAGTACCACCTCGGCTTCCCACTCCTTTCCGACACCGAGCACGTGGTGGCCGAGAAGTACGGCGTGTGGGCCGAGAAGTCCATGTACGGCCGCAAGTACATGGGGATCGTGCGCTCGGCGTTCGTCATCGACGCCCAGGGCAAGATCGCCGGCGCGTTCTACAAGGTCAGCCCGAAGGACACGGTTCCGAAGGTGACGGCCGCGCTCACTACCTGACGTCGCGGGCTGACTTGCGGGAGGCGAGGAGCCGCGTGCCTCAAGCGCCGATGGCGTGGAACCCGCCGTCGACGTGCACCATCTCGCCGGTCGTGGCCGGGAACCAATCCGAGAGCAGCGCCACCACGGCCTTCGCCGCCGGTTCGGTGTCACGGATGTCCCACCCCAGTGGTGCGCGCGCGTCCCAGACCGACTCGAAGTGTTCGAAGCCGGGAATGGACCGAGCTGCCAGGGTGCGAAGCGGGCCCGCCGACACCAGGTTGACGCGGATGCGGCGCGGACCGAGCTCGCGGGCGAGGTAGCGCGCCGTCGACTCGAACGCCGCCTTGGCCACCCCCATCCAGTCGTACACCGGCCACGCCTGCGACTGGTTGTCGAAGTCCAGTCCGACGATCGCGCCACCGTCGGACAGCCGGGGGAGTGCCGCGACCGCGAGCGCCTTCAGTGAGAACGCCGACACCTGCATCGCAACGGCGACGTCTTCCCACGGCGCGTCGAGGAATCCACCACCCAGACACGACGGCGGGGCGAATCCGATCGCGTGCACCACGCCGTCGAGATCGAAGGGCAAACGGCTCGCGAGTGCGTCGAGATCGGCGTCGTCGGCCACGTCGAGCTGAATGATCTCGGGTGGGGTCGGCAATCGACGCGCCGCGCGCGTGGTGAGGCTCATGACCCGACCAAACGAGGACAGCACCACCTCGGCACCCTGCTCCTGGGCGATCCGCGCCACGGCGTAGGCGATCGACTGGTCGTTGAGGACTCCCGTGACCAGGATCCGCTTGCCGGCGAGCAGCATCAGTCGGCCGGCACGAGCACGAGCGTCGCGTTGTGTCCGCCGAACCCGAACGAGTTCGACAACACCGGCGCGCGACGAATCGCGCGCGGCGCACCGTGGACCACATCGAGCGGCATCACGTCGTCGGCCGTCCGGTCGTGGTTGGCGACCGGTGGAACCAGACCCTCGCGTGCCGCACGCAGCGCCATGATCGCTTCGACCCCGCCCGACGCGCCGATGAGGTGGCCAGTGACGCCTTTCCCGGCGGTGACCGGTGGGGCCTGGTCGCCGAACACCTTGCGGATGGCTTCGGACTCGGCGGCGTCGTTCAACTCGGTGGACGTACCGTGCGCATTGATGTGACCGATCTCGGTGGCGCCGAGCGCGGCGTCGTCGAGCGCGAGTTGCATGCACGCCGCCGCGCCGGCACCGCCTTGGGAGGGTGCGGTGATGTGGAAAGCGTCCGAGTTGACCCCGTAGCCCGCGATCTCGCCGTAGACGCGCGCCCCGCGTGCCTCCGCCCGATCGGCGCGCTCGAGGACCAGGAATGCCGCGCCCTCGCCCATCACGAAACCGTCGCGTGCTTGATCGAACGGACGCGAGGCGAGTTCGGGTTCGTCGTTGCGTTTGCTCAGCGCGCCCATGCGCGCGAACGCCGCGACGGCCGGGGCCATCAGCATCGCCTCGGTTCCGCCGGCCATGACCACATCGACGGTGCCGTCGCGGATGATCCGCGTGGCCTCACCGATCGCATTCGCACTCGCGGCACACGCGGTGCTGATGCAGAGCATCGGGCCGGTCCAACCGAAACGGATGCCGATCAGGCCGGCGGTCGAGTTCGGCATCATCATCGGCACGAAGAACGGACTGACCCGATCGGGGCCCTTGTTGAGGTAGAGCATCACCTGCTCTTCGAGGGTGATGAGTCCGCCGATCCCGGTTCCGGCGACCACCGCGCACCGAGCCGGATCCGCACCCGGATCGCCGGCGTCGGCCAACGCATCCGCCGCGGCGGCAAAACCGAGCTGGGTGCCGCGATCCACCCGCCGGGACTCCTTCGGTCCGAGGTAGGGAACCGGGTCGAAGTCGTGAACTTCGCACCCGAACCGAACCGAAAGATCCGATGGATCGAACCGCTGGATCGGACCAGCCGTCGAGCGGCCGGCGATCAGCGCATCCCAGTTGGCGTCGAGGCCGACGCCGGCCGGCGTGTGGAGTCCGACGCCGGTGACCACCACCCGCGGCCTGCCCCGGTGGTCGTTGGCGCCGTTCACGACAGTGCGGCCGCCTTCTTCAGTACGAGATCGACGGCGTCGCCGACGGTCGCCACTCCCTCGAGGTCCTCCTCGGGGATGGAAACGTCGAACTTCTCCTCGAGGCCCATGACCAACTCCACGAGGTCCAGCGAGTCGGCGTCGAGGTCCTCGGCGAAACGTGCAGATTCGACCACGGCGTCCGGCTCGACGCTCAAGATCTCGACGGCCACATCCCGGATTGCGGCGAGCGCGTCATCACGTTCCATGTTCGATCACTCCTTTTGGGGCCGCCCGGCTGACGGCGTCGTCACGCATGTTGTAGTCGAATCGGACCTGCGAAGTCGGTGCGAGGCCGGTCCGCGCTCAGAACCCCATGCCCAAACCGCCGTCGACCGGGATCAGCGCGCCGGTGATGTAGGCGGCGGCGTCGGAGGTGAGGAACGCCACCGCAGCCGCGCATTCCTCGGGGGTGCCCGGGCGTCCGAGCGGCACCAGGCCCGAGACTCCGGCCAGCCACGCTTCTCCCATGGCCTCGGTCATCGCAGTCGAGATGGGCCCAGGCGCAACCACGTTGCAGGTGATGGAACGGCTCGCCAACTCACGCGCGACCGATCGGCTCAGGCCCAACAACCCCGCCTTCGACGCCGAGTAGTTCGCCTGACCGGGACCACCGAGGTGAGCCACGACGGAGGACACGTTGACGATCCGCCCGAACCGGGCACGCATCATCTTCGGGACTGCGCGCCGAATCGTGTGGAACGCGCCCGAGAGATTGACCGCGAGCACCCGGTCCCACTGCTCGTCACTCATCCGGACGATCAGACCGTCGCCGGTGACTCCGGCGTTGTTCACGAGGATCTCGACGGGCGCCAACTCGGTCTCGATCCGCCCGAACGCCCGGTCCACCGACTCCGGATCATCGACTGCGATCTCGCCCGAGATCGCGGTGCCACCGCCGGCCGTGATGCGGGCAACGGTCTCCGCCGCACCTTCCGCGTCGGTCGCGAATCCCACGACGACTCGCGCGCCCTCACGCGCCAGCGCGACCGCCGTCGCGCGCCCGATCCCGCGCGACGCACCGGTCACGAGTGCGACCCGACCTGCTTCGGGGTTGGAGTCACTCATGAGACAGCCATCAGATCGTCGGGGACTGCGACGCCGATCACCGGGACATCGGGGATCGTGCGCTTCGCGAGCGCAGCGAGCATCGAACCGTGGCCGACCTCGAGGAGCCTCGCCGCGCCCAGTTCCGCGAGTGCGGGCTGGACGATCCTCCACCGCACCGGCGACGCGACGTGGCGGGCCGACCGGTTTCGCCAACCCTCGGCATCGAGATAGGCGAGGCCGTCGGCGTTCGAGACCACCGGTGCACTCGGCGGATGCAGCACAACCTCGGCCAGGTCTTGGCCCAGCGCGTCGGCGGCCGGCGCCATGAGCGGAGTGTGGAACGCACCGCCGACCGCCAACGACCGCGCCGCGCGCGCCCCCGCGGCCTTGGCCGCAGCGACACCGGCGTCGAGCCCGGCAGGCGTGCCCGCCAACACCACCTGACCCGGCGCGTTGTCGTTAGCGATCCAACATGCGCTCGGAGCGGCGAGACAGCCGGCGCTCGCTTGCTCCAGCGTGGCGCCGAGGAGTGCCGCCATCACCCCCGGCGTCGCGTCGGCCGCGGTCTGCGTTCGTTCGGCCCGGATCGCCGCGAATCTGATCCCCTCGTCGAACGCGAACACGCCCGCGGCGATGAGTGCGGTCACCTGGCCGAGTGAATGGCCGGCAAATCCGACCGGCGCCACCCGATCCTTGATCGCCTCCCAGACGATGAGGGAGTTCAGGAGCACCGCGAGCTGGGCGTTGCGGGTTCGCGCGAGTTCCTCGGCGTCGGCGTCGAGCACCAGCCGACCGAGCGGTTCACCCAACGCGGCTTCGGCGCGCTCGACGACCCGCACCCATTCGGGGCGGCCCTGCCAGGCCGCGCCCATCCCCGGGGTCTGGGTGCCCTGTCCGGGGAACACGATCGCAGTGGAGACTGTCATGTTCGTCAGTGGTCGGGGTCCGCATCGGACGACCGCGACTCGGGGGCGACATCGCCGGGGTTGGACGCCGTCTCGATCTTGTCCGGCGTTTCACCGAGCAGGATGCGCGTCTCGATCTCCGGTGGGAGTGGCCCGTCGGCGGCGTTGCGCGTGCGCGGCAGCAGAAGAATGGCGAGGAGCGCCACCACCGCCACTCCGACGCTGACCGCGATCCACCACATCCCGCTGTTCCTCCGCCCGAGCGACCGACGCGCACCATAGTGCCCGACCCACACCGTGCCAGGTGCCAACATGGACCTCCACGCCCGGGTGGTGGAATGGCAGACACGGTGGACTCAAAATCCACTGATCGCAAGATCGTGGGGGTTCGAATCCCCCCCCGGGCACCTGTATTCTGCGCTGCATCCGCAGCGCGGCGAGTCACCTGCGTCCCCGGATCACTCGTCCCTCGCTCCCGGACCACTCCGGAGACCGCACAACCAACCCGCATAACCACCCGCCCGCCACCCCAGCCCGGCGAGTCACCTGCGTCCCCGGATCACTCGTCCCTCGCTCCCGGACCACTCCGGAGACCGCAACGCCGATCAAGGTTTCGTGAGCTGCCTGGCGGGGCATCGTTCGATACGGCCGGCGGTTCCCAACCGACGCGGCCGCAACCCGGCCGACATCGCGCCGGCCAGGAGATGCGAATGCGAGCACCGCAGGTCTACGAGATCGAGCTGGACGGCCAGCTGATCGACGCGCGCTCGGCTCGCCAGTTCTTTCGGGAGACGTCCGAGCAGCTCGACCTCTCCGAACGTCAGGTCGAGGCTGGTGAACTCGCGCTGAGCGAACTCGTCACCAACGCGATCCAGTACGCCGGCGGCCTCATCACCGTACGAGCGTGGCGCGATCGCGAGCTGTTGTACCTCGAAGTGATCGACTCGAATCCGCAGACCCCGAGGATGGCCAAGCCGGGCCCGGACGGGACCGACACCGGAGGCCTCCCCATCGTGGCCGCCGTCGCCCACGAATGGGGCTGGGACGACGACCCGAACGGTCACGGCAAACGGGTCTGGCTCACCCTGGCCTGAGCTGTCTCGACGACGGGATTCCAATCCCGGTCGTCTGCTGCCAGGATGGCGGCAGACGCACGTTGACGAGGGAGTACTGATGAGACGGCAGGGTCGGTTCGTGGGACTCCTCGGTGTGCTCGTCCTCGTCGTTGCGGCATGTGATTGGTCGATGGTCGGATTCGGCGCGGGGCGTTCCGGGTTCAGCAGCAGCGAGAAATCGATCACGCCCGGCAACGTCGGGTCCTTGGTCGAACAGTGGCGCGGAAATGCTGGCAACGAGGGGTCCGCGCCGGTGGTCGGCGACGGGCGCGTCTTCCTGACCACTCAACCCGATCGAACCGGCACTCCCGCCAAGCTGATTGCGTTCGACGCAGCCGGGGCGGGCTGCACCGGAGAGCAGCCGCGCGTGTGCAACCCGACGTGGACGAGAACCTTTCCAGTCCCTCCCGGCGCGAATGACTTGATGAAGGTGGCAACTCCGGTGTTCGCCGCCGGGAAGGTCTGGTCCGGCGGTGCCAGTCTTCGTGCGTTTACGAGCATCGAAGATTACGCATCCGGGAACTGGAACTATCACGTCGGCGGCGCGTTCGACCCCGCAACCGGTGCATCAGCACCCGGCCCGCTGTTGTCCACCGAAGCCGCCCCGGTCGCGATTGCCAACGGCGTGGCCTATGGGTACTACTCGTACGCCACCTTCCAAATCACGGATCGCCCGGCCACGCAACGGCACCTCGGACTGGTCGCGCAGCGGATCGACGGGAGCGGCACGGCGCTCGGAGGGTTCCTCCGCTACTTCGTGAGCAGCGCACCCGCCGTTGCCGGCGGTTTGCTCTACTTCATGAACAACGACCGGCTCACCGTCTGGGATGCGATCGCCCCGCCGAGCTGCAACGTCACCCAACCCGGCTGCGTACCTCTCTGGTCCGGACTGCTTGCGAGTCAGGGCGGCTGGGACGACATGCCGGCGGTGGCGAACGGGCTGGTTTACGTACCCCAGATGAACGGCGACGTCGAGGTGTTCAACGCCACGGGTTGTGGTGCACCGACGTGCACGCCCGCATGGACGGCCGACGCCAGATCGGTCCACGTCGTTCCGGTTGCGGTCACCGATTCCGCGCTGTTCGTGAGTTCGGACGACGGAAACATGTACGCGTTCAACGCGACCGGCTGCGGGGCTCCGACGTGTGCGCCGCTCTGGAGAGCAAGCATTCCGAGCGGACCGAAGGCACCCTCCGTCGCCGGATCGGTGGTCTTCGTCGGCGCGACCGACGGGACGCTGGCTGCGTTCGATGCCGCCGGGTGTGGCACCACGACGTGCCGCCCACTCTGGAGTAAGAACGTCGGCGCCGACATTCGCACGGCACCGGTCATCTCGGGCGGCCGGGTCTTCGTCACCGACGACTCCGGCGGCGTCCACGCATTCGGGCTCACGTAGCGCCGTGAACTGTCGCACCGACCGGCCTTCGGTACGCAGGCGCGAATCCGACCGAAGCCGTGCGCGCATGCTGGTTCCCGGGAGGCGGGGCTGGCTCGGTCTCGTCACCGTTGTCGTTGGGGCGGTCGGCTGCAGCTCGTCGGCCAACCTGGCCACGGGCGTCGCCGCGTACGCGCGAGGCCGATGGCAATGCGTCGTGACCTCAGAACGACCGGATCCGACCTTCTCTGCATTGGCCATCAGCGCCGTCGTATCGGTTGCGGACGGGACCTCGGGACGCGTCGTGATCAGGATTCCCGTCAATGTCGCCGCCCAGGTCGTGCGCGGGACATGGAGCCTGGACGGTGGCGACCTGACTGTTCGCTGGGACAGACAACCAGCCGAGTCGAACTCGAACGTCGGACCGAC
>JANPMG010000134.1:0-6624 GCA_031422675.1 Acidimicrobiia bacterium | reverse complement strand
TCCGCGAGCGCATCGATGCCAAGGTCCTCGACGCCGACGTGCTGCTCCTCGACCAGCTCGGCGCGCTGGTGGCCGAGGCCCACACGGTTGCCGTCCTCGGGCTGCGCTCGACCCAGCGGTCGCTGACCGGTGCGCGCCCTGGCCCGGAGGCCAGCGTGCGCAAGCTGCTCGGCGTGGAGCACGATCAGCGGGTGCAGGAGGTGGGCCTCGCGTTATTCGGTGCGCTCGGTGCCGTCGCCGAGGGTCCGGCCGCGGGCTGGTCCGAGCAGTTCCTCTTCACCCGGAACCTGACGATCGCCGGCGGCACAAGCGAGATCCAACGCAACATCATCGGCGAGCGCGTCCTCGGACTCCCCAAAGACGCCTGACCACAACTCTCGCCGCGCCTGCGTTCGGCGCGGGATTCGATGGGGGAGTTGACGTTTGCGGCGGGGAGCAGGGACACTGGAAACGATGACTGAGACCAAGCTGTTTGCGGAGGACCTGTCCGAGGGTGACACCGCGCCGGCGAGTACCCACAAGCTCACGCGGACGGACCTGGTGATGTATGCCGGCGCGTCGGGTGACTTCAATCCGATGCACACCGACGAGGTGGCGGCCCAGGCGGCGGGCCTCCCGAGCGTGTTCGGCCACGGCATGTTCACCGCCGGTCTGCTCGGGAAGGCGATCACCGATTACGTCGGCGTCGGCAACCTGCGTCACTACAAGATCCGATTCACCAAGCAGACCTGGCCCGGCGAGATCCTCACCACCCACGTCACCGTTCTGCGCACGTACGAAGCGGACTCCGAACGCCGGGTGGAGCTGGAGTGCACGGTCACCAACCAGGACGGCGAATCGAAGCTGACCGGGGTCGCCGTCGCGGCGCTGGCATCGCGCGCATGACGGCGATGCGCTTCGATCTTCCCCAACCGGACCTGGAGACCCAGCCGTTCTGGGACGCCGCGCGTGACGGTCGGCTGCTCATCAAGCGGTGCTTGACGTGTGCGAGAACCCACTTCTACCCGCGGCCGTTCTGCCCGCACTGTTGGAACCCGGACGTGGAATGGATGGAAGCATCGGGCCGGGCCACCCTGTACACGTGGTCGGTCGTCCACCGAAACGATCTGCCGCCGTTCAACGAGCGGGTGCCGTACGTGGCCGCGGTCGTGGACCTCGCCGAAGGTCCGCGCATGATGACGAACGTCGTGGCCTGCGAGTTCGACGCGCTCGAAATGGGCATGGCACTCGAAGCCGTGTTCCACCCGATCTCGGACGACGTGACGATCGTCCAGTTCCGTCCCGCCGACCGATAGATCGCCGAGCGTCGTGACTACCGCTGAGCCGCCGTTTCGGATCCTGCCCGCGCTGACGGACCTGAACCGCGAGTTCTGGACCGCCGGTGCTCGCGGCGAGTTGCGCTTCCTCCGGTGCAACACATGCGGCTATTACAACCATCCGCCCACCGCACTCTGTCCGGTGTGTCACTCGAAGGATCTTGCGCCCGCCACCGTGTCCGGACGCGCCACGCTGCACACGTTCACCATCAACCACCAGGCCTGGATGCCCGGTCCCGAGCTGCCGTACGTGATCGGCATCGTCGACATCCCGGAGCAGGCGGGACTGCGTCTCACCACCAACATCGTGAACTGCGCCCACGCGGATCTCGAGATCGGTATGCCGCTTCGGGTGACGTTCGAGATCCACGCGGACGGCGAGGATGAGATCGCGATTCCGCTCTTCGAACCGGATCGGACGGACGCGTGAGCAAGTTCATCGAGAAGCAGACCGTCATCAGCGGTGCGGGTCAATCCGACATCGGCCGTCGGCTGTTCCGGGACCCGCTGGAACTGACGCTCGACGCGTGCCTCGCGGCCATCGCGGACGCGGGCCTCACCACCAAGGACATCGACGGCATCGCCACCTACCCCGGCCCGATGGGGATGCCGGCCGGCTTCAGCGGCGCGGGCGTGGTCGACGTCCAGGACGCGCTGCGGCTCGAACTCGGCTGGTGGTCCGGCGGCATCGAGGCGCCCGGCCAACTCGGGTCGGTGATCAACGCCTGCCTCGCGGTGGCGGCGGGGCTCGCCACCCACGTCCTCTGCTTTCGCAGTGTCTACGAGGGCAGCGCCCAGGGCTCGAAGGGACGTGCGTCCACCATGCCGGGCAGCGGGGGTGGCGGCAGCTTTCGGGCGAGCGGATTCATGGAGTGGACGCTGCCGTTCGCGGCACCGTCCGCGGCGCCCTGGATCGCGCTCATGGCCCAACGTCACTTTCACGAGTTCGCGACGACCCGCGAACAGCTCGGTCAGATCGCGATCAACGCGCGCGCCAATGCCGCGCTGAATCCGAAGGCGATCTACACCGAGCCCATGTCCATGGACGACTATCTCAACGTACGGATGATCTCGACGCCGCTCTCGCTCTACGACTGCGACGTGCCCTGCGACGGTGCGACCGCGGTGATCGTGTCGCACGTGGACACCGTCTCGGATCTGCGGAAGCCGCCGGTTCACGTGGAAGCGGTGGGGACCGCGTTGCGCGGCCGCCCGAGTTGGGACCAGTTCGACGACCTCACCACGATGGCGTGCCGTGACGCCGGAGCGCAGCTGTGGGGGCGCACTGATCTGACCCCGGCCGATGTGGCGCTGGCGGAGATGTACGACGGTTTCTCGTTCATTGCGCTGGCTTGGCTCGAAGCGATGGGGTTCTGCGGTCACGGTGAGGGTGGTCCGTTCGTGGAGGGCGGTCAGAACATCGCACGCGACGGCGTGCTGCCGCTCAACACGCACGGCGGGCAGCTCTCGGCGGGGCGACTCCACGGCTACGGGTTTCTGCACGAGGCCGTCACCCAACTCTGGGGTGAGGCCGGCGCGCGCCAGGTGCCAGGCGATCCCGAAGTGGGTGTGGCGTGCGCGGGCGGTGGCCCACTCGCGGGTGCGCTGCTGCTCACCACCCACCGCTGAACAGTCCACCCCCTGACCAGTCCACCCCCTGACCAGTCAACCGGTGCACGCGCACCGCGGGTGCACCGACGGCCGCCGCTAACGTCGGACGGGTGTCCGGACCGACCTCGCGCCGATTTCGCACCGGACTGCTGCTGATCCTGGTGGTCGCAGGGGCGGTCCGCACCACCTTCATCCTGGCGGTGGCGCGCCACGATCGGTCGTTCTACGACGCGGGGTACTACGAACTTCAAGCCCGCCAACTCGGGAAGGGTCACGGCTACAACGACCCGTTCGAGTTCCTGCCGGGGAATGCAGGACGGTCCCGGCCCGCGGCCGATCATCCGCCCCTCACCGTTTTCGTGATCCTCCCCGTCATCTGGGCCGGGGATCAGATCGGTCTGGCCGAGTCGACGACGCAGTTGATCGTGCGGTTCGAGATCATGCTCATCGGTCTCTTCGGCATCGTGCTCATGGCATTGCTGGCCCGCCGGCTCGCCGGCGACGCCGCCGGGCTGATCGCGGCGGGCATCGCCGCGATCTATCCCTACCTCTGGGTGAACGACGGTCTGATCATGTCCGAGACATTGGCGGTGGCCACCGTCGTCGGCGCGCTGCTGTTGCTGTTGCGGCTGATCGACGCACCGTCGCGTCCGAACGCGGCCGCGCTCGGTGTGGTGTGCGGTCTGGCTGCGCTGGCACGCGCCGAGTTGGTCTTGCTCGCACCGCTCCTCGCCCTGCCCCTGCTGTGGACCTGGAGGAAACAGCCGTTGCGAGCGCGCGTCGCACCGGTCGGCATCGTCGCGCTCGGTGTGCTGGTGATCGTGGGGCCATGGGTGGGGTTCAACCTGAGTCGGTTCGAGCAGCCGACTTTCATCTCCACCAACGACGGCATCGCCATCCTCGGGTCCACGTGCGACGCAGTGTTCTTCGGTCCCCCGATCGGGCTCACCAACCTGAACGTGTGCATCCCGAAGCGCGCGCCGCGCGGCGACCAGTCGGAGGTCTCGAAGATCTATCGGCAACGCTCGATGGATTACATCAACGACGGTCGCCGCACGCAGTTCCTCAAGGTCGTGGCGGCGCGGATCGGGCGAGACTGGGGCCTCTTCCGCCCGGCCGACATGGCGTTCATCAACGAAGCCGAAGGTCGCCCGCGTTGGCTCACCAACCTCGGGCTCGGGTTCTACTACCCGCTGCTCGCACTCGCGATCGCGGGTGCCGTCGTCCTCCGCCGGCGTCGGGTTCGGCTGTGGCTCCTCGCGGTCCCGCCGCTCATCGTGACCGCCGGTGCGCTGTTGTCGTACGGGCAGACCCGATTTCGGGTACCGGCCGAGCCGGTCATCGTGGTCCTCGCCGCCGTGGCGATCGCCGCGATGAGCCGGCATCGCAACCCGTCGGCGCGCGGGCCGAAGGCTGAGCGGGATCAGAGCGCGATCGAGGCCAACGTCTCGAGGTGATCCGCCGCGGTGCCACCCGCGAGTTGCAGGGTGAGCAGACGTTTGTAGAACAGATGGATGTCGTGTTCCCAGGTGAATCCCACACCGCCGAACACCTGGATTGCACTCGCCGCCACCCGATAGAAGTCGTCGGCCGCAAAGGCGCGGGCCATCGTGGCGGCGCGATGGCGTTCGGTGGCGTCGGCGTGGTCGCAGGCCCAGGCCGCGTAGTAGCCGACCGCGCGTCCGAGTTCGAGCGCGCGCAGCATGTCGGCGCAGAGATGCTGGACGGCCTGGAACGATCCGATCGGCCGACCGAACTGCTCCCGGTGCTTGGCGTACTCGAGCGTGAGTTCCAATGCACGTTCGGCCGCACCGATGCCGTCGAGGACGCCGGCCACGCCGAGGCGATCGTCGGCACCGGCGACGGCCTCGGCGACATCACCGGTCAACGCGATTCCGCGAGCGTCGTCCAACGTCACCGTGGCGAACGTGCGCGAACCGTCCACCGTCTCGCACCGATACACGGACACGCCTGCGTCGGTGGGGGTCAGCGCGACACACGATGCTCCACCATCGGTGACGACGAGCAGGAGATCCGCCACCTCGCCATCGGGAACGTGGACCTTGGTGCCGTGGAGCGCGCCATCCGCCATCGTCACCGGCGCCAGGCGCGCATCGGTGAACGCGACAGTTCCCACCGCGCGGCCCTCCGCCAGACGGGGGAGCCAGGCGGCGGCCACGTCGTCATCGGGGAGGGCGGCGAGCAGACTGGCCGCACCAACCGCGGACGACGCGAACGGGCCCGGATAGACGCACCGACCCATTTCGCCGAGCACCAAAGCGAGATCGACGAGACCGGCGCCCGCGCCACCGCACCCTTCGGGGATCAACATCGCCATCAAACCGAGTTCGGCGAGGCCCTGCCAGACCGGGTCGACGGGCGCCGGACCCGCGTAATGAGCACGGACGTACGAAATCGGCGCCCGCGCCGCGAGGTAACGGCGGACGGAATCCCGCAGCTCTTCCTGGTCGTCGTGGAACTCGAAATCCATCGGGACACGGCCTGCCGTCGGCGTCAGCGATGGGACGCTAGCGGGTACGTTTCCGGCTGTGCGACTGCGCTACGGAGCCGGAGAAGAATCGTTTCGAGCCGAGCTGGTCACCTGGCTCCAGGCACACGGCCCGTCACCGGAGCTCCTGGCATTGCCGAAGTCGTCGAGCGCAGACCTCCAGCCGTGGAGCCGGGATTGGCAACGCCGATTGTTCGACGCCGGGTGGTTGGTCCCCGGTTGGCCGCCCGATCTGGGCGGACGCGATGCGTCGCCCGTCGAGCAGATGATCTACTTCGAAGAGATGTCGCGCCGGGAGATCCCGCGCAGTCTCAATCCGCAAGGGCTCGGCATCATTGCGCCGTCGATCCGCGACTACGGGACCGCGCCGCAGCGGGAACGGTTCCTGCTGCCCACGCTGCGCGCCGAGATCGGCTGGTGCCTCGGCATGAGCGAACCCACCGCGGGCAGCGACCTCGCGAGCTTGCGTACCCGTGCGGTGCTCGACGGTGACGAGTTCGTACTCAATGGCCAGAAGGTCTGGACTTCTGGTGCACACCAGGCGGATTGGTGTCTCTGCTTCGTGCGCACGAACACGGAAGTAGCGAAACACCAGGGCATCACCGCGCTGATCGTCGACATGAAGTCGGCCGGTATCGAAGCGAGACCGTTCCCTGAGCTCACCGATCCTGAGTCCATGGACTTCAACGAGGTGTTCTTCACCGATGTGCGGGTTCCGGTGGCGAACGCCCTGGGCGACATCGATGCCGGATGGCCGATCACCCAGGGTTCGCTCGCCCACGAACGCGCCATGCTCTGGATCGACTACGCGTACAGCGTGGAGCGGGCGACCCGGGCGCTCGTTGCCTTGGGCGCGCAGCCCGGTGCTGACGGGCGACGGATCGGCGACGACGAGGTCTACCGGGACGAGGTGGCCAGCCTCGCGATCGACGCCCAGGCCCTCATGTGCATGGGCTATCGCGGTTTCTCGAAGTTCATGGCCGGGAAATCCGCGCCGGAACACTCGCTCCTGAAACTCTTCGGCAGCGAGAGTGTGCAACGCAGCCTCGCCGTCGGCACCACCGCGATCGGCACCCCCGGGCTCGATCGGACGCGTCTCGGACCTTCGATGTGGCGCGAGGGCGCGTGGCTCACGCAGTGGATGCGTTCGTTCGGCGGAACGATCCCGGGGGGCACCAGCGAGATCCA
>JANPMG010000133.1:0-13805 GCA_031422675.1 Acidimicrobiia bacterium | reverse complement strand
CCGCGGTCGGCTCGTCGAGGAACAGCAGTTCCGGCCGGCCGATGAGCGCCAGCGCGAGGGAGAGGCGCTGAGCCTGACCGCCGGAGAGGCGCCGGATCGTGGTTCCCACCGCGTCCTCGAGCCCGACCACCTCGAGCAATCGGTCGGGATCGTCCGGGTTCGGATAGAACGCGGCGAACAACCGCAGCAACTCGCGCGGCTTGACCCCCGGGTAGAGACCACCCTCTTGCAGCATCACCCCGATACGCGGCCGGAGCGCCGCCGCGTCACGATTCGGATCGAGACCGAGCACCCGCACCGACCCCGCGTCGGCCTCGCGGTAGCCCTCGAGGATCTCGACGGTGGTGGTCTTGCCGGCGCCGTTGGGCCCGAGCAAGCCGAAGATCTCGCCCGCGCCGATGGTGAGATCGATACCGTCCACCGCGAGCCGGTTCCCGTATCGCTTGACCATGCCGTCGATCTCGACGGCCGCGCTCATCGATCCCGCCACGCGACGAACGCTCCGAGGTCGGCCAACGCGGCGCGCGCATCGCTGGTGATCGGGGCCTGGTCCAGCGCGGCGAGGCTCTCGGCGACGAGGGCTTCGATCGCCGTTTCTACCTCGTGGACCGCACCACAATCGATCATCACCTGCGCCAAGGCGACGATCTCGTCGGCGGTGATGTCGGGGGCCCCGATGCGGTCGAGGAGTTCGCGTCCCGCGGCGTCGGCGAGTTGGGCGGTGGCGGCAACGAGCGGCGTGAGCTTGCCCTCGCGGAGGTCGTCCCCCACCGGCTTCCCGGTGACCGCCGGGTCGCCGAACACCGACAGCAGGTCGTCTCGCATCTGGAACGCCTCGCCGAGCGGCAAGCCGAACGCCGAGAGCGGGCCGGTCAGGTCGTGCGCCCGGCCGGCAAGGGACGCGCCGAGATGCAGCGGCCGCTCGACGGTGTATTTCCCGCTCTTGTACCACTCGATCCGGCGTGCTTGGCTCGAATCGCGCGCCCCTGATGCTGTGGCCGCGAGGTCCAGATACTGGCCCACGCAGAGTTCCACGCGGAGTTCGTCGTAGATCGAACGCGCCTCGGGGCCGAGTGCCGCCACGAGCATGTCGGCGTACACGAACGCGAAATCACCGACGAGAATCGCCACGCCCTCGCCGAACCGGCGACCCTCGCCGCGCCCGCCCGACGCCGCGTGGTCGTCGATGGCGGCGGCGTGAACGGAGGGGCGTCCGCGCCGGAGGTGGGCATTGTCCATGACGTCGTCGTGGACCAGTGCGAACGTGTGCAGGAGCTCGAGGGCCGCACCGACGTCGACGACGATCGGATCCTCCGGGTCGCCGCCCGAGCCGACGAACGCCCAGTGACAGAACGCCGGCCGCAACCGCTTTCCGCCCGCCATGACGAGGGATCGCAGGGCTTCGAGGGGTGCGTGCAGCGCGGGATCGACGAGGATCCACCGCTCGATCTCCGCGTCGAGGAGGGTCTGGACCCGGGCTTCGATCGCCGCACCCACCCGCGCCAGGCTGGGCGGCGCCGCCGGCGCGACGTCGAGACGTTCGGACATCCGATGGACCTTAGAGGCCGTTGGTCACTCCGAGACCGACCGGCGGGGGTGGATACGCTCGACCTTCGGTCGTGAGGAGGCGATATGGCGGACAGTTCGGTCGGCGAGTTCACGGCGGCGGCGACGGCGTTTCTCGACGCCCATGCCGAGCGGCGCGGTGAATCCAAGTTCGTGTGGGGCGAGGGCTCGGACCGGGTGGCATTTCTCGACGAGAAGACGCCCGAGGAGGAGCACCACGAGGTCGAGGTCGGCAAGGTCTGGAAGCAGCAAGAGTTCGATGCCGGTTTCGGGTGGATCACCGGCCCCGCCGAATACGGCGGCCGGGGCCTCTCGGCGGCGCACGAGCGGGCGTATCGCGAGGTGGTCACGCACTACGTGATCCCGTCGCAGAGCCCATTCGGGATCGGGCTCGGCATGGTGGCACCCACGATCCTGGCGCACGGAATCCCCGAGGTGCGCGAGCGCTACCTCCGGCGCATGTGGCGGGGCGAGATCATCGGATGCCAACTGTTCTCCGAGCCGGTCGCCGGCTCCGATCTCGCCGGCATCCAGACCAAGGCCGAGCGCGACGGCGACGAGTGGATCGTCAGCGGTCAGAAGGTGTGGACGTCCGGCGCGCAGTACTCCGACATCGGCGAGATCATCACGCGTACATCACCGGACAAGCCCAAACACAAGGGTATGACCATGTTCGTCGTGGACATGCACGCGCCCGGCGTGGAGGTGCGCCCGCTCCGTCAGATGACCGGTGGCGCGTCGTTCAACGAGGTGTTCTTCGACGAGGTCCGGGTCCATGACTCCCACCGGCTCGGCGATGTCGACGAAGGGTGGACGGTGGCGCTCACCACGTTGATGAACGAGCGCGCATCCATCGGCGGCGGCGGTGCGGCCGGTGGCTCGATGAGCACGACGCGCGTGATCGAGATGGCCAAGCACTTCGGGGTGGCCGATGACCCATTGATTCGCCAGGGTCTGGCCGACGTGTACATCCACGCCGCAGTCTCGCGATACACGAGCCTGCGCGCGATGGCGAAGATTCGCGCCGGTCAGCTCCCCGGGCCGGAGATGTCCATCGCCAAGCTCGCGCTCACCCAGAACATGCAACGGGTCGGCGCGCTGGTGGGCGAGATCCTCGGGCCCCGGTTGACCGCGGACACCGGGGAATGGGGAACCTACGCATTCGCGGAGATGGTCCTCGGCACGCCGGGCATGCGGGTCGCGGGCGGAACCGACGAGGTGATGCGCAACATCGTCGGCGAGCGGGTCCTCGGTCTCCCGAAGGAACCGCGTACCAACTAATGCAGCCGTTCGAGCGCCTCCGGTATCTGGCCCGCTGGACCGACGACGACGACGTTGCGCTGCTCGAAGAGTCGGCCGACTGTCTGGCGGGGTTCGCCGACGATCCGTTCGGCGTGGTCGTGGCCTGTCGGAGGTTGCTCGCGTATCACCCGACCGTGGCTCCGCTCTGGTGGCTGTGCGCGCGGGTCCTCGGCGCGCCGGACGCGCACGAAGGCGCGTGGGGCGCGTGGCGGGAGTACCGAGCCGACCTGACGCCGGCACGCCTCGCCGGCGCGCTGCCGTTCCCCCACGAGTCGCCCGTCGCGGTCGTCGGGTGGCCGGACGTGGTGCGCGACGGGTTGGCCGAGCGCATCGATCTCGAACTCCTCGCGGTGCGATCGGGCCGACGCGACTCGCAGTTGTCTCGCCGGCTTCGCGTCTCGGTGCAATCGGTGCGCGTGATCGACGAGGCCGAGCTCCTCGCGCTCGCGCCCACTCACATCGTGGCTGCGCCGGTGGTCTGTGGCGACGGACGGGTCTTCGTCGCCCCGGGTACCGCCGAGTTGGTGACCGCGGCACGCAGTATCGGGGCCCGAGCGTGGTTGGTGGTCCCGCGTGGTTACGCGCTGCCCGCACGCATGGTCGACGCGCTCGATCGCGCCGCTCGCGCCGAACTCGGCGAGGACCTCCCCTACGTGGAGTGCGAGCCGTCGACGTTCGACATGGTGGTGGGGCCCGATGGTCTCTCCGGCATCGGCGTCCTGAACCATCGGGCCGACTGCCCGCCCGCACCCGAGCTGCTCCGCATCACCTGACTCGTTGCGGTTGCCACGCCGTTTTTGGCGTCCTGAAGTGCTACCCCGCAGCAGCTCAGGACGCCGAAACCGAGAACGTGGCCGGCGCCCGGGTCAGCGGCGGGTGCGTGGGGCGTGGGTGGGTCAGGCGCGGGGCGGTTCGATCGCTGACGGCGGGGAGTCCGACCGAGGTGGGGCCTCCGAACGCGGCGGGACGGGATCGGCGGTGCCGCGCACGTCGATCGGGCGGCGGGTGAGACCGGGGCTGCGGGCATCGACCACGCGGCCGTAGACCACGTTGGTCGCGCGCGTGGCGCGATGGTTCCGGGCCCAGCGGCGCGGGAGGTACCGCATCGCCGGGATCAGGAGGAGCAGTCCGACGAGGTCGGTGACGAAGCCCGGGGTGAGCAATAGCGCACCCGCCGCCATGATCAGGGCGCCGTCGACGAGCTGCGCGGCCGGGATCTCGCCGGCGCGCAGCTGGGCCTGCGCTCGCCGCCAGGCGTTGAGCCCCTCGCGCTTGACCAGGTACGCGCCGCCGACCGAACACACCAACAGCAGCGCGATGGCCGGGACGTAACCGATCCACTGGCCGACCTGCACGAACACGAACAGTTCGATCAGGGGGATCACGACGAGCGCGATGATCAGGACGACGATCATCCCGCCAGCGTAGAGCGCACCGGCCCGGGTGACGCCGCGCCGCGCGGGGCCGCGCGGGCCCGACGGCCGTGAGATCGCGCGCTACGCGGTCACCGCGTGGATCGGCGGTTCGCCGATGAGATCGCCCGTCAGTTCGCCCGTCAGTTCGCCCGTGAGATCCGCGGTGAGCTCGCCGAGTGCGTGGGTCCGACGGAGATCGTCGATGCGATCCATCTGACGGGTCAACGCGCGATTGCGGGTGCCGGACAGATCGTCGTAGGCCTTGGTGACGGTCGTGAGACCACGGCCGAGCGCGTCCATCTTGTCGGTGAAGGCACCCCACTGCTTCGTGAAGTCGCCGAGCGCATCGAGGATCTCGCTCGCGGTCCGCTCCATCCGGAAGTTCTCCACCGACTGGCGAACGACGGCGAGGACCGCGAACAACGTCATCGGTGAACACATCACGATCCGCTGGCGCATTGCGTCGTCGAGCAATGCGGTGGCGTGCTCCTGAACGAAGGCGAACAGCGCCTCGTTCGGGATGAAGAGCAGGACGCAGTCCACGCTCGACGCGGATCCGCCGGTGTAATCGCGCTGGGCGAGTTCCTTGACCTTGGCTTTCACGTCCTTCAAGAAATCGTCGCGGTAGCGCACCTGCTCCATCTCGGACTCGGCGTTGACGTGGCGGAGGTAGTTGTCCAGGGGGAACTTCACGTCCATGTAGAGGATGGCGTCCTGAGGAAGCAGGAACGTGAAGTCCGGGATGCCGCTTCCCCGTTCCACCGATTTCTGCTTCCGGTACTGCACTCCCTCGACGAATCCGGCCAGGCGCAAGACGTCTTCGGCCATGCGCTCGCCCCATTGACCTCGAGTCTTCGAACTCGCGAGTGCCTCCCGCAGCCCTTGCGCGGTCTGGGTCAGCTCGGTGATCCCGGCGCGCTGCTGCGCAAGTGCACCCGAGAGCTGCTCGATCTTCGCGCCGCGGCCGGACTCGAAGTCACGGACGAGTTCCGTGACCTTGCCGAGCTGCTGTTGCATGCTCGTGAACTGCTGCTCCATCTGGGAGCGCTCGTGCGAGAGCGTCTCGCCGGCTCGGGTTCGTTCTGCATCGAACAACGCGCGGTTGGTCTCGATGAGGTTGCCGAGCGCGGCCTGTTGCTGCTGGGCCGCGCTCCGGGCAATCCGCGCCGCGATGTCTTCCGGGTCCGGTCCCGGCGGCGGTTCGATGCGCCCGCGGTGGACGACCAACGCGGCCGTTCCGGCGGCGGCGCCGATGGCGATGACGATGAGCACGGTCACGAGCAGGATGCTGATCATGACGCCACCGTCTCATGAGGGTGTGACCATGGGGTGCAAATCATTTGATACCGCTGATATCGCCGCCGAACTCGAAACGCTTCGCTGAGAGGACGGGCGGTCGAACCCGGCGTAGCGTCGTCGTATGCAGTGGGATCCGGACGCCGAGCTGCCGATCAAGTTGGGACCGTGCTCCAACGGTGAGGAGCGGCCGGTACCGCTCGGCGCGGTGGAGCTCGAAGCCATCCGCCGTACACGCCGCGATGCGTCCGATCTGGCCGTCCGGCTCGGCGTGGACCGGCGCGCCTTCTTGCGCAGCCTCGGTGGCGCGGCGCTGATGCTCGGGACCCTGGCCGCGTGCCACGACGATGCCAACAAGTCGCGCGGCCGACGCTCCGGCGGTACGTACCGGATCCCCCCGTCCGCGGCCACCGAACCGGACGCGGCTGCCGGCGTCCTCGCCGGGGACGAGCTGATCTTCGACGTCCAGACGCACTACCTCGACTACGACCTCACCGGGCCGGGTACCGGTATCCCCGGTATCGACGGGCTGGTGAACGCGTTCCCGCAGGGCCGGTGTGGTGAGTCCGACGCGCGTGCGTGCTTCTCGGTGGAGCAGTACCTCGATCTGCTCTTCAACCAATCCGACACGTCGGTGATGATCCTCACGGCGATACCGATTCCGGAGCAGGTCAACCCGCTCGACCGGGAGGCGATGCGGATGGCCCGGACGTTGGCCGATCGCGTGTGCGGCGACGATCGGGTGTTGCTCCACGGTGGCGTGCTGCCGACGACGGGAGCGCCGGGCCAGCAGATCGACGGCATGGCCGCGCTGCGCCGTGACCACGGGATCGTGGGGTGGAAGGTGTACACCCACGCACCGGACGACGGGTGGTGGCTCGACGACCACGACGCGAGCGCGCCGCAGGTGGGTGAATCGTTCTTGGCGCGGGTGGAGGAGGTCGGTCCGAACATCGTCTGCGTGCACAAGGGTTTCTCGGGTGGGAGTGAGTACGCCTCGCCCGTCGACATCGGCCCCGCGGCGAACGCGCACCCCGACATCCGATTCGTCGTGTACCACTCGGGCTACGAAGCCGCCGCGCCCGAAGGGCCCTACTCCGAGACCGGCGCCGGCGTGGACCGTCTCGTCACGAGTCTGGCGCGATCCGGGATCGGTCCGGGCCGCAACGTCTACGCCGAACTCGGCTCCACGTGGTGGAACCTCATGCGCGACCCCACCCGGGCCGCGCACGTGCTCGGCAAGCTGTTGCTCGCCGTCGGACCTGATCGGGTGCTCTGGGGCACCGACAGCCTGTGGTACGGATCGCCCCAGGATCAAATCCAGGCGTTCCGGGCCTTCGAGATCTCGGACGAGTTCCAAGCTCGGTACGGATACCCGGCCCTGACCGCCGCCATCAAGCGCAAGATCCTCGGCGCCAACGCGCTCGCGCTCTACGGGATCGACGAGCCGACGAGCAGATGCGAGTTCTCACGCGCCGAGCTGGCCACAGCCCGCGAGACGAGCGGCGTGTCCCTACGAACCTACGGACCGACGACGGATCGCGAGCTCCGGGCCTTGCTCGCGTCCCACGCCGTCTTCTGACCCCGCTCGTTCCTGCCTCGTTTGCTGGCCCCGGAGCAACCGATGCGGTGGCTGCGGGGCCAGTGAACCGGAATGGGCGGCGGGTCGGATACTGCTCAGGCTTCGAGGGTGGCCTTGATGCGCTCGAGCGTCGTGCGCATGCCTTTGACCATCGACGTCGGCCGGCGGGCGATGGTTTCGACTGCGAACCGTTGCATGGCACTCGCGGTGGTGAAGTCGAACGATTCGGTGACCCGGGTGGCGGTCCCGACGGGCTCGAGTTCGTAGCGCCACGTGGTGTAGTCCTCGGCGACGAACTCGAACACCTCGCCGGGGACGCACGCGGTGACCTCGGACGTGGTGGTCCACTTCTTCAGCGTGACGCCCGCGATGACCAGCGCGTTGTCACCTTCGAACTTCGCACCGACCGCGGGGCCCGTCGCGCCGCCGACCCATCGCCCGCTCGTGCACTCGGGACTCCACTCCCCGGTGCGGGTGATGTCGGCGAGGGCGGCGAACACGGCCTGGGGGTCGCGGTCGATCACTACGGATGCGGAGCCGGTGGTCATGTCGTGTCCTTTCGGAAGTCGGTCAGAACGTGCCGCCGTCGACGGTGATCTTGATGCCGGTGAGGTAGGCGCCCACATCGGTGACGACGGCGTGGACGACGGCAGCCACCTCGTCGGGGGTGCAGACGTGTCCGAAGGGTGAACCCGCGTCGAGCGTGTGGATGTCCTCCACGCCCATCGCGCCCTTCACGAGCCGGCGCCCCATCTCGGTCTCCACCAGCCCCGGCGCCACCACGTTCACGTGGATCCCGTTCCGGCGTTCCTCTTTGGCGAGGGTCATGGCCAGAGCTTCGAGCCCGGCTTTGGCCATCGTGTACGGCGCACCGCCGGCCTGCATGTGGGTGGTCGCCACGGAGGAGATCATGACGATGTCGCCGCGACCTGCGTTGCGCATTCCCGGCACGAACTGTTGCGCCAGGATGAATCCGGCGAGGGTGTGCGTGCGCCAGTTGCGTTCGACTTCGCTGATCTCGGTCTTGACCACGCTCTGGCCGCGCGACGCGATGCCGGCGTTGTGGACGAGGAGATCGACCGGCCCGAACTCGTCGAGCACGCGCGCGCACATCGCCGCGCAGGCCGTTGCATCGTCGACCGACGCGGCGTAGGCCGCGCCGCGCCGCCCGAGCGCTTCGATCTCGGCGACGGTTGCCGCGGCCGATTCGGCGTCGCGCCGGTAGTTGATCGCGACGTCCGCGCCGTCGGTCGCCAACGCCAACGCGATCGCGCGACCGATGCCGCGCGACCCGCCGCTGATGAAGGCGCGGCGCCCGGTGAGCGCACCCGAACTCGTGGTCATCGCCCGATCCTGTCGCTCATGCCCGTTGGCCCGCCAACCGCTCGACGCGGGTCCGCAGGCCCGGTGCCCCGAGGCGTTCGGTCCACGCCGCGAAATCCGGCGTGGGGGCGGTCCAGCGCCAGTCGTCGACGGCGCCCACCGGATGGTCGGTGCGCAGGGTGGCGATGAGCCGGAAGAGATCGGCGTCGGCGCGCTGCTCGTGCAGGACCGTCGCCAACTTCACCGCGCCCCGCACGTCGATCGCCCAATCCTTGGCCAAGGCCGGGATCTGCTCGTAGTGCCCGTAATGGCCGAGCACCGCACCGGCGGACTTCGCCCCCCAACCCGGGAGGCCCGGGAATCCGTCGGCGGTATCCCCGACGACGCCGAGATAGTCCGGGATCGATTCCGGGTCCACGCCGAACTTGGCCCGCACGCCGGCCGCGTCGCGCACTTCGCTCCGGCGCCGGTCGAACTGCACGACCCGATCGCCGATGACGCACTGGCCGAGGTCCTTGTCCGGGGTGCAGATGAAGACGCGTTCCACCCGATCATCCGCGGCGGCCACGTGCGCGCCGGCGGCCATACCGTCGTCGGCCTCCTGATCGACCATCGCCCAGACCGTCACCCCGAGCGCGCGCAACGCATCCTCGAGCAACGGAAACTGCGTGAGCAGCACCGGGTCCATCCCCGCGCTCGTCTTGTAGCCCGCGTAGAGGTCGTTCCGGAACGACTCCACCACGTGATCGGTGGCGACGGCCACGTGCGTGGCGCCCTCCTCCAACATCATGAGCACTGAACCGACGACGCCGCGCGTGGCCGCCACCTCGATGCCCGCCGGGTCGAGGTGCGACGGCACGGCGAAATGGTGGCGGAACAGTTCGTAGGTGCCGTCGACCAGATGCACGTTCACGGCGCGACCCCAGTGCCGAGGAGCGCGGTCCACGGGATCTGGACCGGGCCCCCCACCGTGGCGCCGACCTCGCGCGCCAGCCGGCCGAACGCGCGCGCCATCTCCGGACGCGCCGCCATCGGGATCAGGCCGAACCGCGGGCGCAACGGCGCAGACCACTCCGGGATCGCGAGGTGGAAGGCCTCGGGATCATCGAGGACGAGCGGATGCTCAAGCGTGGTGACGGTCACGTCCCGCCCGCCTGCGCTGGTCAGCGTCTCCTTCATGCCCTCGATACTCCCCACCCGGGGCGAGCGCGGTGGCGGCGCCGGGAACTCGATGTCCGGGACCACAGCTCGGGCCGCGTTGGCGATGAGTTCCGGCAGCCGGTAGCTCGAAATGTCCCACGTGGTGATGTCGATACGGCCGCCGGACCGGACGACCCGCACGAGCTCGTGCAATCCCGCGTCCAGGTCCGGGACGAAATCGACCTGGCGACATCGACCTGGCGACATCGAGCCGGCGACGTCGAAGCTGTCGTCGTCGAGGTCCAGAGCCTGACCGTCTATGACCGCGGTGGTCACGTTCGCGTCCGGCTCGTTCTCCAGCCGAGTGTTCAGCACGTCGATCATCCCGGGCGCGAAGTCGGTGGCGAGGACACCGGCTCCGGTGGCGGCCGCGGCGAGGGTGAACGCACCCGACCCCGCGGCGACGTCGAGGACCCGATCGCCGGGTCCGATCTGCAAGCGCGCGACCGCGTCGGTGGCGAACAGGGCGGTGAACGGCGCGAACGCCGCGTCATATCCCGACGCGTCGACGCTCCAGCTGTCGGGGTGCGCGAGGTCCTGGCGCGGATCGGTTTCCGGACTGGTCACCGGCCGATCGTGTCACGTCGAGCACCCGTCACGCCGAAGTGCCCGTCACGTCGAGCACGTCGAGCACGCCGAGCGCCCGTCACGTCAAAGTGCCCGGCACGTCAAAGCCGAGCGCGCCGGATCTCTTGGCCGGATCTGTGGCGGGGTGGGTCAGCTCGGTCGCACGCCCCACCGGAAGGTGTCGCGCCACGCCGGCGAGATCTTCACCACGTCGCCGGTCTGGTTGGCGTGGATCATCATGCCGTCGCCGATGTACAGACCCACGTGGTGGAGGTCCGGATAGAAGACGAGGATGTCGCCGGGCTTCAATTGCGCGAACGACACCTTCGGGAACATCCCCGACTGCGCGCCCGAATAGTGCGGCATGCGAACGCCGCCGCTGGCCCAGGCCGCCATGGTCAACCCCGAGCAGTCGTAGGTGTTCGGGCCCGACGTCGCGAAGACGTACGGCTTCCCGAGTTGTGCTCGCGCGAAGGCGACGGCAGCACCGGCGCCGGGACTCACGGGCGGTTCGGCGCCGGTGGGTGGTGGTTCCGGCGTCGGTCCGGGTGGGGGCCGGGTGGTGGGCGGTGTCGATGGCGGGCCGGGCGCCGGCCGGGTGGTCGGCGGTGTCGGCGGGGTGCCACTCGGCGGCCCCGCGGGTGCTCGGTCGATCGCGTCCGGGTCGGCGCCGACGCCGGCCGGAGCCAGAGCGGCGGCGGCCCGGGCCTGCGCCTGCGCGGCCTCGGCGGCGGCGGCGAGTTGGTCCAGGCGGCGCTTCATCTGCTTCGCCGCGTCGGCGTTGCGTTGGAGGAGTTCGGTGGCCGCCCGCTGGCTCACGCGCTCGGTCGCGAGCGTCTGCAGCTCACGTTTCAGTGCGGCGAGCAGTTCTCGGTCGGGTGCCTCGGCGGCATCGAGGTACTGGCTGCGACGGTGGAGGTCCGCGACGTGGCGGGTGTCGCCGACGGGAATCGAGGGGGCCGCGCCCGCACCGAGATACAGCGACGCGGCCCGCGCGCGCGTCCGCGACTGCATGAGCCGGACCCGCAACCGGGCGGCGTCGATCCGGCGGTCGGTGGCTTCGAGCGCGGCGGTGGCCCGCACCACGTTCAGTCGCGCCAGGTTGTATTGCTCCGCGACCGCCTCGATGTGCTCGGGGTCGAGGCTTTCGGAGTCGCTCGTCGGGCTTGACGGCGCAGCCGGGTTTGCGCGCGCAGCCGGGGCGGGAAGCGGCGCGATCGTGCCGATTGCGCAGGTGAGGGCAACGGCGGCGATGACGCTGCGGGTGTAGCGGCGGCGCGCGGCAGCAACGACAGTGAACGGCACTCGCGAACTATCGACCGATACCCACCCGTTCATTGAGCACGATGGGTGAGATTCTTCGGGTTATGACCGCGCTGTGTGGCGAAAAAACGGATGAACCTGCACCAAAGGTGCGATCAGGCGCGGGCGGTAACGGGTTCCGGGTCGGCGGACGCAGTGGATTCGGTCCGGGCAGCCAGGTGCGGTGCCCGGCACGCGAGCAACACCATCACGGCGGCGGCGAAGACGGTGGTGGCGCCGGCCACGTGCACCGCGACGAGCGCCGCCGGCACGTCGGTGAAGTATTGCCAGTAGCCCACTCCGGCCTGGAGAACGAGAACCACCAACAACTGGGTGACCCGGCGGTAGAGCACCGCCGACGCGCGGGTGCGCACGAGGACGGCAAGGAGCGTCACGACGACTCCCAAGAACACCATCACGATCGATCCATGGATTTGCACGACGTCGGTGATCGGCAGGTCGAGGCGCGTCGCGCGCCGCGAGATCTTGGCGGCATTGCCGGCGTCGCCGGAGTGCGGTCCCGCGCCGGTCACCACAGTGCCGCTGACGAGGACCGCGCCGGCGATGACCACCACCGCGATGGCCAGGCGGTGTACCGGTCGGGCGACGGTGACCGGTCTCGGCGCTCCGTCCGGGACGCCGGCTCGCCCCACGAGGACGAGCGCGTTGGCGAGCAGGACGGCAGAGAGGAGGAAATGACCCATCACGAAGGGCGGGGCCAAGAGCTTCTGCACGACGAGCGCGCCGAGCAGGGCCTGCGCGATGACGCCGAGCACGAGGCCGCACGAGAGCCACACGAGGTCACGTCGGCGCGGGGTGCGGACCAACGAACCGAGCACGGCCACGATGACGGCGAGCGACACGAGGCCGGTGATCATCCGGTTCACGAACTCGATCAGGCCGTGGACACCGACCTCGCGCGTTGGCGTGAGGCTTCCCGATGTACAGTTCGGCCATTCGGGGCATCCGAGTCCGGAGCCGGTGAGCCGGACCGCGGCGCCGGTCACGATGATGAACGCTAATGAAAACGCGGCGGCGATCGTGATGCGTCGGTACTGCTCGGGGCTCAGTCGTACGCGCGGCATGCGCCGAGCATGGTATGGCCGGAGTCGTTCCGTAGGCTGATCGACGTGCGTCGACTCCTCCTGGCCGGGCTCGTCGCGGTGAGCGCGGTTGCGGTGGCCGTCTTCGTCGCCACGAGATCGGACGACCCGTCCCCCGACCGCCGCTCCTCCGGCCGGGTCTCCGCTCGCCCACCGCGCTCGTCGACCACGGCGGTGGCGCCCACGACCACGACGACTCGACCTCGGCGCGGCTCCGGTGCTCCCGTCACCCTCGTGTTCGGCGGGGACACCCATTTCGAAGGCTCACTCCGCACCCAGCTCGAGTCCAACCCCGGCGCGATGTTCGCCCCGGTGGCCGGAGTGTTGGGCGGCGCCGACATCGCGATGGTCAATCTCGAGACCGCGATCGCGACCGGTGGAACTCCCGACTCCAAGGCGTACAACTTCCGCGCGCCGCCGAGCGCGTTCGAGGCCCTGCGGGTCGCCGGAGTCGATGTGATCTCGATGGCGAACAACCACGGCCGGGACTTCGGGCCGATCGGTCTGGCGGAGACGCTCACCGCCAAACAGCAGACCGCGTTGGCGGTGGTCGGCATCGGCGCCAATGCCACCGAGGCCTACCAGCCGTGGCGCACCGAGGTGCGTGGTCAACGGCTGGCGTTCTTTGGGGCCACCGACGTGCTCGACGACTGGCTGATCGAGTCGTGGACCGCGACGGATTCCCAGCCCGGGTTGGCGTCGTCGAAGGTGCCGGCCGGCGACCGGCTGCTCGCCGGGATACGCGCGGCACGCGTCAACTCGGACACCATCGTCGTGTACCTGCATTGGGGGGTCGAGGGCGCCACCTGCCCGTCTCCCCGTCAGCAGGAACTCGCACGCGCGCTGGTCGACGCGGGTGCGGACATCGTGGTGGGAGCTCACACGCACCGGGTGGCGACGGCGGGGCGGCTGGGTTCCGCGCTCGTCCACTACGGACTCGGCAACTTCGCGTTCTACAACGAGTCCGGCGCATCGGGCATCACGGGTGCACTCCAGGTGACGGTCACCGGGCGAGACATCGACGCGTACGACTGGGTGCCCGCTCGCATCCGCGGCGGGATTCCCCGGTGGCTCGACGGCACCGCCGCCGCCGCCGACCGCGCCGCATTCGCCGAGCGCCGAACCTGCGCCGGCCTCACCCCATAGTCC
>JANPMG010000132.1:0-13107 GCA_031422675.1 Acidimicrobiia bacterium | reverse complement strand
GTCCGCAACGCGCCGATCGGGGCGATGCTGGCCAGACCGAGGACCGGGCCGACGATGTCGGTCGCGGCAGTAGATCCATGCACTCGTCACGGCTCCAAACCTGACACGCGTGTCAGGCTCAGACCGCGGTGAGACCGCGGGAGATCGCAAAACAGCGCGAATTCGTGGCAGCTACTGACAAGCGTGTAGTTCGCGTTTCCCCAGGTCAGGAGCCATGTTCGCAGGTCAGCGAAGGGGTGCGGTGGTGAGCCAACCTGTACGCCGGATTCTGTCGTGGATGGTCATCCATCTCGACCGGCGGTTACCCGCCGGTTCTTGCGGTCTACCCGGGAGTTGAGCGGGCCGCCCGCTCCCTGTTCGACCTTGCTCCAAGTGGGGTTTACCGAGCCGCTCGGGTCACCCCGAGCGCTGGTGCGCTCTTACCGCACCGTTGCACCCTTACCTGTGCGAACCGGCCGGAGCCGCTCCGCCATCGGCGGTCTCTTTTCTGTGGCACTGTCCTGCGGGTCGCCCCGACTGGGTGTTACCCAGCACTTTGCCCTGTGGAGTCCGGACGTTCCTCGGACGGGTCGAGCCCGTACGCGACCACCCAGCCGGCTCACCACCGCGCCCAGAGTGTGCCACGTCTGCGAACCTGGGTCGTGAGCGAAACTGAGATCCCGTCGAATCCCCCCGACCGTTGGCATGTGTCGATGACGGTCCCCACCGACGATCTCACCGAAGCCCGGACGATCTACCGCACCCTCGAGACGCTCGGCTATGACCGGGCCTTCTCTTTCGAGGCCAAGCACGACCCGTTCGTCCCCCTCGCGATCGCGAGCGAGCACACGCAGCGAATCGAGCTCGGCACCGCGGTCGCGATCGCTTTCGCTCGCACGCCGATGACGTTGGCCAACGTGGGATGGGATCTCCAGGCGGTGACTGCCGGCCGGTTCACCCTCGGACTCGGTTCTCAGATCCGCCCCCACATCGAGGAACGGTTCTCGATGCCGTGGTCTCGCCCCGCGGACCGCATGCGCGAGATGGTGCAGGCCATCCGCGCGATCTGGAGCGCGTGGGAGAACGGAACCGCGCTCGACTTCCGCGGTGACTTCTCCTCACACACCCGAATGATCCCGGCCTTCGACCCGGGACCGAATCCGTTCGGTCCGCCACCGATCTTCACTGCCGGCGTCGGGCCACGGATGACCGAGGTGGCAGGGGAAGTGGCCGACGGGTTCCTCGTTCATCCGGTGAACAGTCGCCGGTCGCTGCTGGAGATCACCCTCCCGGCGATCGAGCGCGGCGCAGGTCGCGCCGGTCGTGACCCGGCAGAAGTGGAGGTGGTCTGCGTGACGATCATCGTCACCGGCCGCGACGACGCGGAGTTCGCGCGCAGTCGGGAGGCGGTCCGCGAGCAGCTTGCCTTCTACGGAACCACACCCGCGTACGCGCCGGTCTTCGAACTCGAAGGGTACGGCCATCTCCATCCCGCGCTGAAGGCCATGGCACGCGAGGGGCGCTGGCCCGAGATGGCCGCCCTCATCGACGACGATCTCATCGACGCCATCGCGGTGGTCGGCGAACCGCAAGCCGTCGCGGCCAAGCTCCGGCTTCGCCTTGCGGACATATCGCGGTCGGTCAGCCTCGTCAACAACCGGGCCCCCGATCCCGCCCACTTCGCCGCGGTCGTCGGCGCGCTGCACGCCTCCCTCTGATTTGACGCGGTGGCGGAAGGCCGCACGCAGGGCTCAGGAGTCGGTGTCGGCGCGGGGCGGGGAAACTCGGCGGGCGCGACGGGTCGCGATGACGCCACCGATCGCGCCGAGCCCGGCCGCGAAGACCACCTGGCCGAGCAATCCCGCGGGGGTGAACACCGGACTACTGCCGCCGACCAGTTGCTGGCCCGAATCACGCAACGCCCAGATGAGCGTCCGAATCGGAACCCACAACACCAACGCCCCGACTGCGGCGACGATGCCGTTCGAGTACGGCGCATCGATGGCGATCTTCGCCGCGACGAACCCGGCGATCACGTAGACGGCGAAGATCGCCAGTCCGAACACGGGAGCCCACCCGGTGTGTTCGAAATCGTCGACGCCGCGGTCGATCATCACCCGCACCGCAGAGATCGGGACGAACAACAGCAGGCCGATGGCCGCACCGCGAGCGACGGCGTGTCGGTCGATGACGTTCATATTGCGAGCCGGGCCACCGGCGGCCACTCGATGGCGACCAGCTGTCCTCGGGTCCGGTGGATCGTCATCGGTTCCGATCCTAGGAAGGATCTGGGTTCCGGTTGGAGCCGGCCCGGAGCGTGGGGGAGGGCCGGGGCGATTTCCGGCTCAGGTCCGGCGGAATACGCGCCGAAGAGACGCCGTTGGTTGAACCACCCCCAGAACCATTCCTGAGGCTTTCCATGATTGCAGTGAGCACGATCACCTCGATCACTCCCATGTCACCGTGGCGGGAACACGCACTGTGTCGTGGCGAAGATCCCCAGATCTTCCACCCCGAGAACGAGGAAGACGACGAGCGCGCCTCGGACGCGGCTCGCACGGTCTGCTTTCAGTGCCCGGTACGCGAGATCTGTCTTGAGCATGCCATCGCCGTGCGCGAGAAGCACGGGGTCTGGGGTGGACTCAGCTCACGCGAACGTCGACGGCTGATCCGGCGCCGTCGCCGCACCGCGTAACCCCTCGCGCGTCCGACTGAGGCTGCTCCGTACCTGCGGCGGTCTCGGTCGTCGACGCGTGATTTTCTCGACGTGGAGGTTCGTGCACGCGGCGCCCCTAACATCGGCGACGATGAAGCGCTCCCTCCGCGCCGGTGTCGCCGCCGGTCTCGCGGTCGGGGTGGGGGCGGCGTTGATCCGTCGAACCCGTCCCGCCCCGGACTCTCGTGAATCGGCATCGGCTCCGATCTCGGCGCACACGTTCACCCGCCGGAACGCCCGACTCGCCCGGCTCGGCATCCGTGCCGGCGGCCGTGAGGCGCTGACCCGTACCCAACGGGTCTTCGCGTCGGCGGAGCGTCGGGAGGAGCTCGACCGATCGTCAGAACTTCGCCATGCCGACGACGTCGTGCGGGAACTCGGCGCCATGAAAGGCGCGTTGATGAAGCTCGGGCAGATGATGAGTTACCTCGACGAGGGGCTTCCGGAACCGGTCCGGCACGCGCTGGCGCAACTCCAACAGGACGCGCCGCCGATGAGCGTGGAACTCGCGTCGGCGATGATCGAGCAGGAGCTCGGCGCGCGTCCCGAGGTGGTGTTCGCCACCTGGGATCCGGAACCGATCGCGGCGGCATCGATCGGTCAGGTGCATCGGGGCGTGACCCACGACGGCCGGGCGGTGGCGGTCAAGGTCCAATACCCCGGGATCGCCGAGGCGGTGGAGTCGGACCTCGGCAATGTCGGGCTGCTCTTCGGCGGGATCGGGCGGTCATATCCGGGCTTCGACGCCGCGCCGATGGTCGCGGAACTGCGGAGTCGGCTGCGGGAGGAACTCGACTACCGGTTGGAAGCCACGCGCCAGGCGCGCTTCGCCGAGTACTACACCGACCATCCGTTCATCCACATCCCGAACGTTCTCCCCGAGTTCAGCTCCGGGCGCGTGCTCACCACCGAGTTGGCGGAAGGGGCCCGGTTCTCCGAGGCGGAGCAGTGGTCCCAGGATCAGCGCGACCTCGCGGGCGAGGCGATCTTCCGGTTCGTGTTCCGATCGTTCTACCGGCTGCACCTGTTCAACGGCGATCCCCATCCCGGCAACTATCTGTTCCGACCCGACGGCCGCGTGACGTTCCTCGATTTCGGATTGGTCAAGGAGTTCCTGCCGTCCGACATCGACCACATCCGCCGGCTCATCGAGACGGTGGTGCTCGATCCGGACCCGGTCGAGTTCCGAGCGGCGATGGAACGGGCCGGGTTCCTGCGCCGGGACGCGCCGGTCACGGACGCCGACGTCACCGAGTACTTCGGCCACTTCTATTCCCACCTGCGGGAGCGAGGCGTGCATCCGATCACCGGCGAGTTCGCGAGTGAGGTGGTGCGCCGATTCTTCGACGTGAAGGGGCCCTACGGCGCAGTGATGCGGCACGCGAACGTTCCGCCGGCGTTCGTGGTGGTGCAACGGGTGAACCTGGGACTGTTCGCGGTGCTCGCCGCGCTCGGCGCGACTGCCGACTGGCGCTCGATCGCAGAAGAGCTCTGGCCGTGGGTCGCCGGTCCGGCCTCCACCCCGCTCGGCCGTCTCGAAGCGGATTGGTTACGCAGTCGCGACGACCACTGAGCGGCCCGGTAGGCTCATTTCTTCATGATCTCCGACGCGTCGCCGGCCGCTGTGGCTTGGCCTGAGGTGCTCCTTCCGCTCATGCGGCGCGACGATCTCGACGCCGACCTCGTCGCCGACGCGATGGGCACGATCCTCGAAGGCCGAGCCACCGACGCACAGATCGCGGCCTTTGCCGTCGCGCTGCGGGCGAAGGGCGAGACGCCCACCGAACTCGCGGCGTTGGTCCGCACGATGTTGCGCTACTCGGATGTGGTGGAGGTGGCCGACGAGTCGGTGGCCGGGCCGCTCATCGACACCTGCGGCACCGGCGGTGATCGGTCGCACACGTTCAACATCTCCACCGCCGCTGCGCTCGTCGCCGCGGGCGCCGGCGTCCGCGTCGCCAAGCACGGCAATCGGGCCGCGTCGTCCGAATGCGGCTCGGCCGACGTGCTCGAACGGCTCGGTGTGGTGATCGATCTCGGCGCAGCCGGCGTCGCGCACTGCATCACCGAGGCCGGCATCGGCTTCTGTTTCGCGCAGAAGTTCCATCCCGCGATGCGCTTCGCCGGACCCGTGCGGGCCCAGATCGGCGTGCCCACCACCTTCAACTTCCTCGGTCCGCTCGCCAACCCGGCGCGGGTGAAGCGTCAGGTGGTGGGGGTCGGGGATCCCGCGATGGCGGAGCGGGTCGCGGCCACGCTGTTGGAGTTGGGTGCTACCCACGCCATGGTGTTCTTCGGCCACGACGGTCTGGACGAACTCACCACCTCCGACACGTCGACGGCCCTGGTGGTCCGGAACGGCACCGTCGAACGTCGGCCGATCGAACCCCTCGACTACGGACTGAGCCGTGCCGGCGCCGACGACCTGCGCGGGGGGAATGCCGCCCGCAACGCCGAAATCCTTCGTGCCGTACTTGGCGGTGAATCCGGACCGAAACGCGACGTCGTGTTGTTGAACGCGGCGGCGGCATTGCAGGTGGCCGACGTCGTGGAGTCGTGGGACGCAGGAATCGCCCTCGCGGCTGCGGTGATCGACGACGGCCGGGCGACGGCCACGTTGGACCGATGGATCGCAGTTTCGAACCAGCAACTCGCGGAGTTGGGCTGATGGCCACCGCGCTGGAGTGTCCGGCCTGCGGCTACCGCCACCGGCTCGACGCCGTCGGCGACGACCCCGTGTTCACGTGTTCGCGCTGTGAACGCCAGCTCAAACTCCCGGCCCAGTTCCGAGTCGGTGCGGCCGCTCGCCCCGGCGCCGCGGCGAAGGCCCGCCCCGCGTCGAACCGGCCCGTAACAAATCGCGGCACCGGTGGCCGCCCGGCCGCCGGCGGCCGACCCGTCTCGAAGTTGGCCGCATCGCCGAGCCGGTGCCGGGGTGTCGCTCGGTCGGTCGGGACCGTGCGCATTCCCCTCAAGATCTTGGCGTGGGTCGTCGCGTTCGTCCTCGGTGCCGGGGTCGTTCGGGTGATCGCCGGTTGGACGGGGTTCGTCGACACCAACACCTTCCTCGATCTCATGCTCGATCGCAGTTTCGCGGCGTACTGGCGACTCATCGTGATCATCCCGGTCTGGGCGTTCTTCGCCACCGTGATCGCGACGGCCTTCATCGAAGCGCCGGATTGGTGGGCGCGTCGATCCGCGCCCCCGGCCTCGAAGCCGGTCATTTCGCGTCGCGTTCCGGCCGGCGTTCCGGCCGGTGTGCCGGCGAAGGATGCGGGGAACGCCACCGGGTCCGGGCGCGCATCGCCCCGACCGCGCCCGACCGCTCGCCGCGTGCCCCCGCGGTCACCGGCCGCGAAGCCGTCCCCGTCCCCGTCGCGGCGTTCGTCCGAGCCACCCACGCGCGAACCGATGACCCCGGTTGCCGCGCGACCGCCGGAGCCGAGTCCGCCGCCCGATCAATGGCCTGATCAACGACCCCGACGGATTCCGCGCCGAGACACCGGTTCATAAGCGCGCCAGGCCCCGGCGCGCGGCGACGCCGGCGCGCCGGACACATCGAGCAGGCGGGCCCGGCCGGCCGTCGTCTCCCGATCGAGCCAACGCGCCACGATCATCAACTCGTCAACCACGCGCCGGTCCAACAATCCGGCCGTTGGGTCCGGCGCACCGGACTCGGTCTCCGTCTCGGTGTCGGTGTCGGGCGAGGAGTCCGTGAGGTCGAGGGCGGGGTCGCCGATACACAAGCGGCCGTCGTCGAGGGCCACGATGCCGCCGTCGACGGCGATGGTCATTCGGCCGCTGGTGGCGAGCCACTCGAGGGTCTGACGGCGGCGGAGCGTCCGGCTCAACGACGCCAGTCGGTCGCGGGTGAGCGCGGCCTCCTCGAAGCGCTCGGTGGACGCGAGCAGGTTCATGCGCCGTTCGAGGGGACCGAGGAGCAACTTCGGATCGTCGGTCAGACCTCGCCGTACGATCGCGACGACCGCGGCGTATTCGGATTCGCCGGTGTGTCCGGTGCACGGGCACGAGGCCACACCGAGTTGGGCCGAGGCGCACGGCGCATCACATCGGAGGGCCGCGTTCCGGCCGATACGGGTGGTGCAGCGGCGCAGGGGAGCCGCGGATTCGATCGCCTCGCGCGCGGTGTGGGCCGCGCGCGACGATGCGAACGGGCCCAGATACAGCGCGCCGTCGTCCTTGACCGACCGGACGACCGCGAGACGGGGGAACCGCTCGTGCAGGGTGAGCTTGACGTACGCACTGGATCGCCAACGCTTCCCCTGTTGGTTGAAGCGGGGCTCGAGTTCTCGGATCAGGCGGAGCTCGCGGATCGACGCCTCCAACTCGTGGCTGCACTCGATCCAATCGATGGCTTCGGTCTCGCGCAGGAGTTGCGGAACCTTCTTCCGGTCGTCGCCGCCGAAGTACGAGCGGACGCGGGCTCGGAGGTTCGTGGCTTTGCCGACGTAGAGGACGCGTCCGGCTCGATCCTTCATCAAGTACACGCCGGGGGTGCGCGGGAGTCGCGCCGTCAGCCGCAACTTGCTGGCCGAAGGATGCGCGCGCAATGTGGGGAGCGCCAAGAGGTCGTCGAGCCCGAGGACACCGAAGGTCCCGGCGCGTTCGAGCAGCGCGTGGAGTACCTCTGCGGTGGCCGCGGCATCCGCGTAGGCGCGGTGACACGGCGAGACGGACACGCGCAGATGATGCGCGAGCGTGCCCAACTTCAAGTCCGGGATCTCGTCGCGCACCAACCGGCGGGCGAGCCCGAGCGTGTCGACGCGGCGATGGTTCAGCCGTGGGTATCCCCGCGCCACGAGCGCGGCGTCGAGGAACGAGATGTCGAACCGGATGTTGTGACCCACGATGACCGCGCTCCCGATGAACTCGAGGAGGGGCGGCAGAACTTCGTCGATCGGTGGCGCGGGGAACACCATCGACTCGGTGATGCCGGTCAGCACGGTGATGAACGGTGGGATCGGCACGCCGGGGTTGACGAGGGTGTCGAAGGTGCCGAGCTGGACGCCGCCCCGGTACTTGACCGCGCCGACCTCGGTGATCTCACAGTCTTTTGGTGAGCCCCCGGTGGTCTCGAGGTCGAGGACCACGAACGTCACCTCGGAGAGGGGACAGCCCAGATCGTCGAAGCTGGCTTGGTGAGCGGATACGAGCACACGTTCGATGGTAGACGAACGACTGTTCGGCGCGCCGGGATCCCCGCGGTTCTCCTCGGTTCGGCGTCGCCGTCGGTAGGATCCGAGCGATGCTGAGTGATGCCACCACGAACAACGACGTGCCCGCGACCCGGTATCGGTGTGGCGCGTGCGGGAACCTCACGCGCTTCGACGTGACGCTCACCCGGCGAACGAAGGAGTTCCGTCACTTCACCGTCGGTGGGGAACTCGAGGTCGAGTCGGTCGAGGTGATCGCCGAATCCATCGAGGCAGTTGCGTGCCGGTGGTGCGGTGCCGCCGACGACCGTATCGAGGTCATCGAGTAATCGAGCAGGGCGAGTCAGTCGCCGAGCACGGTGACGACGAGCCGGCGACTGCGCGGGCGGTCGTCGAAGTCGATACAGATCACCCGCTGCCAGACACCGAGCATCAGTTCCGCATTGGTGACCGGGATCGTGACCGACGGTCCGATGAGCCCGGCGCGTGCGTGACTGTGGCCGTTCGTGTCCGCATTGCGCACGTTGTGTTCCCACCGGTCCGACTCCGGCGCGATCCGGTTCAGGACGGTGTTCAGGTCCGCGTTGGCGCCCGGTTCGCATTCGATGATCGTGACCCCACAGGTGCTGTGGGCGACGAACACCGTGGCGATGCCTTCGGTGATGCCGCTGTTAGCCAGGGCCTTCTCCGCGAGGTCGGTGACGTCGATCACTTCGCCGTCGGCGACCGTGTCGAGGCTGAAGGTTTCGTGGCGAACGGGCATCAAGATTCAAAGACTATTGGCCGGTCGAGGGTCGACCTCGATTCGTGCCGGGGCTGTAAGAATCACCCGCCGTGGTCCGACCTGCCCAGCTCCAAGCCGACCGGGGCAATCCCCGACTGAAGTTCTTGGATCGGTACGTCGGGATCCCGGCGGTGGCGGTTCTCGGCTCCGTTCATCGGGTCGTTCGACAGGTCCGCCGGGTCCGGCGATCAGGCGGAGGGGCCGGTGGCGCGGGCGAGGAATGGCAGACGATCGGCGTTTTGTTGACCTCGGGCATTGGGGACACCGTTCTCGCGACGGGCGTGCTCCAGGACTTGCGTGCAACCTATCCGAGCGCCCGGATCATCCTGTTCGTCACCGCCAATAACGCGAGCTTCGCCCGGATGTTGCCGACGCCGGACGCGATCGTCGAACTCCCGGTGCGTCAGGTGTGGCAGGCGGTGCGGGCGGTGCGCGCGGAAGCGGTGGACGTGATCGTGGACCTCAGCGCCTGGCGCCGCTTCGATGCGGTCCTCGCCGGGCTCTCGGGCGCGGAGCTGCGCGTCGGGCTGCGCACCCCGCGTCAGTTCCGCCACTTCGTCTACGACGTCGTGGTGGACCATGGGCGAGACCATGAGATCGAGAACGACCGCCGGCTCGTCGCCGCGCTCGGGGTCGTGTCCGATCGCGAACCTGCATTGACGATGCCGAGCGAGGCCACCGCACCACTGGAGCAGCCGTACGTGGTGTTCCACCTGTGGCCCGGCGGTGCGAACTTCGACGAGCGGTCGTGGCCGATCGAGTCGTGGCACGAACTCGCGGGCGCGCTCGCGCGTCGTGGTTTCGACCTGGTTCTGACCGGGGGCCCGGGCGACGCGCCGGTTGCGGAGAAACTGATCGCCGCGTGGGGTGTTCCCGGAGTGCGGGTGCACAACGCCGCCGGCGGGTCGTGGGCCGAGAGCATGGCGTGGCTCGGTTTCGCTGCCGGGGTCATCAGCGTGAACACCGGTGTGATGCACGTGGCCGCAGCACTCGGAACTCCGACCATCGCGCTCAACGGGCCGACCAGCGGAACGCGGTGGGGTCCGCGAGGACCGTTCACCCGATCGGTGGCGTCGCCGATGGTGCCCGACGGTTATCTGAACCTCGGATTCGAGCGGGACGATCGCTACCGCAACTGCATGGCCGCGATCACCGTCCAGATGGTGTTGCAGACGTGGGACGGGCTCATGACCGACGTCCGCCGGGCCCGGAGCGGCGAGCCGGGGTGAGTGGTCACACCCCCGTGCGATGGTGCCGGGGTGCTGATCAACTGTGACGACTGCGTGATGAACTCCACCCCGGCGTGCGAGGACTGCATGGTCTCGTTCCTCGTCAATCGAGAACCGGGAGATGCGATCGTGATCGATGTCGCCGAAGCGCGCGCCGTGCGGATGTTGGCCGATGTCGGTCTGGTACCCGAGCTCCGCCATCTCCCGCGCGTCGTGGGCCGGTGAGTTCAGCCGATGAACTCAGCCGGTCAGTTCGGCGAGCAGCTCCCGGACGCGACGGTCGATCTCGTCGCGTATCGGTCGGACTGCGTCGATGTTCTGGCCCGCGGGATCGTCGAGCTGCCAATCGAGGTATCGCTTCCCCGGGGAAATTGGGCACGCGTCGCCGCAACCCATCGTGATCACCACGTCGGCGGCGCGGACGGCATCGGTGGTCAAGAGTTTCGGGCGTTCGCTGGCGAGGTCGATGTCGAGTTCGCGCATGGCGGCGAGCACCGCCGGATTGACCTGGTCCGCCGGTTCGCTGCCGGCCGACCGCACGTCGATCCGTCCACCGCTGGCGCGTTCGAGCAGGGCCGCCGCCATCTGCGAGCGGCCGGCGTTGTGGATGCAGACGAACAACACCGTCGGCCTGGGTTCGGGGGCGTCGGTCATGGGACTTCCTCTCGGTGCGGAACCACTGCTGCGGCCGCGTCGACGGATGGGAACAGGAGCCGGATCACCACGTAGCCGATCACGCCGCCCACGATCTGGGCGCCGACGAACGCGGGCACGCTGGCGGGTTCGATGCCGGCGAACGTGTCGGTCAGCATCCGCCCCACGGTCACCGCCGGGTTGGCGAAGCTCGTAGAACTGGTGAAGAAGTACGCAGCGCCGATGTAGCCCCCCACCGCGAACGGGGTGGCGCGGACGTTGCTGCGGTTGCTGCCGAAGATGACGAGGAGCAGGCCGACGGTTGCCACAACCTCAGCGAGCCAGAGTCCGGATCCGCTGCGCGGTTTCGTCGACCACGCCGCGGCCGGGAGGTCGAACATGAGGTTGGCCAGGATGGCGCCCGCCACCGCGCCGGCAAGCTGGGCGCCGACGTACGCGCCGAGGTCCCGGCTGGCGAGTCCACCGAGGCGCCAGTCGACCACGCTGACCACCGGGTTGAAGTGCGCACCGGAGACGGAACCGAACGCCAGAATCAACGCGGTGAGGCCGGCTGCGGTCGCGATGGCGTTCTCGAGCAGTTGGAGACCGACGTCGGTCGGTGAGAGCCGCACCGCCATGATGCCGCTGCCCACGACGATCGCAACGAGGAAGGCGGCGCCGAGGAACTCGGCGAGCGCGCGGCGGGGGAGTGAGACCACGGCTGCTCAGCCGGCCCCGACGGGCGTGGCACCGAGGGCATCCCGGAGGACGGCGAGGCGGTCCGGCTCGACCGAGAACCAGGCCCACTTGCCCCGTTTCTCACGGTGCACCAGCCCGGCGTCGGTGAGGACCGACAGGTGGTGACTGATCGTCGGTTGGCTCTTGCCGAGCGGCGTGACGAGATCGCACGAGCAGATCTCCCCCGCTTGCGCGATCAGCGAGAGCAAGCGCAGACGCACCGGGTCCGCGACCACCTTGAACGCGGCCGCGAGCTCGTCGGCCGCGCGCTCGTCGAGCGGGGCGGCCAGCACCGGCCCGCAACAATTCGTGATCTGCTTGACGTCCACGGGCCACCTCGGCTCGATCGCTGACGAACGTCACATTGACATCCGTCGATATGAAGAGTATACATTGATCAACATCGATTCGACAACGGTCGATGAGTGAACATTCGGGGAACGGAGATCATCATGACGACGACCACATCCACGACCACGCCAGGGAACGCCCTCGGCGCTGACTTGGAGGCTCCGGCCGGGGGCCGGCTCCAGCTGGCGCTCAACGTCGACGACTTGGACGCCGCCATCGAGTTCTACTCCCGGATGTTCGGGGTCCGGCCGGTGAAAGTGGAGCCGGGCTACGCCAACTTCGCTATCGCCGCACCGCCGCTGAAGCTCGTGTTGTTCTCCGGCGTGGGTGAGCCGGGCACGTTGAACCACCTCGGGGTGGAGGTGGCAACCGCGGACGCCGTGGCCGCCGCCGACGCTCGGCTCGCGGCCGAGGGCCTGGCGACGACCGCGGTGGCCGAGACCACGTGTTGCTTCGCGGCGAAGACCGAGACCTGGCTCGAAGCGCCCGACGGCCAGCGGTGGGAGTGGTACGTCAAGCGCGGCGACATCGCCGAGTTCGGCGCGGACACCGGGATTCCCGAGATCGGAAGCACCTGCTGCCCCTGACCCCCGTTCGCTGGCCCTGCCCCTGACCCTGGCACCGGGCGCTCCGCGCTGACTCCTACCCTGTTCACTGGCCGCGCAACCACCGTATCGGTGGCTCCGGGGCCAGTGAACGGGTTCGACGGCTGATGGTCGTACCCTCGTCGTAGGGTTCCGTCGAGTTTCCCCCGTCCACTTTCCCGTTGACTTCCCCGATACGCGCAGCTCGCGCGGCGTTCTGCCGCGCGGAACCGACGGGGACGGCAATGGACGAACGATTTCGGCGAGCACTCGACATGGCGGCCGATCAGAATGCCGTGATCACCCGGCCGCAGCTGCGCTCGGTCGGGTTGACCGACCGAATGGTCGACCTCGCCGTCGCAGACGGGCTCATCATCCGGGTTTGGCGTGAGGTCTTTCGCGTGCGTGGCGCGCCGCAAACCGAACGCATGGCCATCAACGCGTCCACCCTGGGCGCGCGCGGCCACAGTTCGCACGCAACGTCGGCGCTCCTGCTCCAGCTCGAGGCGCCGCTCGCCGTCACTCCGTTGCACGTCGAGGTCGACGTCGCTTGCCAACACCCGCGCCCGAGACGGCTGCCGATCGAGACCGATTCGATCGGCTTCTACCCGGTGCGGGTCCACCGATGCTTGGCTCAGCCGGGCCCGATTCTCACCGTCGACGGAATTCGGTGCGCAGACGCGGCCCGGGCGCTGATCGACATCGCGCCGGCCCTGGCGCTCGATGACTTGGAGGACGCGTTCGAGCGGGCCCGTCGGCTGGGTTTGGTGTCGGTCGAGGCGTTGGCCCGCCGCTTCGAGGTGCTCGGAGGCCGAGGTCGGCCGGGGACCACTAAGGTGCGGGCGCTCCTTGCCAACTCACGCCCGAATCCGCTCGAATCGAAGTTGGAAGGAAAGGCGTGGCGGATGGTGCGCCGATC
>JANPMG010000131.1:0-8866 GCA_031422675.1 Acidimicrobiia bacterium | reverse complement strand
TGCCCGACTGATCAGCGCCGGCGCTTCGCCGAAGGCCGTGCAGTCGGTACTCGGCCACGGCTCCGCCGCCTTCACGCTCACCGTCTACGGACACGTCTTCGACGCCGATCTCGACGGCCTCGCCGAGCGCCTCGACGTGCTCGACGCGAAACTCCCGCGGCCTGAGCGCGGCCTGGCCGTCGATACGAGTAGGGGAAGACGCGGCTTGCGTGCCCTCTGACCTGCATGTTTACTGGTGGGGCCGGAAGGGATCGAACCTTCGACCGAGGGATTATGAGTCCCCTGCTCTAACCACTGAGCTACGGCCCCGCCGGGCCATTGTGGCGCATCGGGAGTCGAGGGCCGACGACCGGACCCGCGACGGTCCGACCACCAGACCAAGGAGGAACCCGCGCGCCGATTGAGTTTGGGTAAAAGCAGCCCCTCAGAGCGACGCCGCACGGACCCGACGCTTTCAGGGCCAGCAACTGCGGGAGCTCCTACCCGCCCGGAACGGTCTCAGCGCCGTCACGCCGCACCGCCCGAGTGGATGGGAATGGGGATTCCCTCATCCACTCGGGCGGTCGGCACCGATCACATCCCCGGACTCAGATCGGGTACTGCGGCGCGAGTCCGGCGCCGGTCACGATCTCCTTGGCGACTGCGCCCAGCGCATCGGCGAGCGCAGCGGGGATCACCGCCCGCGCATCGGTGACGGGGAAGGTCGTCGTCATCACCCCCGCGTCACCGAAACTCCAGTGCGCGCCCGCCTTCTTCAGCACCCGCTGCATTGACCGGTTCTCGTTCAGCGTCTCGGCTTGAAAGCGATCGATCCCCGCATGGGTTGCGGCCGCCCCCAATGCGCCGAGCAGCAATGTGGCGAGCCCGCGACCGCGCCAGTCGTCGCTCACCCCGAACGCCACCTCGGCGACGCTTCGATCGTCGCGCCGCCGGATGTATCGCGCGATCCCCACCCCCTGAAGTGTCTCCGCCGTTGCGATCACCCACGCGAAGTGGCTGACGTAGTCCACGTTGACCAAGTAGTCGATGATGGCGTTGCTCGGCATCCCGCCGGAAAAGAACCGGCTGTAGATCCACTCCTGCGGCTGATGGCGAAGCGCCGCCGCCACCTCGTCGTGATCTTCCGGGAGCAGCGGCCGCAACACCAGCGCCGTCCCGTCGGCGAGCGTCACCGGCACCATCGTCGCGATCTCGGCCAACCGCCGGGCGGCGATTTCGCGCAGCGTCGCGGTCACTCCCGGCAGGTCCAACATGAGTTCGAACGCGTCCAGGCCGCCGATCGCCACTCGGAGCTGCGACGACGCGATGACGCTCGCGCGCCGGGGTTCGCCCGTGATCGCGGAGAGCTCCCCGAAGATCGCGCCGTGCGTTCCCGATCCGAGATCCACCTCCACGCCCGCAGTCGAGCGCAGGATCCGCACCGTGCCGGACATCACCAACACGAAGGACTCGCCGACGTCACCCTGCGCGAGTACGACGTCGCCCAGCCGGTAGTCGCGCCACGCAAGCCGCGCCGCCAACGGTTCGAGCCGAACCGGATCCACCGATGCGAAGAGATCAAGTTCGCGCAGTGCGGCGGATTCGACTCCGGACTGAGCGGTCACCTCCCCATCCTGACCGGCGCGCGGGGCCGGAGCGCACTGGCCCGCCCGACGCTCCCGGGTTGGGCTGGGGGTCGGACCTGCGAGCGAGGCAGAATGGCGCGGTGACCGACTACACACCGCCCCTCGCCGACATCGACGCCGTGCTCCACCAGTGCGGGATCGCCGAAATTGCGGCCCTCCCGGACTTCGCACACGTCGACGCCGATTCGATCCCGGATCTCCTCGCCGAGGCCGGTCGCTTCTTCGCGCAGACCGTGGCGCCGCTCAACGTGATCGGCGACCAGGTCGGCAGCGTGCACAACGCCGACAACACGGTGACCACCCCGCCGGGCTTCATTGCGGCGTACCAGCAGTACGTCGATGCCGGTTGGGGTGCCGTCTCGGCGTCTCCGGAGTACGACGGCGGCGGGTTCCCGTTCCTCGTCGGCGTGGTGTTCGAGGAACTCATCTCCACCGCGAACCTGGCGTTCAGCATGTGCCCGCTCCTTTCGCAGGGCGCGTCCCGGTTGCTCGAGGCGCACGGCTCGGACCAGCTCAAGGCCACCTACATGCCGAAGATGATCACGGGTGAGTGGACCGGCACGATGTGCCTGACCGAACCGGACGCGGGTTCGGATCTCGGCGTCATCCGCACCAAGGCCGTTCCGCAGGCCGACGGCACGTACCGCATCACCGGCACCAAGATCTTCATCACCTACGGCGAGCACGACCTGACCGAACAGATCGTGCATCTCGTCCTGGCTCGCACGCCGGATGCCCCCGCCGGCACCAAGGGCATCTCGTGCTTCGTGGTCCCGAAGTTCTTGGTCGGAGCCGACGGCACCCTCGGCGAGCGCAACGACGCCGCGTGCGTTTCCATCGAACACAAGATGGGCATCAAGGCCAGCCCGACTTGCGTGATGTCCTTCGGCGAGAACGGCGACGGTGCCGTCGGTGAACTCGTCGGCGAACTGCACGGCGGTCTCATCGCCATGTTCACGATGATGAACCACGCGCGGATCGGGGTGGCGGTGGAGGGCCTGGCCCTCGCCGAACGCGCGTACCAGCAAGCCCACGAATACGCGACGGACCGCCAGCAAGGCCGCGCCACGAACACGCCGCGCGGCGAGCGGGCCACGATCATCGAGCACCCCGACGTCCGGCGCATGTTGCTCACGATGGAGTCGTCGATACAAGCGATGCGCCGCCTCATCTACGCGACGGCGGCCGCGCTCGACCTCAGCGAGCACCACCCCGACGCGGACGTCCGCTCCCGCAACGACGAGATCGCGGCTCTCTTCACCCCGCTCGCCAAGGCCTGGTCCACCGACGTCGGGTTCGAGGTCACCTCGATCGGCGTCCAGATCCACGGCGGGATGGGCTACATCGAAGAGACCGGCGCGGCCCAACATCTTCGCGACGCGCGCATCGCGATGATCTACGAAGGCACCAACGGCATCCAGGCCATGGACCTCATCGGCCGCAAGCTGGGTCTGCGCGGCGGCGCGGCCATCATGGACCACTTCGGCCGCATCGAAGCGGACGTCGCGGCGATCGCCGACGCCGATCTCACCGCGTGCGGCACCGCCCTGCGCGCCGCGCTCGCCGCCACCCACGAAGCGACGATGTACCTCGCCGGCGTCACCGACGTAAATGACGCGCTGGCGGGGGCAACGCCCTACCTGCGCCTGCTCGCCACGCTGACTGCGGGCCACCTGATGCTCGTGTCGGCGACGCAGGCGATCGGCACGGATCGGGAGGCCGCGCAGAAGCGGACCACCCGCTTCTTCTGTGAGCAGCTGCTGCCGACGGCCACTGCACTCGTGCCGTCGATCACGGCCGGCGCGAAGGCGCTCGCACTCACGTAAGGGGCTCCGGGGGCGAGGCTCGAACTCGCGACATCTTCATTAACAGTGAAGCGCTCTGCCAATTGAGCTACCCCGGAATCGCCGATAATGATAGCAAAGCACGCTGGAGTCCCATGATCTGACGGTGAGTTCGTGAACAGCAGTACCTCACGTACACGCATCCGTTTTCATGCTTGTTCTTCCGAATCGTCGGATTGGCTTCCGCCCGGTAGCCCCTCCGGAATTGATCAAGTGGGACTCCGGTTACAGCGGACCACGATTCCTGCGCGGCATCCATGTCGAGGCCCTCATGGAGATACACGCGCACTCGGAGTCGAAGCTCATCGATCTCGAAGAATTTCCGTAGCCACGCACAGAAGAACGACACCATCTCCGGATCGGTGTTCGCAAAGACGACCTCCCCTCCGCCCTTCGATCCCTCTCCCGCGTAGAGCGCCACACCGGCGGCGAGGAAGGCGGCGTCAGACAGAACACCGATCCGGTCGATCCCCCACTGGTTCATCTCTTCGATCTGGGCGAGCTTGGCGAGATGGAGCGAGCTCGGGTTGCGGAAGATCGGACGGTGACGGGGCTTGGGATCGAAGCGAACGTCTCGCACCCACACCGAGACCGACGATCGAGACACGTTGAGCTCGGTCGCGATCTCGGCCAAGGTCCAAGACGCAGCCCGCAGCGTACGCGCCCGATTCTGCTGCTCCACCTTGCCCCGATAGCCCACGGGAGGAGCCTAGACGAACATACATTCCCGTCGCTCCGCTCGACATCGATACCCCGCGGCGCGATAGGAAGGGGTGATGAAGTTCCGCTTCGGCCTCCTGCTCGGCTTCGGCCTCGGTTACTACCTCGGCGCACGCGCCGGCCGCGCGCGGTACGAGCAGATGCACCGCCGGCTCGAACGCCTCCGCGACAGCCGCCTCTTCGAGCGGATGCAAGCTGCGGTGGAACTTGGTGTCGAACGACTGCGTCCCGAGGACGCACCGGACTTGCACCTCGTACCGGCCGCGGTCGACGTCACCGGCGGCTGAGCACGGCGATCCCGCCGCTTCGACGCGAACGCGCCGAAGTGGACGTCAGGCTTCTTCGAGGTAGTCCCGCAACCGGTTCGACCGAGTGGGGTGTCGGAGCTTGGCGAGCGTCTTCGATTCGATCTGACGGATCCGCTCGCGCGTGACCTTGAACTCGCGACCGACCTCTTCCAACGTGCGTACCTGACCGTCGTCGAGACCGAACCGCATGCGCACCACCGCGCGCTCGCGTTCGTTCAACTCTTCCAACGCTTCTTCCACGGCTTCGGTCAACAACGCGCGCGCCGCGGCCGTTGCCGGCGCGGTGGCGTTCGGGTCCTCGACGAAGTCGCCGAGTGACGAGTCCTCCTCGGATCCGACCGGCGCTTCGAGCGACACCGGTTCCTGACCCAAGCGCTGCACTTCCCGCACTCGATCCGGCGTGAGTTCCACCTTCGCTGCGATCTCCTCGACCGTGGGTTCGCGGCCCAGCTCCTGGAGCATCTGGCGCTGCATCCGCGTCACCTTGTTCATGGTCTCCACCATGTGCACCGGGATGCGGATGGTGCGGGCCTGATCGGCAATCGCGCGGGTGATCGCCTGACGGATCCACCACGTGGCGTAGGTGGAGAACTTGAAGCCCTTCGAGTAGTCGAACTTCTCGACCGCACGAATGAGCCCGAGGTTGCCCTCCTGCACCAGGTCGAGCAGCGCCATCCCCCGCCCGACATACCGTTTCGCGATCGAGACGACGAGTCGGAGGTTCGCTTCGATCAACTGGCTCTTGGCCAGCTCGCCGTCGCGCACCACTGCCCGGAGTCCGGCCCGCTGTTCCGCCGACAGGACGATCTCCTCGTCGGCGATCTGGGCCTCGGCACCGATGCCGGCTTCGAACCGCTTGGCCATGCTCACTTCTTGAGCCGCCGTCAGGAGCGGCACCTTGCCGATCTCCTTCAGGTACATCTGCACCGGATCGAAGCTCGACGTGGTGGTCGCGGCGCGAGTGTGGCGCGGGCGTGCCGGACGCGGCGTCCGGGTCGCGGCCGCCGGAGCCTCCACGTCCACCTCCACGATCTCGGCCTCGACGACCGGCGGAGTGATCGGCTCGATGACCCGCCCCGGATCGTCGTCGCCTCGGCCCGCGCGCCGCTGGTCCTCGCGTTGGAGTTCTTCGATGATCTCGTCGACGACCTGAACGCCGTTCGCCTCCAAGGTCGTGTAAATCGCCGCCAGCTCGGCCGTCGCGGGCTCGAGGTCCGGCAGTGCCGCGAACACCTCGCCCGTCGTGACGAACCCGCGCTCGCGCACGCGCGCAACCAGCTCGTCGATCCGGGCGGGTCGCTCCGGGCCAACGAGTTCGTCGGCGGCGCGGGATGGCGCGTCCGGCTGAGGCGCCGGCACGACCGACCCGTCCGCCACGGGTGATGGTTCTTTCAGCTGGTCGTCCACGAAGAGATGCAGCGTACCAACTGCATGGCCGCCCCCTCGCCGCCCGCCCACCCTGCGTGTGCACCGTTGCGGAGTTGATCGAGCAGCGTGGCCAACTCCATCGCGCGCTCGTCGCCATCCTGGAGGAATCGGCGCCGCATCCGCTCGGCCGCGGGGCCGGCGATGTTCACCACCAGCCGCGCCCGCACGGTCTCGGGCTCGTCGTCTTCCATCGGCTCTTCCACTGCGAGCCGCTCCAACAATGCTCGGGCGGGACCGTCGGCGCCTTCGATCGCCTCGTGCAGTTCGTCCGCCGACCACAGGTGCTCGAAGGCTTCCCGTGCCACCGGATCGTTGAACAGCGACGCGTCCAGCCAGTCGACGACGAGCTTCGGCTGATGAATCGCCCACCGGAGCGCGTCTTCTTCCCTGCGGTCGACCGGCACCGGCGCGGCCCGGCGCGGTTCTCCGTCCTCACCCCGGGGTCGGGGCGCGCCCCGGCGGGCGATGGCTTGCTTGAACCATGCGTGATCGATCCCGGTGGTGCCCGACACCATCTGGATGTACTGCTCGCGCACCAACTCATTCGGGATCTCGCGCAGGACCGGGACGATCTGGTCCGCGGCACGAGCTTTGCCTTCGGGCGTAGCGAGATCCGCAGTCGCGAGCACCCGGTCGATCTTGAACTGCGCGAACCGTGACGCATCCTCGACGGCCTTGACGAGCGCACCGGGGTCGGCCTTGAAGAGGTCGCCCGGATCCTGTCCGGGCGGAAGCGCAGCCACCTTCACTTCGATGTCGAACCGCTGTTCCCACTGGTACCACTTCTCCGCCGCGTTCTGACCGGCCGCGTCGGCGTCGTACGCGAGCACGACGTGGCGGGTGAAGCTCTTGAGGATCTGCACGTGATCGTCGGCCAGGGCGGTCCCGCAGGTGGCGACCGCGTTGGGGACACCGGCGAGCGCGAAACCCATCACGTCGGTGTAGCCCTCACAGATCACCACCTCGTCGCGCGCGCCGATCTCGGCCTTGGCCCAGTTCAGGCCGTAGAGCAATCGGCTCTTGTGGTACAGCGGGGTGTCCTTGGTGTTCTTGTACTTCGGTCCGTCGTCGGTGAGGGTGCGCCCGCCGAACCCCACCGGGTCGCCGGCGCGGTCGAAGATCGGGAACAGCAGCCGCGCTCGAAAGAAGTCCTGCGCCTTCTGGGACCGGTTGACGAACGCGAGCCCCGCGGCTTCGAGATCATCGCGGCTGAACTTCTGCGAGTAGAGATGGCGCACCAACGTGTCGAAGCCATCGGGCGCCCAGCCGAGGCTGAACTGACGCGCCGCGTCACCGTCGAAACCCCGACTCCGCAGGTAACCGCGCGCGTGACCACCGACCGCGTCTTCGAGCAGGAGGCGATGGTAGAAGTCCACCGCAGCCCGAACGGTTTCGGTGAGTCGCGCCCGCTTGCGTCGATCTTGAGTGGCACCGGCCGAGTCGTACCGCAACGTGATGCCGGCCTTGGCGGCGAGCCGTTCCACCGCGTCGGCGAACTCGAGGCCTTCGATCTTGCGGACGAACGTGATCGCGTCGCCGCTCTCCTGGCAACCGAAGCAGTAGTACACGCCGAGCTGGGCGTTGACCGAGAAGCTCGCGGTCTTCTCGCCGTGGAACGGACAGAGCCCGGAGAAGCGGCCGCCGCTTCGCTTCAACGCAACGTGCTCACCGATCAACGCGACGATGTCAGTGGTCTCCCGAACCCGCGCGATGTCTTCTTCGAGGATCCCCACCGCGGTCAGGGTAGGGGGTGTCCCGGGCGGACGGCTCGGCGCCGCGGCCTCCCGATCATCGAATGATGTCGAGGCCGGCGGGCAGGCCGGCCGAATCCCACCCGAGGTGCGCCCGGGCCTGGGCGAACGCGAACCGGTCGGTCATCCCGGCCACGTACCGGACCGCATCGCGCTGGGCCTGCTCCGACCCCGCCGGGGCACCGTCGGCCGGGTGATCGGTCCCCTCGATATCGCGGCTCGGCAGCGCGTTCGGTCGATCCGAGAAGAACTCGACGAGCGCCCGCAGCACCCGCACGACCACCTCGCTCTGGGCCACCGACGCCGGCCGCATGTAGATGCGTTCGTAGTTGAAGGCCCGGAACGCGGCGAGCGCGTCGGCCAACTCGGCGTGGAGACCGATCTCGCCGTGCCCCAGGCTCGTCGTGACCACACCACTGATCAGCGCATCGAGCTGGCGGCTGCGCCGATCCCCGCAGTGCTCCTGCACGATGGCCGGGAGCATCGCGCCGGTCACGATGCCGGCCCGAACTGCATCCTCGAAGTCGTGGCACACGTATGCGATCCGGTCCGCCCACGCGACGACTTCGCCCTCGGGGGTCATCGGCGCGGGACGGGACCAGGAGTGATTCCGAATCCCGTCCAACGTCTCGGCACACAGGTTGAGGGGCGCGAGCACGACATCGGCGCCCCAGACCGCGTGGTCGTACCCGCCGGCGACGAACGGCGAGAACGCGTCCTCACTCGCGTGCCCGAAGGGTCCGTGGCCACAATCGTGACCGAGCGCGATCGCCTCGGTGAGCGCGACGTTGAGGCGCAAGGCGCGTGCGATTCCGGTGGCCACCTGGGCGACTTCGAGCGCGTGAGTCAAGCGGGTGCGCTGATGGTCCTCGGGGAAGATGAAGACCTGGGTCTTGCCCGCCAACCGCCGGAAGGCCGACGTTCCGTGCAGGATCCGATCCCGATCGCGCTCAAAACAGGTGCGCAGCTCGTCGGGCTCCTCTTCGGTCGCTCGGTGACCGGCACCGTGAGCGCGTGTGGCGCCGGGAGCCAGGATCGTCTCTTCGGTGGCCTCCCGCTCCACGCGGCCGTACGCGTCAATCACGCCGATCTTCGCGTCCACGTCCACATGGGCGCGCCGCACCGCACCGTCGCCGTGCCCGGCCATCGTGGCCGCCCACCGCTGCTCCCGCTCCGTACGTGCGAGATCC
>JANPMG010000130.1:0-1507 GCA_031422675.1 Acidimicrobiia bacterium | reverse complement strand
CTCGGGGGCCGGGCCCCGGAGGAATCCGACGAAGCCGCGCTTGCGGAGCACCGCGCGATCGGTGGTCCGGGTGCTCATGAGGTTCCGGCGGATCGCGTCCTGCGCCCGCGGGTCCCGCTCCACGATCACCGCGCTCGTGGCACCCCGGCTCAACGCCTCGATCGCAAGGGCACCGGTCCCGCCGTAGCCGTCGAGGACCCGTGCGCCGATCAGGCGCGCCGGACCGAGCGTGCCGAAGACGGATTCCTTGACCCGATCCGTCGTGGGCCGGGTGCTTGCGCCCTTCGGTGCGACGAGCCGGAGCCCGCCGAGCTCCCCCGCGATCACTCGCGGCCCGCGCCCGTTCGCGGGCGGGCGTCGACTCATACTCCCGATCGTAGGAGGACCGGCCGTCCTAACGTGGTCTCGATGTCGGGCGATCCCAACGCCGCCATTCGACGGGTGACCGACGCGATCCGGGACCGCGATCCGGTCGACGCCCTCAGCACCGTCAGCGGCGCGGACCTCTCGACGTTCCTACTCGAGGTGATGCGCCGGCGAGCCGAAGCGCTGACCCCCGCCGCCGTCGTACGACGCGCGCGTTCTGATCGGCACGTCGAGCCCGGCGCGGTCGATGCGCGGGCGCTCCACCGAATCATCGGGTCGATGGTCGAGTCCTTACCGCCGGCGTTCGAGCTCGTGGAACTCGCGCCGGTGGTGCCGCTCGGAACCCATTCCGCCATTGCGACGGTTCATCAACACAAGGTGGTCACCACGGTTCGCGGCACCGAGGTAGCGGCCGACCCGACCAACGCCCTCGCGATCATCGCGGCGCTTCGCCGCCGCGACGGTGACGGCGGCGTGCTCAGACTGGGCGCGGTGCAACGAGTGCTCCGGGCCCAGCCGTTTGGCGGCATCGGTCAACAACACTTCACGCTGCTCGCGCTCGTCACGGCCGGCCGAGACCGTGGGAATCGTGATTTCGAGCGGACTGCGCTCACCGACCAGCTGCGAGCGCTCGTGAATGCGGTGCGCACGGCCACGCCGGCCGCAGTTCGGGTGGCGATCAGCAATCTGCGTGGGCCCGACACCGACCCGTTGATCGACGAGGTCCGTCAGGTACTTCCTCACGCGATGGTCACCGACGATGCCGCTCGCGCATCCGGACGCGGGTATTACCGAGACCTGTGTTTCAAACTGTTCGTTGCGACCGACGCGGGCGAGGTGGAAATCGGTGACGGTGGGTTCACCGATTGGACCCGGTCACTCACTGGCAACCGGAAGGAACGGCTCCTCGTGAGCGGCCTCGGGCTCGACCGCCTGGCGCGTCCGACTGCTCCGTGAACCGCCGTTGCGTCCGTCCCGGGCTGGTCATCGCCGGAGTGTGGGTGTCGTAAGGTCCAACCGTATCGACCGATTGACCTTGCTCGACGAACTCCGCGCCATCGCCCAGACCGGCTTGCACTACGCCACTGACCCCTACGACCGCGAGCGGTGCACGCGGCTGCTGGCGATCGCGACCGAGGGG
>JANPMG010000129.1:0-5679 GCA_031422675.1 Acidimicrobiia bacterium | reverse complement strand
GTCCTCACCACCAGCCGAGCACCGACTGAAACCGCCGGCAACGACTCACAGCTCTCCAGGACCAAATCGGGTCGGAACCTCGTGCTCTTCGGCGATTCGCTCGCCAACAGTCTCCGCCCCGGCCTCGAGACCGCAGGGCTGCGCACTGGAGTCTGGTGGGCAGGCGGCTGCCGGCTGATCCATGGTGACCTGACGTTCGCGAACCCGTTCAGCGGTGACTGCCCCTGGGAGTCCGCATTCGAGCGATCCCTCAGCCGCAACCGGCCAGCCCAAGTGATCCTGCTGATCGGAGCATGGGATCTCTTCGACGTGAAGCCCGACGGGACGAGCGCGTTCGTCGCTCCGGGCAGCGCCGAATGGGCCGCCGCATTTCGTCGTCAGCTCGAGCGGATGATCACGCGAGCGGAACGCGGCGGTGCCCACATCACCGTCCTCACGATCCCCTGCATGAGTCCGCTCGTCAGTGCGAAGTTGAGTGGTCAGCCCGGGGCATTCGACATCTCGCGGGTTCAGGCCGCCAACGACGTGATCCGCGAGGTGGTTGCCACACACAGCGACCGGGTGAAAATCGTGGACCTGTTCGGGTTCCTCTGCCCAGGGAACCAATATGCGAACAGCGTCGATGGAGTGGACACACGCACCGACGGCGTCCACCTCTCCGCCGCCGGAGCCGATCTCGTGGCCGAGTGGCTCCTCCCCCAACTCAACCTTCCCGGGCGTCGCACCGGGCAGCCGACCGGAACGGCGACCGCCACAGAAGATGCCCCCGCAAACTCGCGGCACCAGATGCGGCTCCAACGACGTCGCGTCGAGCAACTCGTGACCGCTGCCGTGCCCGAGTACTACTGACAGGTGATTCCATGGCGTTCGCGCTTGGCGGGGGCGCAAACCAAGTCGTCAACGCGTCGACTCGCGTGTTTCGGGCAACGATGATCGGTTGCGGCATCGAGCGAGGCAGAGCAATTGGGCCCCGCCTCGCCGAACCAAACCGTGTCGAGTGGCTCAACGAGGTGTACGAGCGTTTCGCAGCAGAACACGCAGGCGTCACCGTCATACGGTTTGGTCAATACCTGTGCGACGTACGCCCTTCGCCTCTCAGGGACGGCATCCATCTTTCGATCCCCGGCGCGGTCGGCGCCTGGGGCTGGCTGACACCTCGCATCCTGGACACGATCGCCCGGTCAAAGGCGAGTCTGTGGAAGGTCGCTCCCCCACCATGACCATCATGGACCCGGCGTCATCCCAGCGGTGCGCCGCGCCGCGTCCACCAGCGCATCGCTGACCGAGCGGGCGTACCGATATGCCCCGCTCGAATAGACCCGGCAGATCACCGTGGAGTTCGGAGGAAGACCGGTGGGGCAGAGATGGAGTCCGCTATCCAACAACCCGGGCCTCGTGCGTATAGTGACGCGACCGGACGGACCGCAGCGGTAGTCCCTTCTCTCTTGGGCCAAACATGGAAGCGTCTCGGTGTACTTCCCGAGATCCGAGAGTGACCGACGAACCGCATCCGACACGGAAACGCCCGGATAGTCCGCCGCCAGACTCTTCGCAATGTTCGTGACGCCGTAGGCGGCAATTTCTCGCGTCGGGTCCAGGAAGGGCGGCGGCTCGAAGAACACGACTCGCACTCCGGCCTGGGATGCGGTTTGGAAAATTGCTCGAAGCGCGGTTCGGTACTTTTCGTAGTAGGCGGGCGAGCGCATCGGAATCCCGCTACCTCGGTCATCTCGCATGCAGTCCGTCGCACCGGTATCACCGGCGGACAACAGTCCAATCACCGCGGGCCGCTGCGAACGAAGATCCTCGGCGAGTCCGGCGAGCCAATCACACGGAGCGAGGTATCCAAGTGCGCGCACCTCGATGTCCCACCGATGCCGGGCCATTTCCGAAACCAAGAACGAACCCGCCTCGACGCCCAAACCATCCCCGTAGAACAAGGCCGTGCGCCGGGTCGCGCGCGACCGGTCGCGGTTCTCGTCCAAGGGCGGCGCTGATTCGGAAAGGAACACAGCGCGTCCCGCGAGACGATTCCGTAGGCGGGTCAACTCGTCAGCTCGTGTCTCGGACCGTCGAGTGTCGCGCCCGAGTGTCGTGATTCGACGCTTCGTCCGCGCGCGCTCGGCGCGCCCGAACGCAGTTGTCAGCGCCACCTGACGTCCCGGCATCGTCAGCTGACTCGGTTCGATGTTCCCGTCGGCGACAATGGTCAGTTCCTGCGGGACGCGATCCTGGGTCAGCCCGAGGCTGCCGTACCGAAGCCGATTGGGCTCGGTGGCCGCGACGCTCAGCCGATAGCCGGCTCGTTCCATCCGGAGCATCAGGCCAGGGATGTCCGCACGAGCCTCGGGTGTTGCTCCCGTGAGAACCACTCCGACATCACGGGAAACCTCCCGCTCGATCTGGCGAGCCAGGCGCTCCACGACAAGCGTGCTCTGGTAACCGGGAGGATCGGTGGCCAGCACTGCCGGGATTCTCAGCCCGATCAGGAGAAGTAGCACCGCGGCGGCCGTCCAGGATCCGGCCTGCACGACCCAGCGCCGATCTCGGCCGGCAACCTCTACCCACAGCGTCCATGCCGAAGCCGACAAAGCCAGAGCGGCAATCACCCACAGCCACGACATCGATTCGAAATCTCTGCGATCGGATTGGGCGACCACGAGAACCGCGAGGGCAAGCAGAACCCCGAGCAGGTGGAGGATGTTGCGACGGGGCGAGGGGCCGCGAAATCGCGCAACGATCAGTGCCATGAAGTACGGCAGAAGCAAGGCCGGCACCTGCGCCGAGCTGACGAGCTTCGAGTCGCGTAACCCGACGAGCCAGTCCGGAAGCCAACGAAACTGATTCGCAACAACGCGAAAACCGTCCGAAAGATTCGCAGACGCGATGCCGTCGGCCAAGTACGTCAGATTCTCCGCGAGGTTGCCCGGCGACTGGAGTAACTGTTCCAACAGTGCCGGCGACCAAACGGCAACGGTCACCACCGCCAGCCAAACAATTGAGCGAAGCCCGATCGGTTCTCCATCCGCCGCGGGGGAACGCCGATTCCGGGTGATGACGACGATCGTGAAGAGCAGGGCTCCACCGACGAGTCCCGCATAGAGCAACTGCGTTTGCACGCAGAAGGCGCCCACGACCCCACCGACCGGGAGAGCAAAGCGGTCTCCGTTGAGGGCGGCCCACATGAGGAAGATGAACAACCCGAACGCGAACAAGGAGACCGATGCGCCGGACGGGCTCCATATGAACTCGTTCGGCAGACTGACGAAGATCACGCAGAATCCGATCGCGGTGATGACCGCGTACACGCGCCCGCCCCAGCGATTGGCGAGCATGATGCTGCCGGCCACCGACGCTGCGTTGATCATGCAGGTCCCGATCAACATCGCAGAGGAGTTCGATCCGAAAACCCGGTATGGGATCCACATGAGATAGAAGAACAGCGGACCGGGGTTGCTTCGTGACCCTTCGGCGTAGGGACCGAGCAGAACGAGTCGGTCCCCGATCTGGCGGACAACGATCTCGTTGAGTGCGCTTCCGCGACTCGCGTGGTACGAGCCGCCGAAATGGATCAACGCATAGGCCGCCGCCAACAGCAATGGAGCGATGACCACAGCGACGAGAACGATGACGAAGCCGTCGACCCGGTCACGCGGGTACGGGCGCGCCTGCCCGTTCCTGTCTGATGCGGCTAACACCTCGTCGTGCTCCCGTCGGACGCCGCCACCGCGTCACTGTTCGAGGGAGGCGGCGAAGTACGAACCCGCCGCAGCCAATCCGCAACGCCGACGACGCCCAGTGCCGCGAGCACTGCGATCGACGGTTCCGCGATGACTCGGAATCGCGGGGTGCCGTACGCGAGCGCCGATACCAACGTGACGGTGAACAACGGCGTGAGCAGTGGCCACACCCGCGCAAGCTTCAGACGCCGCAGCAACACGCCGCCGACCGTGGCCACCATAGAAGCCCACAAAAACAGAACGCTCAGAAGCGCTGCTGATCGTGGCTTGCTCTCGTTTGTTTTCGCATCGGAGAAATCGAACGGATGGTACAGACTCCACGTTCGTCCGATGCGCGCCGGAATCACCTTCGTCGCCAGCGTCACGACGTGGCGCTTCGCATACTCCACGCCTTGGATCCCGTGCCCGTGGGCCAGCTCCGCCTCATCCGGATTCGCCGGCGACGGCTTCGGTGCAAACTCGAGCGTCTGTGCTGGACAATCGATTCGCCAACTGCCGAGCCAATTGCCGTCGTAGGTGGCCGGACAGTTCGCATAGCCGAGCACCGCCTGACCGTTGGCGGAGATGAGTACCGGTCGTTCGAAAACAGTTGCGGTCCTGACGACCCAAGGACCGATCACCAACGCGGTAACGACACTCGTAACCACGAAGAACTCGATACGACGTCGCGTCGGGAGTTCCATCGAAGCCACCAACGGGCCAACCAGGATGACGGACAACAGCAGCGTTTCGGGACGAGTCAGCCCAGCCAAACCGAGGGCGACGCCCAATCCGGTCGCGACCAAGAACCTCGGCCGACGAGCCAGGGCGTACGCAAGGACAAGAGCAGTCGCGACAAGGAGCGCAGCCAGTGCTTCGGACGCCAGTGCACCGTCGGGAACCCAGAGATTGGGATTCAGCGCCGCGATCGCCGCCGCGACGAGCCCAACCCGGCGGCCACCCACCGAGCGCCCGAGAATCCCGACCATCAGAATCGTGACCGAACCCAGAAAGCACGCCGCAACTCGCGCCGCGCCGACGCTTTCGAACCCGAGCCACGCGACCCCACCGAGCACCACGGAGAAGAGGGGAGGATGGAACGCCGAAGCAACCAATCGGTGCTGCAACGTCCAGACGAAGGGCTCGACGAACCCGTGGCCCTGTGTCAGCAGTAGACCTTGGACCCGAAAATACGTCGCGTCAGAGATAAGCCGGGGTGGGTCCGTCATGCTGACGGCGCCGAGCCGCACTACAAGTCCGACCACCACGATCATCACGAGAACAGGCAGGAACCAATCAGTTCTGCGATGTCGAGTTGCGGTCCTCTCCTCTTCGCTCTCGATGTTTGCCCGCGACGATCTCACCCACAAATTCATAGCAGCCGGAGAACCCACCCGTGGTGGAACGCGTGACCATTTCGGCTGTGACCCTCGCGGAGCTTGTCGGTCTCACTGACGGGCGAGCGAACCGAGTTCATTCCGTCGCCCGCGTCTCGTAGCGAAACGCATCGCCAATCCCCCGGAACCGCTCTGCATGCGCTGTGAGCTTTTGCGATAGCTAGGTCGTGTTGGCCTTGATGGTTCCGGCGGTGGCCTTGATCGTGCCGGTGATCGGTGTCGTGGAGCCCCATACGTTGAACTTGAGGGTCTCCGCGGTCTCGGTCACGGTTTCGAGCAAGGTCGGCACTGCAATCGTGGGTCCGATCGTGGTCCACGCCGAGATCGTGAAGCAGGTGTTCCCTAGCGCGGTGTAGTCACCCGCGGCAACGGTCGCCGTGCCGTCCGAGGTGTTGTAGCAAAGCGTGAGGTCTCGCGAGTACGGATACTTCAGTGAAGGAGTGAACGTGACCGGTTGGCCCTCGACGCCAGCCTTGGCGGCGACGAGGACCGTCGGTCGAATCGAGGCGGGCGGACTCACCACGGTGTTTGCGACTGCCGTTCCCCACCGATACCCGCCACTC
>JANPMG010000128.1:0-32587 GCA_031422675.1 Acidimicrobiia bacterium | reverse complement strand
GCGCGTTCGCGTCGGCTACCGGCACGAGCAGGCCCGTGACCCCGGGCTCGACCACCTGCCGGCAGCCGCGGATGTCGGTCGCGACCATGGGCAGACCGCAGGCTGCCGCTTCCATCGCCGCCCTCGGAAATCCTTCGCGATACGAGGCGAGGAGGAACACGTCCATTGCACCGTAGAGTTCGTCCACGTCGTCGCGAAGTCCGAGGAAGTGGATGTTCGCGTCCCGGCCGATTGCCTCGAGGTCGTCCGGGCCGAGCTGGTCCGCCTTGGCGGTGTCGAGCCCACCGATCACGACGAAGTGGAGGTGTGGGTGCTGATCGCGGAGCCGGCGCGCGGCGGCGAAAACCTCGCGATATCCCTTCTCCCACACCAGGCGACCGACCACGCCACACACGACGTCCGTCGGACCAACGCCCCATTCGTGGCGGCGCTCGGTGCGGTCGGTGGCGGTCAGTCGATCGGGCCGGAACCGTGCGAGGTCCACGCCGTTGCCGAGCACGGCGAGCTTGCGGTCGGGGATCCCGAGCGATCGGAGGGTCGGGATGTCCTCGGGGTTCTGCACGAGTTCCGCGTGGGACGCCGCCGCCGCGATTCGTTCCAACGAGTACACGACCGCCCGCTTCGACGCAGCATCGTCGGGTGTCGCGTAGAGCCCGTGCACCGTGTTGACGATTGCCGGTACCCCCGCGGCGCGTGCCGCAAGCCGGCCGTAGACCCCCGGTTTCGGGTTGTGGGTGTGGACGATGTCCGGGCGGTACTCGTGGAACCGCTTCCAGAGTTCGCCGAACGCGGCCGCATCGTGACGGGGCGCCATGGACCTGGTCGCGTGCACGAGTGGCAGGTGGCGTACCCCCCTCGCTTCGATTGCCGCCACGTATCGGCCCGGTGCCGACGCGCCGATGACGTCGTAGCCCGCGTCGACGAAGGCGCTGAGCTGCGGGCCGAGGAGCAGTTCCAGACTCATGTCCGTGGTGGTCACATGAATCAATCGACGGGTCATTCGGTGGCGTCCCTATAGCGCCACCGATTCGCCATGACGCGAAGCGCGTCCTCGAAGTACATGCCGCCGTCCGCCTTCGCCCGGAAGAAGCGCGTGCCGTCGCTGCGTTGGATCGGCGTGCGGGCCAAGCGATGCGGATCGGTGGTGCGGTACGGATTCGGACGGCTGCCGGCGAGCGCTGCGGAGCGGTATCGGGTCCGGACTGCCGCATCGGCGGGGGTGGAGCCGGCGACCGCCTTCGGGTACGCGAAGTGACTCGGGCGATGTCCGAGGTGGGTCTCGATGAGGTCGTCGGCCCGGTCGAGTTCTGCGGCAATGCCCGACGGTTCGAGTCGGTCCAGCAGCGCGTGGGTATGGGTGTGGGAACCGATGGTGACGAGTCCCTCATGGTGGATGTCCGCGAGCGCGGTCCATGAGATCGGGGTGCCGTCGTTCGGAAAGGCGCGACCGGAATCAACGAAATCGGTCGCGATGTAGAGCGTGGCGGGGAGCCCGTGGCCGGCAAGAACGGGATAGGCGAGTTCGGCGAAGTCGGCGGTGCCGTCATCGAAGGTGATGACCACGGGGTTCGGGCCGGCCTCGTCGCTCGCCTCGCCCAACCGGTCCAGTGCAGTGTCGAGTGTGACCACCCGATTCGACGCAGCGAGGTACGCCATCTGGTCGGCGAACTCGCTCACGGCGAGGTCCACGTCGAGCGTGCTGGCCCGGCCGACCCGGTGGTAGATGAGCACCACGACCCCGCTTGGCGGGCGGTGGACGCGGTCCGCGGCAGCGGCCGACCACTTCAACGCCTGCTTGGCCAGCCCCGACAACGGTGTCTCCCTCTGGTTTCGATCGTGGACCGGTCGAGCATGGTAGAGCCGATTTCGCAGGCTCCGGCGCGAACGTTGGGGGCACCCGAACGTCGTCGTGTCCGGTTGGAATCCGCGGTCGTTTGACCACGGAGAGTGACGGCCATGGGCCGGCGTTCGCGGCGTGGAGAGCCGCGTTTCTAGCGAGACCATTTGGTATCGGCCGCGCCCGTGGGCCGAGCTGCCTATGGAACGTCGCCTGGTTCACGGCTACACTGCGTGGCCTTCGCGTCCGTACTTCGAGAGCGTGGCGCGGCCTGCTTTTCTCTACTGTTCTCCCGAGAGGACTCCCACCGCGTTATGAGACCGCTCGATTACCTCCGAATTTTGCGTCGGCGCTGGTGGATTCTGGTCGTTGGCGTGCTGATCGGCGCATTGCTCGCATTCGCCACCCGGCCGAGCGAACTCACCGTGCTCAAAGCGACGGCGCCCGGCATTTCCTACCGTGCCCAGCACTTGCTTCAGTCCGTCGACAGCGACCGCTCGATCGCGCGCGCGGTGGACTATGACCGTCTGGCGCTGAACACGATCGCCGGCCCGGTGCCGGATGCGGCAATCAAGAGCCTGGGAGGCACTCTGTACAACGCCGCGATCGCCAAGCAACCGGCCACGTCAGAGACGAGTGCGGGCGGAGGCGCGAACAGCGCGGTTCGTAATCGCCAGAACTCCGACAACCCCGGCGTACCGAGCGTCCGCCAGGGCAAGGGACTGGTCTCGTTCTTGGTCGGAGATTTCAGCGGGTTCGTGACGGTTGCCGCAGTTCCGGACCCCGCCACCGGCGCGCTGTCGATCGCGGCCACCGGCGGGAAGGAACTCTCGGTCAAGGCCGCGAACGCGTTCGCCGACGAACTCCAGAAGAGCCTGACTGCGAAGGCCCAGTTTCGCTACGACGCCGCGTTGAGTCGGAACATGTCGGATCGTGACGCAACCGCCGGCCAGATCGGTGCGATCGACTTCCAGATCGGGACCACGCCCGACCCGATCTTGCGCAGCCAGCTGATCCAGCGTCGGGCGAATCTCGCGACCCGCCTGGACGATCTCAACCGATCCATTGCCGAGTTGGACCGCGACGGCCCGGCCGGATCTCCCCTCGAGACCCTGGCTCGTGCCAGCGCCGGGATGCAGACCCTCATCGTGGCGCCGGGTGGATCCGCCCTGGAGCCGAACCAGCGAATGATGCTTGGCGGGGCCATCGGCTTTTTCCTCGCGCTGGCCCTCCTGGTGGTCACCGAACTCCTGGGCGCACGGATCCGTGACGTCGCGACGACGGAAGGCGCGGCGCGGATGCCGGTCATCGCCGAGATCCCTGTGGTCAAGATGGATCGGGCGGACCGCTTCATGGTCGCAACGTCGGCCGCCCCCGCGTCGCTGACCGCCGAGGCCTATCGATCGCTGCGGACGTCGTTGCTCGCAATGTGGCAACGCCACCCCAAGAATGTGGCCTACGCGACGGGTGCGGCCGGCAACGGCAACGGTGGCGCACCTGGCGGCCGGCCGCTGCGCACCCTGCTCGTCACGTCGCCGGGCCCGGCGGAAGGGAAGTCGATTTCGGTGGTCAACCTCGCCGCCGCGTTCGCGGAAACCGGCGTGTCGGTCATCGTGGTCGATGCTGACTTCCGGCGGCCGACCCAGACTCGATACTTCGACCGGCCGCGGAATCCGAACATGGGTGATCTCGACCTGACCTGTGAGCCCGATGACCTCGAAGCAATCCTCCAGGACACGGATGTCCCCGGCGTTCGCCTCGCGGCCAGCGCGCCGTCGAAATCCGATCCCGGGCACGCGATCGCGGTCGCCAAGGCGACCGTCGCGGCGGCGACACAACTGGCAGACATCGTGCTCGTCGACTCGCCGCCCATCCTGCTCGCCAACGATGCGGCCGATCTCGCTCTCGGCGTCGATGCGTCGATCTTGCTGGCGCGTTCGGGATGGACCCGGCGTAGCGGCATCGTGTCCGCAGCCGACCTCATGCGCCGCCTGGAGGCGACGGTCATCGGTGTGGTGATCGTAGGCGCGGAACACGGTGTACGAGCGGGCTACTACGGCTATTACGGCTACTACGGCTATGGATACGGTTACGCCCATCCGGGTGAGGTATCGATCGTCAAGCGGCTCCTGCCGTGGAAGGCCGGACGAAAGACTGAGTCCCGGCCGCAGTCGACGCCGCGATCGACCGTCCCCACCCCGAGCGCACCGTCCCGGGCCGCGGCCGAGCATTTGCCGAGACCGTCGGCAGCACCGGACGCTGACGATCCCTGGGTCTAGCGCAGTCGCGATGTCGGCATCCGATACTGGTGGGTCCTCCCGAGTGCCGCGCCGGTTGGTGCGCAACGTCCATGCGCTGAGTCGGTCGGGATCGTTCGGATGTGTCGTAATGGCGCCAACGGCCGCACGACCGGTGACGCTGCGCGGCACCGCCGTGGACGTCTGGGACTTCTTCGCCGCGCCGCATACCGAGTCCGAGTTGGTCGATTGGCTCGTGGATCGCTATGACGCCGATCGGAGTGTCATCGCCCAGGATGTCGAGCCGGCGGTGGCCGAGTTGCTTGCCGAGGGGCTGCTCGGGTCGGCGTCGTGACCACCTCGACCGGCGCACCCTACGCGCTGGGCCTTCCGGGGGCGCCGGCGGTCGACGCACTTCCGGTTGGCGAGGAGTGGGAGGCACTGTTCGATCGCGCCGTCGACGAGCGAGCCGTACCGATCCTGGCCGGCGCGGTCGACGCCGGAATCGTTTCGGGCACCGTGGCCCAACACGATGCGCTTCGTGACGCCCACGAGGCCGCGATGCGATCGTGTGTGCTGCTCGAGCGATGGACGCTCGAAGTTGCCCGCGTGTTCGGGGAGGCCGGGATCGACTTCCGGCTGCTCAAGGGCCCGGCCGTCGCCCACCTGGACTACCCGGACGCGTCGTGGCGAGCATTCGGGGACATCGATGTCCTCGTCCGCTCGGCCCAATACGACGATGCGGTTCGTACGTTGACTGCGATCGGGGGACGGCGCCGGTCCGAGGAAGTTCGCCCGGGTTTCGACCGTCGGTTCGGGAAGGGGGTGTGCATGATCCTGGCCAACGGCGTCCAGGTCGATGTCCATCGCACCCTGGCGGCGGGCCCGTTCGGGCTCACCGTCGAGCTCGATGATCTGTTCCGCGCCACGGATTTTCTGACCCTTGCGGATCGAACCATCCCGGTCCTGGGCCGGGAGTATCGACTCGCGCACGCGTGCTATCACGCCGCGCTGGGTGACGTCACACCGCGAATCGTCGCGCTCCGCGATGTTGCCCAGTTGCTGCTCACCACCAGCGTCGACTTCGACGAGGTCCGTGAGATCGGCCGGCGGTGGCGCGCCGAAATCGTTCTGGCCCGGGCGATTTCGCTCGCGTGGAACACTTTCGAGTTGGTGGAGACGCCGGCATCGGTCTGGGCCGCCCAGTACTCGGGGGACGGCTTCGAGCGGCGCGCGCTCGACGCGTACACCGGACCCGATCGCAGCTACGCGCGCCAGATGTTGGCGGGTCTCCCGGCCGTTTCGGGGCTGCCGGCCAAGGCGTCATACGTTCGGTCGCTGGTGTTCGTCGATCCGGCGTACGCCGCGCGTCACGGTGGCGGAGTCGGGCGGCGCATCCAGCGGGCATGGGGCGCCCGGGTTCGTCGCGAGCAGGCGACATGAGTTCGCGGCGCCGCCCCGACCCCGACCCCGCCCTCGGCACCGACGACGCGTTGCCGCTGGGGAGCGCACGCGAGCTGGCGCGCGTCGTCCCACCCAGTTGGCCGCGATACGTCATCGGTTTGGGCGTGCTGTCCTATGGCGTGTTGGCCATCACGGCCGTGGGCACCGCGACCTTCGCGTTGATCGAGGCGTTGCCGTTGATCGCCCTCCTGGCGTTCGTTGCGCATCGGATCGCGCAGAAGATCGCGGTACGGGACGGGGATCCGTGGATGGTCTCGTTCATCTTCGCCGCGTTCTGGGCCAAGATCATGGGCACGATGGTTCGGGCGCTTGTCGTCGCCCAGCTGTACGACAACCGTTCGGACTCGCTCGACTACCACCGGTGGGGTCAGTACTTCGCGCCGCAGTTCCGAACGTTGGACTTCTCCCAAGTGAACTCCACCGACGGCACCGACTTCATGCGCACGCTGACCGGCATCGTGTACTCGTTCACCGGTGCGTCGGAGATGAGCGGGGCGATTGCACTGTCGTTCCTCGCCTTCCTCGGATTGCTGCTCCTGTGGCGCGCCTTCCGGCGTGCGGTCCCGGATGGCGCGCATTATCGCTACGGCGTCCTCGTCTTGTTCCTCCCCACCTTCCTGTACTGGACCTCCGCGCTCGGGAAGGAGTCGTGGGTGATCTTCTGCCTCGGGGTGACGTCGTACGGCGCGGCGCGAGTGCTCACCGGTTCGATCCCGGCCGGAGTGGCCATGTTCGCCGCCGGCCTCACCGGTGTGAGTGCGCTGCGACCGCACGTCGCGCTGACCATGTTCTGTGGAGTCTCACTCGCCGCCGCGGTGGGGAGGTCGTCCCGACCCGGCGTCAAGGCGTCGAGTCTTCGCTTGATCCTCTTCGGCTCGCTCCTCGTTGTCGGATTGAGCCTGGCGTCGTCCACGGCCTCGTTCTTCGGGGTCGACCGGCTCGATCTCGAGACCGTGAACGCGACCCTCAACTCCGCCGAAGGGCGCACGAGTGAAGCCGGGTCTTCGTTCACTCCGGTCACCATGTCGAATCCGGCGAATGCTCCGCTCGCGATCGCCACGGTGTTGTTCCGCCCGTTCCCGTTCGAGGCGTCGAGCCCGGTCTCGGTGGCCACGGCCTTCGAAGGTGTGTTCATCTTCGGCTTGGCCTGCCGATCGTGGCGGAGGCTGCGGTCGCTGCCACGAACGATGCGGCGCCAGCCGTACGTGGCGTACTGCGTCGGCATCACCCTCACGTTCATCTACGCGTTTTCGGCGTTCTCCAACTTCGGCATCCTGGCCCGGCAACGATCACAGGTGCTGCCGTTCTTTCTCGCGCTCCTCTGCATCCCCGTGTGGAAGCGCGAAGGTGTGGTCACGATCGACGAGGCACTCGCGGGTCGGATTGAAGCCGCGCGAAACGCGGCGGTCGGTCGTGAAGGCGCGCCGGTGTTGTATCCCGATGCTGCGCCGACGGGTCCGGTCACCGGTGCCGGCGCCGGTGACGATCCGTATTCGAATGATCCCGGGTTCGATCCGTACGAACGGTTCCGAGACCCGCCCGATCGTGCGTGATGGATCGATGACCACCAGCGTTGCTCGAGCGAGTGAACTCCTGGGTGATTCGGGATGGTGGAGGAGCGCGCGGCTGCGCCTCCTCGACTTCGATGTCGCCATCCACAGTGACAGCCGTGTGCTCGTCGATCTCGTCGACGAGCTGTTCGAGCCGCTGTCCACCACGGGAACTGCCGCCAGCGCGCTGTTCCTCGGTGCGACGACGTACCTCGGTGCGCCGGGGTTCTTCGCTGCGCTCGACGGCGAAGTCCTGGTGCGGACCGCCGCGCCGACGATCGCGTTGACGCATCTCTTGTTCGAAGCGAACCAGCAAGCCATCGAGCAATCTCGCGGTCTGATTCGCCTGCACGCAGCCGCCGTCGGCCTCGATGGCGCGGCAGTCGTGCTCCCCGGACCGATGGGCGCGGGGAAGTCGACGCTCGCGGCGGGACTGGTGCGGCGCGGTCTGGGCTATCTCACCGACGAGGTGGTGGCCGTCGATCCGGCGACCGGCACCGTCCGTCCGTACGCCAAACCGGTGTCGCTCGGAGTCCCTCCCGCAGCACTCGGACCGGTCGATTGGAACCCGCCGCCGGGCGCAGCACGATTCCTCGGATCCACCGGGGTCGTGCCGGCTCGGATCCTCGGGACTCCGGCACCGACCCCGCTTCCGGTCGGTTTGATCGTGATGCCCCGGTACGTCGACGGCATGCCGACGACCATCGAGCGCCAGTCGGCGCCAGCCGCGCTCGGTCACCTGGCGGCCCACACATTTCACCTGGACGAACCGGGAACGCTCGCGACCTTGGCGGCCGTTGTGGGTGATGTGCCGTGCTACTCGCTGACGAGTGGCGATCTCGCCGGTGCAGTGGATGCGGTTCTCGAAGTGGCGCAATCGACGGCGGGGGTCTGATGATCGTGGATCCGAATCTCGCGAGCACGCAACTCGCCGGGCCGCCCCGAGGCGAAGCGACCGCGCCCGAGTGGGTGGTTCGGTCCGTCGCCGTGGACGACGCGGTCACGGTTTCGGACCACGTGGTGGTGTATCGGGACGGAGCCGTTCACGTCTTGAATCCGATCGCGGCGCTGATCTGGCGCAGCTGCGACGCGCCGGTGCCGGTGAGCACGCTCGCGAACGAGCTTGCTGCTTCGTTCGCGGTGGATCACGCGGCGGTGCTCGCCGATGTGGTCGCGACCGTGGGTGATCTCGTCGGTAGCGGATTGGTCGAGCGTGTACGGGCGAACGACGACGGCCCGTCGTCACCGGAGTCGGCGATTCCGATCCTGACGCCGCTGGCGGCGTGTTCGGGTTGCGGAGAAGGGCCGAGCTATGACTGCCACGTGACCGTGGATCTCGGCGATGTCGGGGTGTCGATCGGGGCCGACACGGAGGTGGCGGAAGCGCTGGCTGCGGCTCTCGGCTCGAGGGTCCTTTCGCGGGAGACTGCACCGGTCGGGCGCGCCTCGTACGGCATCGTCATCCCCTCGGGTGCACGCGGGCGAGCCCCCGTTGCCCTGGCCCGGCTCCACCGTGGGCCCGATGTGTTGCTCACGAGCCGTGACCCTCGGCGCGTTTTGCGCGCCGCGCTCGCCCAGATCGTGACGCACCGCGCCGGCGCCGCCGATCTCCTGCTCGAGGGGATTGTGGTCGGACGGGACGGTCAGGCGGTGGTCGTACCGTTGCCGGCGAATCGGGTGGCGTTCGAACGCGCCGCGGCCGAGTTCGGCCTCGGCGTGTCGGACGCGTCGATGGCGATGGTTCAGTTGCAGCCTCCTCAGATCACGGTCGGTGCGCCGGGGCTCGATGTGGACTTCGGACCGCTCGAAGGACTGGGCGCTTCCCGACGCCACCTCACCGAGCCGGCGCGCCTGCTTCCGTGGGGATCGCATGACCTGGTGGCAGTCGCGGTCAACGGAGCGCCGAACGCGGCATCCGTGATCGGGGAACTGGGTCCTCGGCTCGGATCGAATCCGGCCGGGGGCACCCCAGTCGCGCCGCTTCTCGTGTTGTGCGAGCTCGTGCGGGTGGCGCATGGGCCCGGTCCCGCAGAGATCGATCGGCTGCTGCGTTCTACTTGACCGGACGCGGTGGGGCGGCCGGCGGTCCGCCGGCGCAGCGACGCTCGTTCGGGAGCGCCACGAGCAACACGGGTCGATGGGCGAGTCCGTGCATGGTGGCTCGAGCGATCGCCCGGCGCGCGGCTGCGGGTTGCGGATTGACGCGCACGTCGACGCAGAGACCGCGGAAGTAGATCGCCCGGAGTCGTTGCCGTTCGGCGACGGTTCCGCCGAGCGTCGGCCCGACTTTGCGGTGGTACGAGACCCATTCGAATCCGCCGTAGATGGCGAGCGGTGAGTAGCCCAGCTGCGTCACCCGGGTGTCGATTCGCCACCGGGCCGCGTCGAACGATGCCGAGTCGGTACTGAACGCGAGGCCGATGACCGCGAGCGCGGCGCACGCGATGACGGACGACACCGTTCGCGCCGACCGCCGGGTGGCGACCGTGACCGTTTCGGGAACCGGGCATCTTGCGGCTCCCAGATAGAGGAGTCCGACCAGTGGGACTACGGGCAGTGCATACCGGTCGAAGATCGGTAGCTTGGTGGCGATGGCAATCGAATAGGCGCCGGAGAATCCCAGGACGGTCAGAGCCAGGATCGCGGTGGTCGGGTCGGTGAGGTGGACGTCGCGGTCGGCGATTCGGCGGCGGATGGTCATCGTAAAGGGGACTGCGGCCAGCAGGAGCACGACGGCGGCGACGCTGCCGACCAGCGCGAGGATGTCGAAGGTCCACGCGGGTATCACCGGCAGCCGCCGGCCGGTGAGGACATCCTCGGCCAGGACGCCATGGCGGTCGAGATAGTTCCCGACAAAGGGTGTGGCGGGGTTCCGGACGTAGGTCACGGCCATCCACGCGCTGACGGCGACCGCGGTTCCACCGGTCACCACGTGCGAGCTCGCCCACGCGCGCCGGACGACGGTGACCGGGCCGCCCCAGACCACGACGGGGACGAGGAGCAGACCGGTGAGCCGCACGAAACCGGCGCTCTGCACCGTGAGATTCGCAATCAGACCGGACGACTGCGGATCAGGCGACAGGCTCAGCGCGTCCGGCAGGCCGGCGAACCAAACGAACAGCGCTGCGGTGGCCAGCATCACGGCGGCGATCATGCCGATGACGATCCGGACGCGGTGCCGATCTCCGTCCTGAGTGGTGCGCCAGAGCGCGACGACACTGACCGCGATCAGCGGGATCACTTCGTACTGGCGGATCGAAACCGCCACGAAGCCGAACCCGAGCGCCAGTCCGAGCCCGCGAAGGGACACGCGGTCACGACGGAGCGCATTGACCGCGAATGCGAGCGACAACATCTGGATCGCGAATGCCGGCACATCGGTCATGTAGGTGGCCGCCAACGGCGCCCACATCGGTCCGAGTGCGATGCTGAGCGCCACGAGCAACGCGCCTCGGCGGCTGGCTCGGGTCTGGTTTCCGAGCGCCACGATCGCCACCAGACCCACCGTGCCGATGATCGCGGCGTACACGTGGACGGCGGCGATCGAACGGCCAAAGATCGCGACGATCGGAACGGTGAGCACCAGTTGACCGACGAGGGTCATCGACACCCAGTTGTTGAAACCGAGCCGGCCGTGGTCGACCCATCGGAACAGGGTGAGGAGGTACGACCAGTCGTCACTCCTCGGGATATTCAGCGCGCCCGCCAGTGACGCCACCAGGAGCGGCAGCCCCGCGCCGACGATCACGAGCAGGGCGAAGGTGCCGATCGCGGAACGCGGTGAGGCACCAAACCATCGTTCGGCGTCGCGGATGTCGGCGTCGCCTTTGGTGAGTGTCATGGGAACCGGTGGGGCCGTCGCTCGACCGTCAGAGCGTTTCGCCCTCGCGCAGGTGGCCGCGCAATATGCCCTTGGTATCGAAGACCAGCGGCGCGTGCCGACAGATCGTCCCCGGATCAAAGGTGTCGTGATCGACGAGCAAGATCGCGAGCTCGCAGCCCTCGAGGGCGGCCGGCGAGAACTCGACGAACTCACACGGGATGCCGTTTCGCTGGGCCTCGGGGATGTAGGGATCGCACGCCGTGAGGTCCGCTCCGAGCGCGGCGAGCCGCTGGGCGACCTTGAGCGAGGGCGACTCCCGCCAATCTGACGTGCCCGCCTTGTAGGCCATCCCGAGCAGCAAGATCCGCGTTCCGTTGACCGCGCGCGCATGGCGATTCAGGAGCGCCGTCACCCGGCTGGCGACGTAGTCCGGCATGTGTTCGTTGACATCGTTGGCGAGCTCGACGAATCGGAACGGGTGGCCGGAACGGCGCCGAACCTGCCATGACAGATATGACGGATCGACCGGAAGGCAGTGGCCGCCGACGCCGGGTCCCGGGGTGAAGCGCATGTAGCCGAACGGTTTGCTGGACGCGGCGTCGATCGCAGACCAGATGTCCACGCCGAGATCCTCCGCGAACATCGCGAGCTCGTTGACGAGTGCGATGTTCACGTGCCGGAACGTGTTCTCCAACAACTTGACGAGTTCCGCCTCGGCCGGAGTTCCGACGGGCACCACCTTCTCGACCAGACATCCGTAGAACGCTTCGGCGGCGCGGCACGACAGTTCATCGATGCCCGAGACGACCTTGGGTGTGTTCTCAAACGTCCACTGCGGGTTGCCGGGGTCGATCCGTTCGGGTGAGTACCCGAGCATGAAATCGGTACCTGCGGTGAGACCGGACTCCTCGAGGATCGGACGAACCAGCTCCTCGGTGGTGCCGGGGTAGGTGGTGGACTCGAGCACCACGAGTGCGCCGGGCGCGATGACCTGGGCGAGCGCGCGAGTAGCAGATTCGACGAACGACAGATCGGGCACGCCCTCGCGCAGCGGCGTGGGCACCGAGATGATCGCGATTTCGAAGCCGGCGAGATCGTCGACCGCATCGCTGACCTCGTAGCCGCGGGCGAGCGCGGCACCGAGCCGCTCAGCTGAGACGTCTTCGACGAACGACCGACCGGCCCGCAGTGCTGTCACTCGCCGGGCATCGACTTCGAAACCGAGAACCGGGAAACCGACCTCCGACGCGCGCATTGCGACCGGAAGGCCGACGTATCCCTGTCCGATGATCACGACGCGTGCGCTGCGATCGTCGATGCGGCCGAGAAGGCTCGCGGTCATCGTGGGCAGCAGTAGATGAGGAACACGTGGTTGATGCAGCGACCGGAATCGGGCGGGGGATTCGTTGACCTCGAAGGCCCACCGTCACTCGACACTGTGGGGCTCCGGTCGCCGTCGCTGCTGACCTGCCCGGAGGAGTTCGAACCGTCCGAGCTGATCGTTCCCGCGACTGTTCCTGCGGCTTCGGTCTCGCTCGGCGCGCCAGAACCGCTCAGCGACGTATCCGTGCCGAGGGCTCCGTCGGCGATCGCGGTGGCCGGTACATCGGGGGTTGCGGTGGGCGGTACTTCGGGTGCTGTGGTCGCGTCCGCCGGAACTTCGGGGGCTGCCGCGGTCGCCGTCGATTGACTGGCGCGCACTTGGTTCTCGGTCGCGTCACTGCGGTGATCGTCACCGGCGTCCTCATCACGACGAGGCTCGGGGCACGGGAAGATGAGGCGTCGACCGACTTCGACCGCAAGGGGTGGATTGGGGTCCACGTAGCCTTCGGCGTAGTGGCGATCCTTCTCGGACCAGCCGATGACCATCCGGCATTGTCGGCCGGCTGCGTTCGGTCCGGAGACCTCCGGGAGCAGCACCGCCCACGCGTCGTTCCCGGCCTGGGTCAGCAGCGGCGGGACCGCAGGGAACTGAACCGGCACGTCGGGGTTGTCGAGGAACCAGTGCTGGATCCTGACCGGCACGCTGGGGTTGTAGAGATCGCGCGGCTGGGGCCTGACTTTGCCGTCCGGGTCGAAGATGACCATGAAGAAGTCGTGGCACGGCCGCTCGGTACCGTTCGCCGTGGTTGCGTAGGCAGCCGTGGTCCGAATGACCGGCGCCGCCCACACGAGACCACCGGCGATCGCGCCGCGCGTGAGAAGTTGACGTCGGCTGAGCCCGTCATCCCTGTCCCGTCGCTGATCGCCTGGCATCAGTGCTGGTCCCCTACTAGGTGCCGGCGACTGGCCGACACCTACCTTTTGTTGCTGGTTCGCGAGCGTTCGCGGCGTTTCTCGGCCATTGCGTGATCCGGGTACAGATGAAGAAGAGTCAAAGATAGCATCGCGCCGACGGTGAGATCCATAGGCCTTGTCGTCGCTTCGATCCATCGGATGAAGTGTCATTTTCTGACAACGAGGGTGAAAGGTCCAGTTCCGACGGTGGCCGAGGCGCATTCCTCGGGGCACGCTCGGTGACCAACGGGGGAGCACGGTTGAGCGCGAACGCCCGAAGCCTCGGACCCGCGCCGGTGCGTGATCGGCCGGCGCACCCGCCCGGTCGGCCAGCCCGCGTTGTTGTCGTTGGTGTCGTCGGTGTGGTCGCCTTCGTCGTCCCGATATTCGTCGCCCACTACTACGGCGCGCTCGGAATCCCGCGCGGTGACGACTGGTCGTACCTGGAGACCCTGTTCCGATTCACCGATCACGGCACGTTGGACGGGAACAACTGGGTGTCGATGACGTTGATCGGCCAACTCGTCCTTGCCGCGCCGGTGGTCGGGCTCTTCGGGCACGACATCGCCGCGGTCCAGATCACTGTGGCCCTCGCCGGGGTGGCCGGTCTGCTGGCCACCCTGAGCCTGGGCTCGCAATCGGTGGGGTGGAGCCGGGCGCTGGTGCTCGTCATCGCGGTCGGAGTCGGCCCGATGTGGGGCCCGCTCGCGGCGAGCTACATGACGGATGTCCCGGCGTTCGCAGCCACTGTGCTCGCCCTCGCCCTTGCGCGCCGGGCTTTCGCCACGCCCCAACCGTCGCGCCCGTTCGTGGCCGCAGCGCTCGCGGCGGGTGTTTTTGCGTTCTCGATCCGCCAGTACGCCGTCGTGGTGGTGGTGACGATCGGCGTCACCGCGATCTGGGCGAGCGCGAGCGGTTCGGACCGACGGGCGCGAGCGGCGCTGGCATTGATGTTCGTGGCCTCGCTCGTCGCGTGCGCCGCGCTCTACGCCGGATGGAGTCAGATTCCCCATCTCAAGAGTTACGTGCCCGCGCTGCCGGACGGTCACAGCCTCTCGGTGACCGTCATCAAAGGCGGTGGTTTCCTCCGACTCGTCGGTCTGATCCTCGCGCCGGTCGTGGTGCTCGCCGATCCCGTCGCGATCATCCGTCGGTCGTGGCAGACGTCGCGTCTGGCGGCGCTCGTTGCGGGACCCGGACTCGGGTTGGTGCTGGCGGTCCTGTCCGTTCGCGTGCCGGGTCAGCAGTTCGTGGGGAACTACGTGGATGCGAACGGCGCGCTCTCCAGTGATGCGCTGCTCGGTCACCGGCCTGATGTGTTTCCCGGCGGTGTCTACGCCGGTTTGGTCTTCGTGGGAATCGTGTCCGGCGTCGTCATCGCGCTGAGTGCGATCCCGCCCGCACAGCGCCTTCTGGTTCGAGCCCGGCACCGGGACTTCGCGCTCGGCGATCCGGTGATCACCTGCGTGACCCTCACCGTTTCTGGCTACCTGCTGGCGTACGGGTTCGCCATGGTCACCGGCGTTTCGGTCTACGACCGCTACGCACTCCCAATGATCCCGCTCATCGGGATTCTGCTGTTGCACAGCACCGATGCCGCCGGGGCCGACCGTGGTGGGCACACGTCCCGCACCTCGACGACGCGCCGAGTGGGTGCGGGACTTGCGGTTGCGCTCGTTGCGTTCGTCGGGCTCGTGTTCACCATCGATTCGGCATCGTTCGACGGCACGCGCTGGAAGGTCGCGGTGGCGGCGAACGAGCGCGGGTACACGAAGCGTGAGATCAACGGCGGATTCGAATGGGTGAACTTCTACCGCGGGACCCGGCGGCCGCGCATCGTTGTCGGCGCCAAGCCGGACGACCGGACTCGCCTTCGCGGTCAGGGAGAGCCGGCCTCGATCCCGTGCGTCAGCGTCGTCGTGGACCCGAAGCGCGACGACCGTCCCGTGATCCTCGAGCGCGCGTACGCGTCGCCGCTGCGCGCCGACGCGCGGATCGTCGCGTTGAAGAACCGATGTCGGACGGCGGTGGAGCCGTGAGTCACGGTGACGGTCCGCACCCCGCGCTCGCGATCCTCGTCGTGTATTACCTCGCCAGCGACGACGACCTTCCGATCCTGGATCTGCATCTCGATCGCATCGAGCGCCACACCCACGTTCCGTTTCGGGTCTACGGCGCGGCGCACCGGGTGACACCGGCGGTGCGTCGACGGCTGGAGGACCGTTCGTGGTTGCAGATCTGTGAGATCGAACCGACGCCGCTCCGCGGCAGCCGCGAACACGCGTACTACCTCGATGCCCTGATGCAGCGCGCCCGTGCAGGCGGGGCCGAGCGCATCGCCACCTTCGACGTGGACTCGTTCCCGATCGACGACGCATGGCTCGATACCCTCGGCACTGCCGCCGCCTCCGGCGGTGGGGTCGCTGGGATCTTGCGGGTGGAGAACGGCGACACGGTCTTGCCGCATCCATCCGGGTTCTTGGCCCACGCAGAGTTCCTGGACCGGTTCGGGCCGAGCTTCTCGCCCGATTCGGACCGCACGCCGGAGTTCCGCCGCTTCCTCCGGTCCACCGGTCAGGCGGGCGACACGGGTCTGGGGTTCGCGTACGTGCTGTGGACCAACGGGCTGGCGTGGGGAACCTTGTTGCGAAGCAATCGGGTGGACGTGCATCCGATCATCGCGGGCCTCTACGCCGACTGCCTGTTCCACCTGGCCGGCACGGCGCGCGGTTCGGTGTTCCGCCGGGACCTCGAAGCGTCGCGCGTGCACCGAGTGACGGCGCCCCTCGAGCGTCTGCCCCTCCACGGAATGCTCGGCCGGGCGAAGCGCTGGACGCTCGAACGTGCGTGCTCGCCTGCGGAACGGGCGATCGCGGCGCGCAATCGGCTCGTGTTCGAACGCGCTCGGGCCGCACTGTTGGAGGATTCCGATGCCTTCGTGGCCTATCTTCGTGGCGTTGCGCGAACCCGGTTCGAGGCCGTCGAGTGGAGCGCGCCGGAGGGCGGCGGATGACCGAGAAATCTCCGACCGACGGGCAGGGAGGACCGGGCAAGGTGGTCATCGCCGGGACCGGCCGGGCCGGCACCACGCTGCTCGTCCAGGTCCTCACCGATCTCGGGCTCGACACCGGATTCGATTCCAACGCGCCCATCGACACCACCGTGAACGCGGGCCTCGAACGCTCGGTCGAGGGGCCGAACGCGCCGTGGATCGTGAAGTCACCGGATCTGAGTCGCACCCTCGGTGCGATCCTCGATGCGGACCGGGCGCGCGTCGACCACGTCATCATTCCGATCCGCGCGCTGGACGTCGCCGCCGCGAGTCGGATCCGGAACACGAAGTACGGGCGGGATCTCCACACCTGGGGTGGTTTGCTCGGCACGAATCGCGCCACGCGCCAGCAGGACGCACTTTCCAGGATGCTGTACGAGCTGCTGTACACGATCGCTCGTCATGATCTCGACCACACGTTCCTGCTGTTCCCACGCTTCACCACCGATTGGGAGTACACGCACGCGCAGCTCGGGTTCCTCGCGCCCGAGATCAGCGCCGATCGGTGGCGCGCCGCACTGCTCGTGCGGGTGCGGCCGACGCTCATCCACGAGCAGTCGTTGAGTCGCTCCGAGCGCGTGCTCACGGTTGCGGGCACGGTCTACAACCGCGCGGTCGCGCGCCCCGCCCGGGGCGCGCGAAAGCTGCTGTGGCCGGACCGGTGAGCGAGAACCCGATGCGCGTGTACTGGTACTGGCCGTTTGCTCGCGAAGAAGACTTCGCGTTGGCCCTGGCCACGCCGGGGCCCGATGACCACCTGACCTTGCACGCGCTGGACCGACCCGGAGTCCCGCGCCTCGATGCCGGCCGGGTCGTCGTGCGCGCCGACCTGCCGGATGTCGCGCACCTGGAGGAGCGCTCACTCCGGTGGGCGTTCTCGCGGACCCTGACGTATCGCGCCCGGGCTCGCGCCCGTCGCCGGGTCGTCGAACAGGGCGGCTTCGATGTCTGTCACGTGGCCTTTCTCAACCAGTACACGGACATCTTCGACCTGCCCCGCCTCGCGAAGGCTACGAACCTCGTGACCACGGTTCACGATGTCGTGCCCCACCGCTCGCGATTCCCGCGTGCGATACAGGACCGCATCCTGACCCGCCTCTACGCGGTCTGCGGCACAATCGTTGTTCACCACGCCGACGTCGGTGCGGAACTCATCCAACGGTTCGCGGTCGACCCGGCTCGCGTGCACGTGGTGTCGCACTGGGTGTCGCCGTTCCGGGCGCCCGACGATAGGCGCGTGCTGTCGGACGGCCACCGAGTCCTGTTCTTCGGCACCCTGCGCGAGAACAAGGGGATACGGGTCTTGCTCGATGCGATCGAGCAGATACCGGCAGATGCGAAGGTGCGAGTCCACATCGCCGGCCGCGGGGACCGCGGTCTCGAACGAGCGGTGCTCGCCGCCGCGGATCGCCTGCCGCGCCTCACCGCCGAGGTCGGATGGATCTCGCCGGAGCGGAAGGCCGAACTCTTTCGCGAGGCCGATCTCGCGGTGCTTCCGTACACCGCGTTCGCATCGCAGAGCGGCGTGCTCCATGACGCGTTCGGGAACCACCTTCCGGCGATCGTCACAGATGTCGGCGCGCTCCGGGCGTCGATCGAGGATCCGGGTGCGGGCTGGGTCGTCCCCAAAGAATCCCCGGCTGCGCTCGCCGCCGCGATCGTGGATGCGTTTCGTGATCTGCAGGACTGGCAGCGCCGATCCGACGCGGCGCGCACCGTCGCGATCGATCAGGCCCCCGAGCGAGTGGGTGCCGCGCTGCGCGCGGTCTACGCCGGCGCGTCGGGGCGGGACTGAACGTCGAGCACGTCGATCCCCGTCAACGCTTCGAGGCGAGCGAGATCCGGCCGGAACCGTTCGAGCAGTTGCGCACGCGTCGCGGCCAGCATCGTCGGCGGCGAACCGCGGTTCCACTGAATCATCCGGCTCCGGGTGGCGGCCATCAACGGAACGTTGTGGCGCGCCAGACGGCGCACCACCGTCCGCTCCACGTATTGCACCGGAATGGAGCGGATGCCCTTGCTCGATCCGTATTTCGGCAACTCGTCAACCGATTCGGGTGACACGCCGAGAAACGTCTCGACCGCTCCGAGTGTTTCAGCAGGGCGGCGATGCAGGTCGTAGAGGGTGGTGAAGAAGAACCGGTCCCGTTGGAAGAGGTCGAGGTAGCGCGCCACCTGCTCACCGAAGAGTCCCGACCGGTAGTACATGAAGTTCCAGAAGGAGTGCGGACAATGGCGGGCGAATCGCGCGCTCGAGAACCGTCGATCCTCCGCCGCGAGGGCCCGCTCGAAGCTGCGGTGCAGTTCGTAGCCGTTCTCGAGCATGTAGGAATACATCGCGAGCGCCCGGTCGGCCGGGTTGCGGAACATGACCACGAAGCGAGCGTCGGGAAAGAACGCGCGCAGGGTGGCGGCCGCGCCGGGATGTGACAGATACGCGTGGCTCGCTTCGCCGACGGCCGTTGCGCTCGACGCACCGTCGAACAGGTGCGCGTAGCGGATCGGATCACGCACCACCTGGAACGGCGCGGAGAAGAACGTCGGCTCCTTCGGCGTCGACATGAAGATGTCGGGGTGCTCACGCAGGACCGCAGCCAGTGTGGTGGTACCGGACCGACCCGCACCGAGGATGAAGAAGGTCGGGAGCTTGATCGCGTTCATTGGAAACGCCGGAAGAACTCGTCGTCGGTCTCGATCTCGCGGAAGACGTCCTCGGCAAGATCGCGTGCCTGTGTAGCGAGGGTCGAGACCTGCTGCCGGTGCTGGCGGTCCGCGAGTCGATAGCGGATCGATCGCTCGGCTCGACCGATGACCGGGACCCACGTGGGAGTGCGTGCGCCCGATGCCGCCCAGAGGACCTCTTGGCGCGTCGTCATCATCATCTGACGAGACTTCGGGACGCGGAAACCGGCGCCGTGGTGGTACACCACATCGCCGTAGATCCCGAAGAGCAACGGATCGAGATCGACCTGGTTGCTGCGAAGGAGCGGATGCCACTCGACGCCGGCGCGCTCAAGGATGCCGAGCAAGTTACCGCCGACATCGGAAACTTCCTGTCCACTTTCGATGGTCCAGGTATATCCCTGGTCCCAGTCGCCGTGGATCTCGTTCCAGAAACCGACGGTCGTGACGCAGAAGCAAGGATGGGGTTGGCGGTCCTGCTGGTGCTCGTCGCGGCGAACCGCGGCGAGCGCAGTGCCGTGTAACAGGTCCCGGCTGACCGGCGCGATCGGAAACGCATCACCGTCGATGAACACCAGGAGATCATCGGGCGCGGCGCCGGACTCCGTGACGATCTGAGCGAGCGCATTCAATTTCTGGGCGTGCGAGCCCTGGAGGTCATGCACCGCATGAAAAACGTCGTGCCAACCCGGGTCGATACCGTTGAGGCACGCCGTGACGCGGTGGTCGGGGCCGAGATGTCGCTTGAGCGACCGCAGCTGCGGTCCGATCCACCGATCGTCCATGAAGTGAACGGTGAGGACATGGATCACGAGGATCGAGAACGGAGCAGCCGACGGGCGCCCCGGATCGGGCGCGTGAGGATGCGGTGGTACACCGTTCCGGCCACGGCCAGCGCCCGCTCGGATGGTGAGAGCGGTTGCTCGTGCACCCAGGTCGGCTGATACCGCCGCTCGATCGCCTCCTGCCACTGTTCCGCCGGGATCGACGGATCCAGGAAGGACAACTTGGTGTAGGTGTATTCCCAATCCTTGGCGAATCGCGGAAAGTGCAACAGGGTGTGCGGGAGGTCGAGGCGGGCGATACTGAAGAACAGTTCGTATTCGAATCGGGCGAGCACATCACGCTGTTTCGTAGCCCGTGGAGTGCCGAACAATCCGCCGGGCGTCTTGAGGTTGGTGCCGTAGCGGGTGTTCCGGACCCGGCTCGCCGCGGCGACGTCGAGTTCACGGATCGGCACGATGACGTGTTCGACGGCGACGGTACCGGCATCGATCAGCGCCCCGAGCTGCGAACTCAATGCCGGACCCTTGACGATCCATGGCGCGTCGGGACGGGTGATGTCCTTCTCGAGGCCGCCGCGAGTTCGGGTGTCACCGGTCGCCGCGGAGGTGAACCCGGTATCGAGGCCGAGATCCGTGAGCACCTGGACGAGCAGGGTCGTACCGGCACGACCGGTGCCCGCGATCACGATCTTGGAACGCGACCGCTCCGCGCGGCTGGTGTCGTCCACTGAACCCCCGGTCGGTCAGACGAAGAGGGCACGATAGCGGATCGGATTCGCCGCCCGATCCGGTGTTGGTCCTGCCCGGACGCGTCGACGTTGTGCCTCGCATTGTGAAGCCGGGCGTGCCTCGTGTATTTGTATGCGGCCGCGAACGGACGTGAGGCAAGGATGACGTTGCGACTCAATATCGGCGCGAGCCAGACCAAGCTGGACGGCTTCACGAACATCGACGTGGCGCCGTGGGCCGATGTTTCGTTGGATCTCGGCACGGACCCGTTGCCTTTCGATGACAACAGTGTCGATCTCGTTTTCTCGTACCACACCCTGGAGCACGTCCCGGATTACCTCTTCGCGCTCGGCGAGATCTATCGAGTGCTCAAGCACGGCGCGCCCTTCCTCGTCGGGCTCCCGTACGTCACTCTCACCGAAGCTCACCTCGTGAACCCGTACCACCTCCACAACTTCAACGAGTTCTCCTTCGACTTCTTCGAGGCCGGCAAGTTGCTGGGATCGGCTTCGGAAGGCGTGACGAATCGACCGATCGAGTTCAAGAAGGCATTTCACCGGTTCCACTACATGGGTGTTGCGAATGTCCTCCCCGAGACCGGGAAACGGTGGGCGCGCCGTCACCTCTTCAATGTCGTGCGCAAGATCGACTACGGACTGGTTGCAGTGAAGGAGAACAGTCCCGTGCGGGTCGACGCCGCCGCGCTCGAGGCCGAGTTCCTCACGTGTGTGAGGGCGCGTCACCCCTACCGCGGCCCGGTGACAACCAGGCCGGACGCGACCGGCTGGCGCGCCCGGCGCAAGCAGCTGAAAAAATGGTGGGCCGGAAAAACTGATTAGGCGGCGGTTCGGGTCCGCTCCCTCGTTCCGTTCAGAGGAAGAGGGCGCGGTACCGGATCGAGCCTTCGAGCTGACCGAGACGATTGCCGGCCACCCACACCCACCCGGCTCGCCGTTCGGGCCGCAGCAGGTCCGGCGCGTGCATCGCCAGCCACGCCCAAGATCGCCAGCCGCCGAAGCGCGCCGGGCGCGGCTGGCCCGCCTCGATGAGCTTGCGCACGAGCATCGGCCGTGACCGACCGTATCGCCGGCCCTGCTGCCACAAGACCTGTGGCTCGGTCCGGTATCGGTAGTGCACGACCGCGTCGGTGGCGAAGTACAGGTCGATGCCGTCGAGCCAGGCTCGCATGGAGATCTCGATATCTTCGGAGCCGAGCAGCCGCGGATCTTCGTCGAACCCGCCGATACGAGTCCAGGCGTCGCGCCGCATTCCGAAGTTGTTCCCGTGCGCAGCTGGGAAGATGTTGTGGAAGCTCGGCGAGCTCGATTCGTGGCGGCGCCCGCGCGAACTGGCGAGGAAATCTGAGTTCAGCCGTCCGAGTTCGAGGGGCCCCGTGACCAACTCGTGGTCCCGCAATGCCGTGCCCATAGCTCGCACCCAACCAGGCCCTGCGATGTCATCGGCATCGGTGAGGGCAAAGCTCCGGGCTTGGCTGGCATTGATGCCGACGTTGCGCGCGTAGTTCCGCCCCGGCTGGTCGCTCGCTTGGACGAGTCGGACGTGCGGATCGCGGCGGCTGTACTCGCGCACGATCTCGGCCGTCGCGTCCGTCGAACAGTTGTCGACGACGATGAGCTCCCACGACCCGTCCCAATCCGAGGCGGTGATCGCGTCGATCTGGTTCGAGATCGCCAGTTCTTCGTTGTGCGCCGGAACGATGACGGAGAGCTCGAGTCCGTGGCCAGCGTTGGTCGTCACCGTGTGAGTCCTTCCCCGATCGGGCAACCGCGCCGTGAGGTCCGAGCCGAACGTGCGCCGGGGCCCGTCTGGTGTCGGGCGTCTCGGGTGGTGTCGCACCGAAATCGGCTCGGATGGGCCCGCCTACAGTAGCGACCCATGAGTCGCTCCCGAACCCTGGCTGCGGTGACCGCGATCCCGTCGGCCGGCTGGCGGGCGATCAGTGCCGCGGCACTCCGCGCACGCGGTATCAGCCGCGAAGAGTTCATTCCGCCGTGGAAGGCGTCGGTGGTGGACGACGCCGCGCTCAACCGACCACTCAACCTGCTCTTCCGGATCCTGCGGTGGAAGGTGGGACTTCGGGCCCGGTCGCCGATCGCCCGTTTTCGGTTGCGTCCCGGCGTAACGATCGCCATCGTCAACTGGAACTCGATGGACCTCCTGCGTGACGTACTCCGGGCCATCGATCGCGCTGGCAGCTTCTCCGGCGGCGACGTCGAGGTGCTGGTGATCGACAACGGCTCTGTCGACGGCAGCCGCCAGTTCCTGCGCCAGTGCCGGGCCGCGGGCCGAGTCCGATGCCTGCTGCTGCCCCAGAACATCTACCACGGTCCGGCGATGGACCTCGCGTTCCTCCTCAGCCGCACCGAATACATCGTTGCGTTGGATGTCGATGCGTTCCCGACCGCGCCGGACTGGCTCGACACGCTGCTGATGCCGCTGCGATCGGGCAAGACCGTGGCCGGGGCCGAGGCCGCCCGCGGCTACATCCACCCATGCTGTCTCGCGATGCGAACTGCATACTTCGCATCGGAACGCCACACCTTCACCCCGCACATCGGAACCTGGGATCCCGAGCGCATGGGCATCGACGAGTGGGACACGGGTGAGAGCATCACGGTGCGCGAAGGCAAGGAGAAGATCGAGGCCTTTCCCCGCACCCGAGTGCGCGGTCCGTTGCAGCTCGGTTCGATCTTCGGCGATTTCGTGTACCACAACGGCGCGTCCACTCGTCTCCGCTCCGACGTCAAGATCGAAGGACTCACGCGTGGCGACGCCGAGCGTGCATGGGCGGAGGCCGTCGCCGAACATATCGACCCTGAACCGATGCTCACCGGCGCGGCTGCGCCGTCAGACGCCGTGGCCTCGGTGAACGGGTCCGACTCGCGAGTCACGGTGCACGTGGCCACACTCAACACCGCGCACGTCACCGAACTCTGTATCCGGTCGATGCGCCAGACCGCCGGTCGTCCGTTCGATCTGGTCGTGGGGGATGCGGGGTCCACCGACGGTTCGGTGGCGATGCTGCACGCGTGGCAGGCCCTCGGCTGGCTCCAACTCGAGGAGGCCGCGAGCGGTCGGACGCATGCGGATTGGATCGACGGCTGGGTCGCGTCCTGCCCCACTCGGTACATCGTGCTCTCGGACTCCGACGTCGAGTACCGCGAGCCCGGGTGGCTCGAAGACCTGGTCGAGACGGCGCAGTCGACCGGCTCCGCGATGGTCTGTGCGCGCATGCTGAATCCGCACGGGATCTATGTGCACCCGGTCACGGGGGCGACCCGCCGGTTGGCCAGCCGGCCGAGCCCCTGGCTCCTGCTGCTCGACCTCGACCAGGTACGCGGCGTCGTGCACGCGACGTTCCAGCCTCGGGATGTGAAAGATCCCGGCTCGGACGGGCTCGGGACGTCCTTCGACGTCGGTGCTACCTATTTCGATGCGCTCGTCGCCGCCGGACTCACCTGGACCGAGATGCCACCGGCGTGGCGGAGCAAGTTCCGCCACTATGGAGGCCTGACCTGGTTGAAGAACGGCGCGATGGCCAAGAACTCCACCGTGCGCGCCCGGCAGATGGCGAAGTTGGGGATTGTCGAGGCGCGGCTCCGCCGGGCCCGGGCCGGGAAGTGGGGAACGGATGCCGCGCAACAGTTCGGGTGATCTCGAACGGGTGCTCGAGTTGCTGGCGAGCAACCCTCCCCGCGTGCACCCGAATGCGCCCCAAGGTGTGTGGGCGGCGGCTACCGATTGCCTCGCGTTTCTCGCGGCGACGGTGCAACCGGGGTCACGGACCCTGGAGACGGGTTGCGGCGCGACGACGATCGTGTTTGGCGCCGCGGGGTCCCACCACCAAGCGGTCTTCCTCGACGATTTCGAGGGCGAAGGCGTCCGAACCTGGTGTGACGAACATGGTGTGGGTACCGAGACGATCACGTTCCACGCCGGGTCGTCGAGCCAGACGTTGCCGCGCCTGGACCTCGGCGATCTCGATCTCGTGATGGTCGACGGGTGTCACGGATTCCCGTTTCCCCAACTCGATTGGTACTACAGCGCGTCCCACCTGGTGGAGGGAGGCGTCCTCGTCGTCGACGACACGCACCTGCCCGCACCGTATGAGTTGCGTCGATATCTGGAGAGCGACCCGCGGTGGGAACGAATCCGGGTCGGTACCCAGTGGGCCGCGTTCCGCCGGCGCGGGAGTGGCTCGCTCGACGAGGAATGGATGAGTCAGCAGTTCCACCAACCACTGGCGCTGCGCGTGCAGGGTGCGCGTCGTCAGGCCCGGGGCATTCTCGGTCGACTTCGGCGGAAACTGCGCGGCGCGGTTTCGTAGCGGCGGGTGGTCCGGCCCGCCTTGGTGGATCCGGTCCTCAGAGGTAGAGCCGTTTCACCAACCACGAGCCTTCGAGCGCGCCGACGCGCAGCCCGGCGGTCCAGAGCCAACGCGCCTGGCCGGTACGCGTGCGGACCAGACCGACGTGCCGGACGAGCCAAGCCCAGTTCCGCCAGCCATGCACACGCGACGGCTGCGTGCCCGCATACGCGCGCAGGCGCTCGGAGATCTGCGGTCGGCATCGCCCGTAGGCACGAGCGCGATCGAAGAACTCGCGCCGGGTCTGGCGGTAGCGATAGTGCACCGCAGCCTCGGGGACGTAATGGAGTTCGACGGGCTGGAGGAAGAGTCGCATCGAGAGCTCGACGTCCTCCCACACCATGATCCGCTCGTCGAATCCTCCCAGTGCGAGGAAGAGGTCTCGCGAGACGCCGAGGTTGCACGAACTCGCGAACGGGAAGATGTCGTCGAACCACACCAGGCCGTCGGTACCCGTGGTGCCTTTGGCCTCCACCAGCCACGGCGGGTTCAGCCGCGCGAGCTCGAACGGTCCGCACACGAACGAGTGCGTTTCCAAGTTCGATGCCAGCGCGCGCACCCAACCGGTGACGACGATGTCGTCCGAGTCACAGAACAGCAAGTTCCGGCCGCGCGCCGCGCGCGCTCCCGCGTTGCGAGCGAACGCGGCGCCCCGCGCACCAGAACCGTCGACGAGCCGGATTCGGGGGCAACGAGCGGCCCACTCGGCGACGATCTGCGTGGTGGCGTCGGTCGAACCGTTGTCGCTGACGAGGATCTCCCACGAGCCCGGGTAGTCCTGCGCCGCGAGCGCCTCGAGCTGCGCTCCGATCGTCTCCGCCGCGTTGAAGGCGGGGATCACCACCGATATGTCGAGGTCGGCCAACGTGATCTCGGCTTCGAGGTTCGGTTCGGGTGGTGAGGTCCAGGTACCGGCTGGGGCCGGTGCCGAGAATCGGGATCGGCCCCGCGCGGCGCGGATGCGCCGTCCGGCGCGCCGGGAGTACACGCGCCGGGCCCGGCGCGCCTGCATCCGCAGTTCGGTGGCGCTCGCCTCGGCGAACGCGGCCGGCGAGCGGCGGAGACCCGAACGCGGATACCCCAAGACGTCGAGGCCCGTGCCGGCGATCCCGTCGAAAACTGCGATCTCGTGCGGGCTCAGGTCCACATGCCAATCACGCACGCCGACGGTGGGTGGGCGGCGGATGCCTTGGATGTGATCGGTGTGGCGGAGCCCACCGAGGAGTTCGTCGGCCCGGCGGTGATAGCTCAGCATGTCCGGTGTGTACGCGAGGCCGAGGAACGCGCAGGCGGCTCGCAGTGTCCGCTCCGGATCCGCGACCAAGTCCTCGTAATGAATCTCGAGGTACCGACGCGGCCCGAGCGCGGTGCCAACGCGGTGCGCGCGCACGATCTTGCGTCGCCATGTGCGCGCCGCCTCGGCGAACCGTGATGCACCGAAGTCCATGGTGATCATCGACGCGGCGACGTCCCGGCCGTCGCGCACGATGTGGAGGAACTGTGCGTTCGGGAACCGCTCGGCGAGCAGTTCGAGTTCGACGAGGTGACTCGGGGTCTTGTCCGCATACCTGGGCTTCCCGTGGGCGTCCGCGTAGGCCGCGTAGAGGCCGGCCACGGCATCGGCCGTGCTGCGAATCCTGGGGTCGTGACGCAGCGCCTCGAGGCCGGAGGCGGGAAGTTGCCAGTCGGCGAAGTACTTGTCCGCGCCGAATTCCTTCAGCAGGCGGTCGAGATCGAGCGGCTGGGTGCCGCGAAGCATGGCCGCCACCGAATGAGCTTCCGGTGGGACCGCCACGTCCGGATGCGAGTCCAGCATCGCCCGCAACATGGTGGTACCCGACCGTTCGTGACCCATGAGGAAGATGAAAGGGTCCCGGGCTCGGCCCGCCTCGGGGGCCGCATGATCGGACGGCTGCGAAGGAGAAGATGCGCCGCTCACGGGCGCGGATCGTACTCGGGGCCACTGCCGCTTCGGACCGCTCGCGGCGGGGGCGCGCCTCACCGTCGGAGGAGCGATCGCGGCCCAGGCACTACGGTCTCGCACCCGCGCGCCCGAGCCTGATCGTCAGCCGGGCGGATGAGCCGAGTGGAGACGCGCGTCCGATGGGAAAGGTTGGCCCCCGCCGGTTGGCGTCGTCGGCAAAGTTCTACGCCACGCGGGGACTCGGGAAGGCTGTCTCACGCGTCAGCCGCACGATTGGTCGCCGTTCGCGCGCGCCGCTGACGCCGGGCGCCTTCACGGTGCTCACGGTCAACTGGAACACCCTCGAGTACCTCGAGGCGGTCGTCGAGGCGATTCAGAGGTTCTCACCCGCGGGCACCGAGATCGTGGTGGTGGACAACGCGTCGAGCGACGGGTCGCCCGCGTACCTGAACGCCGCGCCGGTTCGGTGGTTGCGCGTGCCCGTCAATCTGGGTCACGGACCGGCGATGGACTTGGCGACGAGGCTGGTCCGCACCGAGTACTTCGTGACTCTCGACGTCGACGCGTTTCCGGTGTCAGACGATTGGCTCCAAGTGCTCCGTGACCACCTGGACCGGGGCAGCGAAGTGGTGGGTGGACGCCTCTATCGCGCGTATGCGCACCCGAGCATGATGGCGATGCGAACCCGGCGGTTCCGCGACCACGACCACACGTTCATCCGGTCCGCGTGGCGGACGAGCGAGGACTTCGTCCACGGCGAGTCATGGGATGTGGGCGAGTTGATCTCGCGACGGGAGGAGCCGAACGTGGCGCTCATCGAGGCTTCGGAAGTGCGCGGACCGGGGGTGATCGGCACGGTGTACGGCGGGATCGTGTACCACAACGGAGTTTCTGCTCACGGCCGCGCCGAGAACCGCGCCGACGGTCGGGATGCGTGGGCCGAGGCCCGAGCCCGGTTCCTCGGACCGCCTTCGTGAGTGGTGCGCTTGGCGGGGGTGCGGAATGCCGACGGCTACTCTGCCGCCCGTGGTGAAGGTACTGGTCGTCGGTCTCCCCCGATCGGGCACCACCTGGGTCGGCAATGCCCTCGGCCGGGCTCCGCACACCGTGTACGTCCACGAACCCGACGGCGATCACGATCCGTTCGCCTTCCGCGCCCGGCGAGGAAGCTTCATCACCCCCACGCTTGCGCCGGGTGACCCCGCGCCGGAACTCGAACGGCTGTGGCGCGGCGCATTTGCCGGCGGCGCCCGGCCGATGACGGTGCGCAGCCGGCTCGCGTGGCGCCGGTACCGCACGTCGCCGGTCGATCAGCGTTGGAACGCATGGTTGGAGGGCCGGGTCTCACCCGGCCTGAAGGCGATCTCTGCGCTCGCCGTTCCGCGCGAAGCGTCGACGGGCAATCAGCATGTGGTCGCGAAGTCGGTGCGCGCGGAATGGAACGTGGAGTGGATCGCCGACCGGTTCGCGCCGAAGGTCGTCGTCGTCGAACGGCATCCGCTGAACGTGCTCGCGAGTTGGAGTGAGCTCGGATTCGGAAAGGACGGCCGTGCCATCCCGGGGCTCGGTCGGTTGTCGAAGGCCCGTTGGGGGGTCGTTCCGCCGTCGGTCGATGCGCCGCTGATCGCGCGGCAAGCGTTCGTCTATGGCGTCGGCGCGACTGCGCTCCACGAGGCGGTCGTGCGCAACCCCGGATGGTCCTGTGTGCAGCACGACACGCTGTGTATGGATCCGACGACGTCGGTGCGGTCACTCATCGCCGAGGTTGGACTGGAATGGGGACCTCGCACCGAGCAGTACCTCGTCGAGTCCGATCGCGACGGTTCGGGATATCACACGCAGCGGAAGGCGGAGGAGCAACCGGAGCGCTGGCGGACCCGGCTCACCGCCGAGCAGGTCGAGACGATTCTCGCGACGCTCGCCCGGTTCCCCGCGCCGCTCATTCCGTCGTGATCGGACGCGCGGCATGCGGTGCCGCGGGTTCCATCAGCGTGGCGACGAGCGACTCGAACCGATCGAGGATGCGGTCGGGTGAAACCTCGTCCCGGTTCGCGTGCTCACGCGCCGTCCGCACCAGCATCGCGTAGCGATCGTCGTCGTCCCAGATCGCGCCGAGGGCCTGAACCCACGCGTCGGCGGGCGCGTCGTTGGGTACCAGCGAACCACCGGCGCCGACGGCTTCGATCAGGCCCGGGAACTCGGTGGCGAGCACCGGGATGCCGTTGGCTTGCGCTTCGAGAACGACGCGCGGTCGGTTGTCGACCCGGTGAGGTACGAGTAACACCCGCGCTTCGAGATAGAGCTCGGCCGGATCGGTGGTGTACGGCAGCAGCGTGACGTTCGGGTGGTCGGCGAGCGGGCGAGTGACGGCATCGATCTCGGCCTCACTCATCATGTTCGATTCCCGCAGCACGAACGGGATGTCGGGCCGGGCACGCGCCAGGCCCCAAACTCGGTCACCGCCGAGCATCTCGATCGGGTTCACGAGCACGACCTTTGTGCGAGTGGTCTCGGTGCGGGACCGATCCAGCTCGACGATCGAGGGCACCACGGTGCATTCGTATCCGGCTGCTCGCGCCTCCAACGCCAAACTTTCTGCGTTCGCCAGCAGGAGATCCGGCGCGGCACCGGTCACCGTGAGGTGCCCCTTGGCCGATGCCTCGCGTAGGTACAGCACGCTCGGGATCCCGGCCGTCCGGAGCTGCGCGCGGAGCCGTCTCCACGACACGCGGTCGATACTTGCGGCCACCACCACATCGGGCTCGAACCGACGCCGGATCGAGCGAAAGCCGTTCTCGGGGATCGCGCACAGCCAGGTGGGATGGTCGGGCGTGTCGATGCGTCGGATCCGTCGGCCCATCGGGCGCTGCAGGGCAAGGAGCGCGGGTCGCAACGGACTGTTCCGCAGCTTGGTGGAGAGGTCGACCTGCTGGTCGTAGAGCGGCCGGGCCAGCCGGCTTTCGACGGTCGCGGCGAGGATCTCCACCTCGTGGCCGCGCTCGGTGAGTCGGCGGGCGAGCTGGCGTTGGCTGACGCTCGATCCGCCGCGCGTGTCGTTCGAGACGAAGAGGAACTTCAACGGCATCAAGGCATCCGGGGGCAGGTTCGGCGGGTATCGTTGGCGCCCTCGCAACCAGGTTGGGCGTGTGGAAACGAATCCTACATATGACCTCGCGTTCGAGACGGTGGGCAACGCGACGCTGATCGCGCACGACCAAGTCCCGATCCTGGCGACCGATCCGTGGTTGTTCGGTCCGGCGTACTTTGGGAGCTGGATTCTCTCGCATCAGATCCCGGACGAACAGCGGGCATCGATCGCGGCGTGTCGGTACGTATGGGTGTCGCACGGCCACCCCGACCACTTGAGCATGCCGTCGCTCGAGACCCTGCGCGACACGACCATCCTCCTGCCTGATCATGTGGGTGGTCGGATCCGAGACGCGCTCGTGGACGACGGCTTTCGGGTCCACGTGCTCCCTGATCGCCGGTGGGTTCCGCTCAGCCCCCGGATCCGCGTGTGCTCGATTGCCGACGCGTATCAGGACGCCGTCCTCCTCGTCGATCTCGACGGCACGCTGGTCATCAACACCAACGACTGCAACGACCACGGCTGGAGCCCGTTCGTCCGGCGGGAGGCGAAGCGCCATGGCGGCGGCATCTTGTTGGCGCTCTCGGGCTACGGCGACGCCGACATGATCAACTACCTCGACGCCGACGGGAATCGGATCCCGCCCCGCGCGGCCCGGCGAATCCCGCCGGGATACGCGATCAACGCCAAGATGGAACTGCTCGGTGCCACCGCGTTCGTGCCGTTCGCATCACTGCATCGCTATCAGCGTGAAGACAGCGTGTGGGTGAACGAGTACGCCACCTCGCTCGATGACTTCGGCATCGGGTTCGATCCCACGGTCGGTGAACTGCTCCCGGCGTTCATCCGGTACAACTGCCACAACCGGTCCGTCCACCGGCTCGACCCACCCGAGAACGCGGTCGAACCGCAACCGGCGATTCTGTTCGGCGATGACTGGGACGAGCCGCTCACCGATGACGACGTCGCCAAGATCGCGCAGTACTTCGGTTCCATTCTCTCGTTGGCCGACGTGGTGGACTCGGTGATCTTCCGCGTCGGCGGTCACGACCACGAGTTCCCGCTCGGGACCGGTACCGGCCGCTCCGTGCGATTTGGCGCGCCGCGTCACTCGCTGATCAGCGCGATCGAGTGGGAGATCTTCGACGATCTCCTGATCGGGAACTTCGTCACGACCACCCTCATCGGGAACTGGCCGACCGGATCACTGCGGCCGGACTTCACCGCGCGCGTTGCGAAGTACGCGGACAACGGCCGCGCGTACTCACTCGCCGACATCGACGGCTACCTGGCCGAATACCGCGGCCGGGCCCGGCTGGACCATCTCCAATACGAGGTGAAGCGCCGATACTCGCGGGCCATCCGTCGGGCCGCGCGGCGGGTACGAGCGCGTGTCTCACCGGACTCGCGCCTCGCCCGGGCCGGTCGTTCCCTGTACGCCCGCGCCCGCCGCTAGTGCGGGTCCTGTGGCTGGTGAAGGGGCTGGGGCCGGGTGGTGCCGAGCGGTTGTTGGTGGCCGCGGCCGCTCACCACGATCACGATGCCTTCGACATCTCATGCGCGTACCTTCTGCCCTGGAAGCAGCAACTCGTGCCGGAACTCGAAGCGCTCGGCGTCTCCACCACGTGTCTCGAAGTGCGCGACGAGCGAAACGTCCGCTGGGCCGCGCGCCTGCGCCGCCATCTCGTCGACCATCCCGTCGACATTCTGCACGCGCACTCGCCGTACCCGGCCGGCATCGCGCGGCTCGTGGTGCGATCGCTCCCGCGGCGCCACCGCCCCCGCACGATCTACACGTTGCACAACACGTGGGGCAGCTTCGCTCGTCCGAGTCGGATGGTGAACGGCGCCACCATCGGAATGGATGCCGCGGATCTCTCGGTCTCGGAACTCGCGGCGGCCACGTTGCCGGCTCGGATCCGGGCGCGCACGGAAGTGCTGGTCCACGGCATCGATCTCGATGCCGTCCGGGCGCAGGCGGATCGGGCGGGGGCGCGGCGTGAACTCGGGCTGCCGGCTGATGCGATCGTGTTCGGCACCGTGGCCAACCTGCGCGCGCAGAAGGATTATCCGAACCTCCTGGCCGCGGCGCGGCGCCTGCTCAGCGCGGGGGTACCGGTACGCATCCTGGCGGTGGGTCAGGGACCACTCGAAGCCGAGATCCGAGCCGAGCACGCGCGGCTCGGGCTCGAACCCATCCTCGAAATCATGGGCGAACGCGCCGACGCGGTCCGCGTGATGAGCGCATGCGACGGGTTCGTGCTCGCGTCCAACAACGAGGGCCTGCCGGTAGCACTGATGGAGGCACTGGCCCTCGGTCTCCCGGTCGTGGCCACCGCGGTCGGTGGCGTTCCGGAAGCCATCGATGCCCGCAACGGTGTGCTCGTCCCCCCGCGTGATCCGTCCGCGCTCGCCGATGCGATCGAGACGTTGGTGAACAGTCCCGAGCGTCGAGGCAAGTTGGGCGCGGGCGCGCGTACGTGTTCGGCGCGGTTCGACATCCGCCGGACCGTCGAACGGCTCGAGGCGGTCTACCGGACCGTCGCACCGGCGGCCGTTTCACGATGACCGCCGCGCCCGACGGCCTGGAGTTCCGCCGCGCGGGCGAGTCCGACCGCGCCGCCATCCTCGACGTCTTGCGCGTCTCCCTCGGCCGCGAGGTCGACGATCGGTACGAGGCGTTGTTCGCGTGGAAGCACTTGGAGAACGCGTTCGGGACGTCGCCGGCGTGGATTGCGTGCGACGGTGATCG
>JANPMG010000127.1:0-6199 GCA_031422675.1 Acidimicrobiia bacterium | reverse complement strand
CGTGACTGCGATCGACGAGTTCGTCGAGTGCGCTGTCGTGCGCGGTCTCGGCGAGCGAGTCGAGCGCGGCGTCGTGGGCGGATGCGCTCATCGGGCGCGGCTCCCGTCGGCCGGTTCGGCGAGCTCGGGCCCGGGATCGTCGAGGCCCGTGTCGTCGAGGCCCGTGTCGTCGAGGCCCGGGTCGGCGAGGCCCGGGTCGGCGACGACCGCGTCGTAGGCGGTGAGCATGGCCACGTATTCGGGGTCGGATGCCAGCAACTCCTCGTGCGTCCCGGCGCTGACGATCCGGCCGTCGGCCATGCGCAGGATGCGGTCCGCGAGCTCGACGGTGGAGCGGCGATGGGCCACGACGAGGGTGGTCATCCGGAGCTCGTCCCGCAGCGCGTTCAGTATCCGGGCCTCCACTCGGGGGTCGACGGCCGCGGTGGCGTCGTCGAGGACGAGGAACTGCGGGCGCCGCGCGAGGGCGCGAGCGAGGGCCAACCGTTGGCGCTGACCGCCCGAGAGCGTCACCCCGCGTTCACCGAGCACGGTGTCGATGCCGCGCGGCAGTGACCTCACGAACCGATCCGCCTGGGCCGCTGCCAGCGCGGATTCGAGGCGGTCCCGGCCATGGTCGGTGCCGACGAGGACGTTCTCGGCGACGGTGTCGGCGAAGACGAACGACTCCTGGAACACGAGGGCGAGGAGATCGCGCCGAACGGCGCGCGGGAGCCGGTCGGGGGCGAGACCGTGGACGCGAACCGTGCCGGAGTCGGGCGTGTCGAGCCCCACGAGCAGCTCGCACAGGGTGCTCTTGCCGCATCCGGTGGGCCCGACCAACGCAACGATCTCGCCCGGGGCGATCTCGAGGTTGATGCCGTCGAGGACGAGCTCGCCAGTGGGAAAGGCGAACCGCACATCCGTGGCGATCACCTCGGCCGGAGTGGCGGGCGGCGCCGGATGGTCCTGCGGTGGCTCGGCGTGCGGGGCCGCGAGGAGGCGGTCGAGGCGCTCGGTGGCCACCACCGCGCGTGGCATCTCTTCCAGGAGGAACCCGACGACGCGCATCGGGAACGCGAGCAGGGTGAAGAGCGCCATTGCCTGCACCACGTCGCCGGGTGAGATCGCGTCGGTGGAGATGCGCCAACTGCCCACGGCCAGGATCGCGATGATCCCGAGACTCGGAAGGGTGTCGAGCGCGGGCTCGAAGAACGCGCGCAACTTACCCACCTCGATGCGTTCGGTGCGCAGGTGGTCGGCGGCGACCGCAAGGCGAGCGACTTCGTGGTCCTCGAGGCCGAGCGACTTGACCGCGAGCGCGCCGTCGAAGCTCTCGTGCGCAATCGACGACACCTCACCCACGTGTTGCTGCACCGCCGCCGCGGGCCGTTCCACCCGGCGGGTGTAATAGCGATTGAGCAACGCCATCGTGGGGAACAGAACGAGACCGACCAAAGCGAGGATCGGGTCCACGACGACGAGCGCGATCACCGAGAAGACGACGAGGACCACGAGCCCGGTGGAGAAGGGGAGGGGGTTCACCACCTCCGTGGCCGCGAGGACGTCTGAGTCTGCGTGCGCGAGCAACTCGCCGGTGGAGCTGGACCGATGGAACTCGAGCGGCACGGCCAGGAAGTGATCGGCGATCGATCGGCGCAACCACGCTTGACCGAGCCAGGTCGTCTTGCCCGCGAAGTAGCGCCGGGTGATGGTGCCGACGGCGCGCATCGATGCCACCACCATGATGAGCACCACCCAGGTCCAGGTGGTGGCGCGATCGACGCCTGACTCCGAGAATCCCGGAGTGAGCACCTTGTCCGTCACCTGGCCGAGGACGAGCGTTCCGAGCACGGATGCACCGGCGTAGATGACCGCGCCGACGATCGCGATCGAGAACGGGACCGGGTTGAGGCGCACGAACCGCGCCAGCACCCGCAGGCCGCGCCGGATGACGTGCTGAGGCGCATCGCCCGCCGGTTCGGTCGTGGGATCGGCCGCCGATTCGGTCGTGGGATCGGTGACGGGTTCGGTGGTGGTCACGGCCGGACCAGGGTCAGGGCATCGGGGACGTAGGCGATCTCGAGCCGGCGAACGTCGCCGAGATAATCGCCGTCCACCTGGTACGGGAACGGTTCGTCGTCGGTGATGGTGGCGCCGCACACGCCGTCGCGGTGAATCACGTTCCGGTGCCGGTGGAGCAACTTCGGTGAGATCAGCGCGCGGGCCGCGATGCTCATGATCGTGGGCGCTCGGCGGGCCGTGATCACGGTGACGCTCAGCGGGGTGGTGAGCTGCGCGGCCGGGGCGACCACGAACGGTGTGTGACCGACGTAGGTGTAGGGACTGGTCTTGGACACGATGATGAACGTGCCGCCGGTGATGGTCTCGCCGGTGTCGAAGGTGATCGAGAAGCGACCGCGCGAGTGGTCATAGGTTCGGAGCCAGGTGTCGAACGCGGCCATGGCGAACAGTGGGTGGGCGGCATAGCGCTTGAACGCGGCCCGACGCTCGACCGCCTCCACCACCGCGGCGTCGAATCCCACGCCGCAGTGGAACAGGAAGTAGCGATCCCCGATCCGTCCAAGGCCGATGCGCTCGAACGAACGCCGCTGGAGCGCATCGAGCAACTCGGAGGTGGCCTCGACCGGATCGTCGGCCAGTCCGAGTGTGCGGGCGTACACATTCGTGGATCCGCCGGGCAGGGGCGCGAGCGCCGTCTCGGTGCCCACGAGCCCGTCGGCCGCCTCGTTGAGGGTGCCGTCGCCGGCGAGGACGGCGACGACTTCCACTCCCTCGGCGGCCGCGCCCCGTGCGAGCCGGGCGGCGTGACCGCGGCGAGAGGTCTCGACCACCTCGAGGTCGTGGTCGGCGCCGAGCGCCTTCTGGATCACGACGCGCGTGCGGGGCGTGACCGAAGAAGCCGTCGCATTGACGATGAGGAGCATCCGCACGATGGCGCAGGCTACCGGCCCTCTCTTCGCCGGCTCCTCTAGTTGGCGGCCATGCTGGACGCGTGTCCTCCGATTCCCTCGCCCGCGTCGCTGCCGAGATCGGCGCGTGCCGGGCGTGTCCTCGGCTCGTCGAGTGGCGGGAGCAGGTGGCGGCCGAGAAGCGAGCCGCGTTCCGGGACGAGCACTACTGGGGTCGGGGAGTTCCCGGGTTCGGGGATCCGGACGCTCGGGTCTTGGTGCTCGGCCTCGCGCCGGCGGCGCATGGCGCGAACCGCACCGGCCGGGTGTTCACCGGTGATCGGTCCGGTGATTGGCTCTTTGCGTCGATGTACCGGCACGGATTCGCCAACCAGCCGACGTCGGTCTCGGCCGCCGACGGGTTGGTGTTGCACGACGCATACGTCGCCGCCGCGGTGCGGTGTGCCCCGCCGGCGAACGCGCCGACGCGAGCCGAGCGCGATCAGTGTCTCCCGTACTTCGTCCGAGAACTGGAACTGCTCTCGCAGGTCCGGGTGATCGTGGCGCTCGGCGCCTTTGCCTACGAAGCGCTCTGGGGAATGTTGGGGGTGGCCGGCGTCGCGCTGCCGAGGCCGCGGTCGAAGTTCGCCCACGGCCTCGAAGTAGCGACCGCGCGCGGCACGATCGTCGGCTGTTTCCATCCCAGCCAGCAGAACACGTTCACCGGTCGCCTGACCGAACCGATGATCGATGCCGTGTTCGCCCGCGCCCGCGTGCTCGCCGGGCTCAGCTGACGAGCGCCGCGAACTCTGCGATGCCGTATCCGATCGAGATGGTCCCGAGGACACTCGCCACCACGTTGCGCAGCACGCGGTCGGACGTGCGGATGGCGAGATGCGCGCCGACGCGCGCGCCGGGGATCGCGCTGATCATGAGTGGCGCAGCGTAAAACCAGTTCACGTTGCCGAGCAGGTGATGCGTGAAGGTACCGGGGATCGCGATGAGGCCCACGCAGGCCAGTGATGTCCCGATCGCTTCCTTGAGGTCCAGACCGACGATTCCGGTGAAGGCGGGCACCATCACGATGCCGCCGCCCACGCCGAGGAAGCCCGAGAGCAAGCCGGCCACGACGCCGATCGCGATGAGAGGTGCGAGCCGAAGATCGAACCGGCGCTCGCCATCGGTGTCCACGTTGGGTGGCGTGCGCCCGCCGGTTGCAGTTCGGTACGCGGTGAACGCCATGAGTCCGGCGGTCATCAGCATCTGCACGTGGCCCCGCCCCGGAAACTGATCCGAGCCGATCGCACCGGCGGACGCGGCGGCCGCGCCGGCGAGGCCCGTGACCAGGACGACGCGGCGGCGCACGAGCCCGTCGCGTGTGTAGCGCAGGGTGCCCGCGATCGACGACGGGATGATCGACGGCAACGTGCTGCCCACCGCCTGGAGCGGCGTGGCACCGAGGAACAGGATTGCCGGGGTCGAGATGACCGCCCCGCCGACGCCGAAGACACCCGAGAGCATTCCGGTGAAGAACCCGGCGATCAGGACCAGGACGAAGACCACCGGGTCTGACATTGAAGCGACACTAATGAACCGGTCCCATTACCCTGGCAGTCATGTCGGAAGCCGCAACGTTGCGCGGGGTCTACGTCCCGCTGATCACGCCCTTCAGTGCCGACGGTTCCGTTGCGATCGACGCCGTCACCACGTTGAGCAACGAGTACCTCGATGCCGGCGCCACGGGCCTCGTGCCGTTGGGGACCACGGGAGAGAGCTCAGCGTTGACCGCCGAGGAGAAGCGCGCGGTGGTGGACGCGTGTTCGGCCGTGTGCGTGGCTCGCGACGCGCAGCTGATCGTGGGGGCCGGCACCAACTCGACGGCGTCGACGATTTCATCGGTGCAGGCCCTTGCCGGTACCCCCGGTTTGTCGGCGGTGCTGATCGTCGTCCCGTATTACGTGCGTCCATCCGAGGCGGGCATCGTCGCCCACTTCCGTGCGGTCGCCGACGCGTCGCCGGTGCCGGTGGTGCTCTACAACGTCGCGTTCCGGACCGGCCGCAACATCTCGGCTGCGTCGGTGATCGAAGCGGCCACGCATTCGAACATCGTCGGCATCAAGCAAGCGGCCGTCGGGTTGGACCTCGACACACTGGAGCTGCTGCGCGGTGCGCCGGACGACTTCGCCGTCCTCGGTGGTGAGGATGCGTTCCTGTTCCCGATGACCTTGATGGGTGCGGCGGGCGCAATCTGCGCGTCGGCGCACGTCCTCACATCACAGTTCGTGTCGATGATCGAATGTGGGCTCGCGGGCAAGGTCGAAGAAGGTCGTGCGCACGCCGAGGCGTTGCTCCCGGTGGTTCAGGCCTGCTTCGCGGAACCGAACCCAGCGGTGTTCAAAGGTGTGCTGCACGCGCAAGGTCGGATCCCGACCGCCGATGTCCGCATGCCTCTGACCAACGCCTCGGCGGTCGCAGTCGACGCCGCCATGGCCGCCATCGCCGCGGTGAAGTAACTCCGCACCCCCCGTTCTCGGCGACTTCTATCAGCGCCGCGCCACCCGTTCTCCCGACTTTCGTGCACTTTGGGGACCCAGAGACCCCCAAAGTGCACGAAAGTCACGGCGTGGCGGTGCCTGGGATGCTGGGCGGAGCAGACTCCTGGCCGCGCGCGGTGGCGACACTCGTGCGTCCCTCATCGGCGAAACAACCGTCTGATGCATTGACCAAGTCTTCCCATTCCTGGCGGTCGAGACGGCGGGTCGATGCGATGATCGACCGGAGGTCGATCGGTGGGCCGTCTGGATCGGGGAGTGCGAGCGCCGTCATCATCACGCCCTCCGGTATTCTCCATCGGGCAACCTCGATGGATCGCTCGGAGTTCGACCCGACCAGCGGGCCGAGCAGCGCCTCGGTCCGGCCCACCGTCACCGGTACGACGGCCGGGGCAACGAAGCGGATCACGTCAAACGAGTCGCTCGTTCCCTCCGGCATCACGGTTCCGGCCATCTGGAGCCGGGCGTTGTTTCCGACCAGCGAGAACGACGCCGACGAACTCGAAGCGCCCGTGAGGGATGCGGTCTCCGCGAGTGGCCCCCGGTAGAGCGGCTCGAAGCCGACGGGGAGCGCGTCCATGGCCACCTGAGGCTCCGAATCGAGCATGGTCACCGTGCTCGCGACTGCGACGAGGTCCGCAGTGCGATCCGTCCCGTACGACCGACCGACGATGCCGACGTTCAGATCACCGTCCCGCCACGAGATGACCTGACTACCGTCGACGCGATTGCCGAACGCGCCGGACATGATGCTGA
>JANPMG010000126.1:0-2664 GCA_031422675.1 Acidimicrobiia bacterium | reverse complement strand
TCCTTGCCGGTGTGGCGCCACTCGGTCATCGACGTGTTGATGGTCTCGTACGCGATGTCGGTGGCCATCCGCATCGGCAAGTCACCGAGCGCGACGAAGCTCGCGCCGATGATGCCGCCGTGCGCGACCACGACGATGCGTTGGTTGGGGTGCTCGTCGGCGATCCGGCGTAAGCGCGTGCCCGCTCGCACGTAGAACTCGGCCCAGCTCTCGCCGCCCTCGGGGGTGCTCCCGCGGTACGGGTCCTCAGTGTCTCCGTCCGTGCGGTGGCGCGAACGGAACTCTTCGTACGTGAGCCCCTCGGCCGCGCCGGCCCGGATCTCGCACCAGTCGCATTCGTTCACCCGTGGCGTCTCGCCGAACGCCGGACTGATGATGTCCGCGGTCTCGGTCGCGCGCTCCAGGTTGCTGGTGTAGACGAGATCGAGCGGTCCCAGTTCGCCGGTGGTCACGAGCCGGTCACGGAGCGCATGGGCCTGGGTCCGGCCGAGGTCCGAGAGTCCGACGCAGGTGTTGTGACCGGAGAGGAACCCCTTGACCTGAGCGACAGACTCGCCGTGGCGGATCAGCAGGAGTCGAGTGTTGGGAGCGGTCATTCCCCCAGCCTGCCCGACGCGAGCGGCTCGACCGGACCCCATTGCCTGGTCTCCGGTCACAATGTCTCCGGTCACAGTGGGGTGCCGCCGTCGGTGGTGCCGCCGTCAGTGGTGGTGGCCCACGGCCGGCGATTGGTGCAGCCACGCGTCGAGGTCGGCGGGCATGAGGGTCGCGGCGCGGGCGGAGTACCGAGCGAGTTCGTCGTCGGTCAGCAACGCCCGACCGCCGCCGGACCCGCCGCGACGAAAGAACTTGGCGTGGTCGACGAGGATGTCGGCCGGGTCGGGCGCCAAGGATTCGGCCCGGGATCGCATCTCGTCGAAGCGAGCGGCTGGTACGAGATCCGGCCAGATCGCGGCCGGAACCTGGATGTCGAGGCGGTCGGCAATACGTCGCATCTCGTGGTCGAGATCGTCGGTGAGGCCCTGATAGTGGACGAGCACCACGTTTGGCTCGACCCGCCGCGCCCAGGCGTCGGTGAGGTGGTGGGCGAAGCCGGGGAGCGAGTCGAGTCGTTCGTGCGGATCGGCATCGGCGTCGATCCAGTCCAGTAACCATTCGCGTTCCGCGAGTTGGGTGGTGGTGGGTTGCACATTGCCGGTGAGTTCACGCATCCGTTCGCGATCGAGGTTGTGTCCTTGGTGGTATGCCGACACCGCGGCGTCGAGCGGATGGCGCGCCACCACGATGTAGGTCACGCGCGGATCGATCGGTATCCCGTCGAGTGGTGTGTGGGTCTTGATGAACCGTCGGTGGGCTTGTGATTCGAGTCGGGCGACGACCTCCTGCCGCGGGGTCCCGGAAAAATCGAGCCACGGCGATAGTTCGGTCAGGCGTACCGGAAGTTCGGGGGTCTGAAGGACCAGCAACGCGCAGATCATCTGCATCCACGTGGTGCCGCTCTTGGACCGCGTGCTGATCACGATGTCGTCCGCCCGAAAGGGGAATCCGGTCCACCGCCCGCTGTCGTCGTCGTGCGAGCGATAGCGGTACGGAGTCGTGGGCACGAAAGGGTCTACGCGAGCTGATACAGCTCGGACGCGTTGGCGTGAAGGAGGTTCGGCGGCTCGGTGATCTGCGAATCCGCCGAGCCGGAGGGTCGAGTTACGGTGGTGGTCATGCGGTGAGACTGCCGATCTCGGTCATCATCTTCGTGAGGTCGAAGTAGTCGCGCCACAACGTGATCTTCCCGTCGTGCACTTCGAAGACCCCGGCGACCGGCAGGTCCGCCCACTGTCCGCCCTTTCCGAACCGGTCGGTCCGCTCGTTCAGGACGAGGTCACCACTCGCCACCTGCCGGTGAATGATCCACTCCATTTTGTCCACGGTGCCGTCGAGCTGCGCGAACACGCCGCGGATTCCATCGGGACCGTGCACCGGTCCCATCGGGACGTTGTCGTACTCCACGTCGTCGGCGACGAGCTCGAGCGCGCCATCGAGATCCATCGCGGTCACGCGGCTCATGAATGTGTTGACGATCTCTTCGTTGGTCACGATGGTCCTCTCGAGTGGCGCGCCGGTCGGCCCGGGCAACCTATTCGCTCGTTCTCCCGGATGCGACGGGCCGAGTGGTCGGTAGGCTGTGCAGCCATGCCGACGGCCTCGATCAACGGGATCGACATCGCGTACGAACAACGCGGCGCCGGACCCCGGGTGTTGTTCCTGAACGGCTCGGGTGCGACGCTCGCCGCGAGCGGCGTCCTCCTCGAAGTGTTCGCGGCTCGGTGTGACCTGCTCGCCCACGATCAGCGTGGCCTCGGGCGCACCGAGGTCCCGCCGGGCCCCTACGCGATGGCGGACTACGCGGCGGACGCGGCGGCGCTCCTCGACCATGTGGGATGGGACCGGTGTCGGGTTGTCGGCATGTCGTTCGGCGGCATGGTCGCGCAGGAACTCGCCATCGCGATTCCGGATCGGATCGAACGGCTGGCGCTCCTCTGCACGTCACCGGGGGGCCCGCTGCCGTCGTATCCGCTGCACGAGTTGGCGGCGCTCACCGAGGCCGAACGTGCTCCGAAGTACTTGCCGCTTCTGGACACCCGGTTCACGCCCGAGTGGCTGGAGGCT
>JANPMG010000125.1:0-58996 GCA_031422675.1 Acidimicrobiia bacterium | reverse complement strand
CCCGGCCGAGGTGATCGCCACGGATGTACGGTTCGCCTACCCCACCGGCGAGCTCGTCCTCGACGGCATCAACTTGCAGATCGCGCCGGGCGAGATCGTTGCGCTGGTCGGTCCCACCGGATGCGGCAAGAGCACCCTGTGCGAGCTGCACGTGGGGCTCGATACGCCCGACTCCGGCACGGTGCGCGTCCACGGTCTCGCCCCCGACCGGCTCCAGCGCACCGCCCGCCGCGATCTCCTCGCCCTCGTGTTCCAGGAGTCCTTCGTCTTCGCCGACAGCGTGGCCGAGAACGTTCTCGTCGGCACCGACCACGGCCGGGAACGTCTCGAATCCGCGCTCGCGGTTGCGCAGGCGGATCGGTTCGTGCGGTCACTCCCCGGTGGAATCGACACCGTGCTCGGTGAACGCGGGGTGACGCTCTCGGGCGGTCAGCGCCAACGGTTGGCCCTCGCCCGGGCCCTCGCGCGGCGCCCGCAGTTCCTCGTCCTCGATGACGCGACCGCGGCCGTCGACCCTCGAGTGGAGGCCCGGATCCTGAACGCGCTGCGCGACGAGCTCCGGATGACCACCCTCGTCGTGGCCCATCGCCGTTCCACCGTCGAACTCGCGGACCGCATCCTGCGCATGGCCGACGGCCGGATCGTGAGCGCCGGGACGCACGAGGAGTTGCTGGCGACCGATCCCGAGTACGTGGCCATGCTCACCGCCTACGACGCCGTCGTCGCCGACCCGGGCCTCGACGATACGGGCCTCGACGATCCCGGGCCCGAACTCGCCGAACCGGCCGACGGGAGCCGCGCCCAATGAGCGCATCCGCCCACGACGCCGCGCTCGACTCTCTCGCCGAAACCGCGCACGACAGTGCACTCGACGAACTCGTCGATCGCAGTCATGCACACCGCGAGCGCGCCGACCCCCACGACCCCGAATCACCGCATGCCGGCGACCCCGGTGACCCCGGCGCCTCCGACCAACCCTCGGGCGCGCTCGCCGTTCTGCGCAAGGGCATCGCAGTCATGCCCGAGGTGCGCGTCGGGATCCGCGTGTCCATCGCATTCGCGGTCTTGGTCGCCGCCGGCAAGCTCCTCATCCCGGTCGCGATCCAACAGGTCCTCGACCGCGGGGTGGTCGGCACCGGCGGATTCCAGGCCGGCTTCGTGATCACCGCGTGCGTCGGTACCGCCGTCATCGTGCTCGTGATCATGGTGCTGTCGCGGATCACGTACCTCCGGCTGGTGCGCACCGCCGAGGGCGCGCTGTTCCATCTCCGAGTGCGCGTGTTCGAACACATCCACCGCCTCAGCGTGGCCGAACAGAACGAGACCAAGCGCGGCATCCTCGTGTCACGGGTCACGAGTGACATCGAGACACTGGCGCGCTTCGTGAACTGGGGTGCGGTGAGCTGGGTGGTGAACTCCGCGCTCGTCCTCGGCACGCTCGCGGTGATGGCGGTGTACTCGTGGCAACTCACGCTGGTCACGATCGTCGCGTTCCTCCCCGTCATCCCGATCCTGCGCTTCCTGCAACGACGCCAGCTCGTCGCGTACGACAAGGTGCGCGTCCGCACCGGCGACATGCTCGGTGAGTTCTCCGAGACGATCACCGGCGCCGCGGCGGTGCGTGCCTACGGACTCGAGGTGCGAGCGCGAGACCGCCTCCATGCACGCATCCACGACCTGTACCTCGCCCACCGCGAGGCGGGCCGGTACTTCGCGCTGATGTTCCCGGTCGGCGACATGTTCGGCTCGCTCGCGCTGGCAACCGTGATCGCCATCGCCGCGTTCTCCGGCGTGAACCTCGGACTCGATCTCGGGACCGTGGTCGCGTTCGCGTTCCTGATGAACTTGCTGCTGTTCCCCATCGCCGAGATCAGCGAGATCATCGACCAGACCCAGACGGCGATCGCCGGTTGGCGCAAGGTCCTCGACATTCTCGACATCCCGATCGATGTGGCCGACGACCCCCACGGCGTGGATCTCCCGTCCGGACCACTCGGCATTCGCGTGGACCACCTCGACTTCTCGTACCGCACCGGCAATCAAGTGCTTCACGACGTGTCGATCGACATCCCCGCGGGCACCAACGTGGCCGTGGTCGGTGAGACGGGATCCGGCAAGACCACGTTCGCGAGCCTGCTGTGCCGGTTGGCGGATCCGAGCGCGGGATCGATCGCGGTGGGCGGCCACGACCTGCGCACCGTCGCAGGCCCGTCGCGGCGTCGCGCCGTTCGCCTCGTTCCTCAGGACGGGTTTCTCTTCGACGCCACCATTCGCGAGAACGTTCGGGTGGGTCGCCTCGACGCCACCGATCGGGACATCGAGCACGTCTTTGGCCAACTCGGTCTGGACGACTGGTTGGCGCGCCTCCCACTCGGCCTCGACACGACGGTCGGCGAACGCGGCGACGGACTCTCGGTCGGCGAGCGTCAACTGGTGGCGCTGGCGCGCGCCCACATCGCGGCGCCCGGTCTCCTCATCCTCGACGAGGCCACCAGCGCGGTGGATCCCGAGACCGAACGGGCGCTCACGACCGCGCTACTGCGGGTGGCCCAGGGCGCGACCACGGTGAGCATCGCCCATCGGCTGTCCACCGCGGAGGCTGCCGATCTGGTCCTCGTCTTCGACGCCGGCGAGATCGTCGAACACGGTTCCCACACCGAGCTGGTGGCACGCGGCGGCGTCTACGCGTCGCTCCACGCCGCCTGGGTCGGCGCGACCCAGGCCGCGCGCTGATCCGCTCGCGGAGCCACCGCCCGCGTTTGTCAGCCCGCCCACCTCGGCCACGTCTCAGACACCAAGCGCCCGTCGTTCCCGGGCCGCGTCAGCCGATCGCGGCCCGGGCGGCGGCGGGCACGTCGGTGATGATGGCATCCACCCCGGCCGCCGCGAGCCGAGCGATCTCGTCCGGCTCGTTCACGGTCCAGGTGTTCACCGCGAGGCCGGAGGCGTGCGCCGCCTCCACCACGGTGGTGGCCCCCGCGTCCGCGAGCATCCCGAAGAACGGATGAACAGCGCCGTGACCGCCGGCCGCCGCGGCGGCGATCGCATCGGTCACCGGCCGCTGGAACCCGGCAAGGAAGCCGGTGGGGACCGTGGGGTCGAGCGCGTGCACCCGCTCAATCGTCGGGAAATGGAAGGACGACACGAGGACGTCGTCGGCGCGACCGCGATCGTGGAGGAGCTCGACCACCGCACCCGCCACCCACTCACCGGCGTCGAAGTCCGCGTCCGGAGGCGAGTTCTTGATCTCGATGTTCACCACCATGCCCACGCACTCGTCGAGGACGTCACCGAGTGTCGGTATCCACGAGAACTCCTCCCGGATGCGAGTGAACGGTTGCTCGGCGAGCACGCCGAAGCCGTCGATCGCCGCGTCGTGGAAGACCACCAACGCGCCATCGGCGCTTCGGTGCACATCGAGTTCCACGCCGTCGGCGCCGTCCTCCCGGGCGCAGCGGAACGCGTCGAGGGTGTTCTCCCGGGCGCGCCGGGGCGAACCCCGGTGACCGACGATTCGAGGCGCGACCCGAGGGGTCAGAGGAGGACCGGCAGAGCTCATCCCGGCAGCGTATTCGCACGGGGTCTGCAAAATGGCAGGTCAGACCCCTTGCAACGCGTTCTCGCGGGGCCGTAGCGTGATCGTTGCTTCGAGGCTTCGACCCGGGGACCCCCGGCTTGTGAGCGATCGCAAGCCCCCAACCGAAAGGCGCGCAGTGGCACTCACCTGGATTCGCACGCACGACTGGGACGCCGACGACTGGCGGAAACGCTCACTGTGTCGAGACTCGAACTCCGAACTGTTCTTCCCGATCGGCGCCACCGGAATCGCCCTCGACCAGATTGACGCGGCCAAGGACGTGTGCGGCGTCTGTCCGGTCCACGGCGAGTGCCTCGAGTTCGCGCTGGCGACGAACCAAGAAGCAGGCGTGTGGGGTGGAACCACCGAAGACGAGCGACGCAAGCTGCGCAAGACCTGGCTCGCCTCCCAGAAGACCGGCTGACGGCGCGGCCGGAACAGCCGGCCCCGCCCCTCGCTAACTCGGCTCCACCACCCGGACGGCGGAAGCAGTCGCCAACGGGATCTGCAGGTGGAACCGCGTTCCCCGACCGTCGTCACCAGCACTCACGTCGAGCGTGCCCCCGAGTTCGCCGCTCACCAGGGCCTGCACGATCGAGAGCCCGAGTCCTTTGCTCGCGTCCAGCGTGAAGCCGGGCGGGAGCCCGATCCCGTCGTCGACGACCGCCACATCCACCTCGCCCGCACGCCGACCAAGCCGGACCTGTACGGTCCCGTCGACTGGTTCGTCCTCGTCGCCATGCGGATACGCGTGGTCGACGGCGTTCTGCATGAGTTCGTTCAACACCACCGCGAGCGGGGTGGCGAGTTCTCCGGGCAGCTCGCCGGCGTCACCGACCACCTCGAAACGCAGACCTCCGTCTCCCGTGGACACCGACTCCTCGACGAGCCGCACGAGCTGCTTGATGATCTGGCCGAACACCACGAACTCGCGCGCCTCGAGCGACAGCGTCTCGTGCACGATCGCGATCGATCGGATCCGGCGTTCGGATTCCACGAGCGCGTTGCGAGCCTCGGGAGAATCGACGCGTCGACGCTGGAGCCGCAGGAGCGACGCGATGGTCTGGAGGTTGTTCTTCACCCGATGATGGATCTCGCGGATCGTTGCGTCCTTGGACATGAGCATGCGATCCCGGCGCCGCAGATCGGTGACGTCCCGAAGGAGCACGAGCGCGCCCGCCGGCTTCCACCCGTCGAGCAGCGGGATAACGCGCACCAGGACCGACGCGTCGTCGCGCTCGACCTCCTCCAGCACCGGGAGCCGACCCCGCACCGCGGTGTCGACTGCGGCCTCGTCGAAGCCGATCTCGCCGAGCCGCACCCCCGACGTATAGGCATGGATCCCGATCCGGTGCAGTGAACTCACCGCGTTCGGGCTCGCGTAGCGCATGCCGCCTTCGGCGTCGAGCACGATGACGCCGTCACCGACCCGGGGGGCACCCTCGATCTCCACTTCTTCGCGCGCGAACGGGAAGGTGCCGTCGGCCACCATGGACACCAGCCGGTCGTAGACCTCCAGGTAGTACCGCTCGAGTTCGCCGGGACGCCGGCCCGAAGTGGTGGGGGCCTCGCGGGTGAGGACGGCGACCTCACGACCGCGATAGCGCACCGGCACACTCTGGAGCCGGACTCGCTCCTTCCCGCCGAGCACGTTGGCATCGCCTTCATAGATCTCGGAGTGCCGCCACGCGCGCGCGAGGGCCGGGCGCTCCACCTCGTCCACCACGTGACCGACCAGGTCGTGGACGTAGAGCGTCTGGCCGGTGGTCGGCCGCACCTGAGCGAGGATCACGAAGCGGTGCCCGTCCTCGTGGGCGATGGGCGCGAGCAACAAGAGGTCCGAGAACGACAGGTCCGACAACAACCGCCACGAGACCGCCAACCGTTCGAGGTGGGCGAGCACATCCCCGCTGAGCTCGGTGCGCAGAATCGCGAGCTCAGGAAATGCGGCCATGAGCGAAGGGTATTCGCCCGACCTGGCCGGGGCGCGGGCTTCATTTCCACCGTCGACGCGCGCGGGCCTCTTAGATTGACGGAAATGGCGCGCAGATCCCTGGGCGGCAATTTCAACCGCCTCTGGACCGCGGGCTCGGTCTCCAACCTCGGCGACGGTGTGGTGCTCGCCGCGATGCCGCTGCTCGCCGAGTCGATCTCGCGATCGCCGACGACGATCGCCATCGTGACCGCTGCCGGCACCCTCCCCTGGCTCGTGTTCTCACTCGTCGGTGGCGCGATCGCGGATCGCGTGGACCGCCGCCGGGCGATGAGCTTCGTCGACGGCTTCCGCTTCGCCGTCCTCGCCCTGCTCGGCTTCGCGCTCGTCACCGGCGTGGAATCGATCCCGTTGCTCGTCATCGTGAGCTTCTCGCTCGGCCTCGCCGAGACCGTGTTCGACAATGCGGCCCAAGCCATCCTGCCGAGCATCGTCGCCGACGACCTCCTCGAGACCGCCAATGGCCGGCTCGAAGGCGCGCAGATCGTCGCCAACCAGTTCGCCGGACCACCGATCGGTGCTTGGCTCTTCGGGCTCACCGCCGCGGCGCCGTTCTTCCTCGATGCCGCATCATTCGCCGTCGCGGCGCTCCTCGTCCTCACACTGCGCGGCTCCTTCCGAGCGCCGCGCGATCTCGACACCCAGGCGACGGTCCGGGCCGACATCGCGGAAGGCCTGCGGTGGTTGTTCCGGCATCGCATCCTGCGGTCGCTCGCCATCGCGCTCGGGGTGATGAACCTCGTCGGCATGGCCGCGATGACGATCCTCGTCCTCTACGCGAAGGACGTGCTGGGCCTGACGAACATCCAGTTCGGACTGCTCCTCACGACCGAGGCGGCCGGCGCGGTACTCGGTTCGATGATGGCGGCACGACTGGCGGCGCGGTTCGGTAACGGCGTCACGCTCGTCGCGGCAATCACCGTGTCCGCCGCCTCGTTCCTCGTCCCGGCGCTTTGGGCGCAGCCGGTGGCGGTCGCCGCGTCGCTTGCGGTCGGCGGCTTCGGCGGACTGGTCTGGAACGTCCTGACCGTCTCGATGCGCCAGTCGTTGGTCCCGGACGAGCTACTCGGCCGGGTCAACAGCGCGTACCGCCTCTTCGGCTGGGGCACGATGCCCCTCGGCGCGATCAGTGGCGGACTCATCGCCCACGGGTTCGGATTGCGCGCGCCGTTTCTGGTGGCCGGGATCGTGGCACTCGTCCTCGCCGCGTGGGTGGCGACTCGCGTGACCAACCGATCGATCAGCGGGGCCCGGCGGCGCGCCGCCGAAGGACGCTGATCTCCCGCTCTCGTTCACTTCGTTCACGGGCCGCTCAGGCCACGGGCGGGCAGAGATCGGACGGCCGAAGTCTGCCTGCCCGCTCGCCCTTTACGACGGCATCAGGTAACCGGCGATGCGCGCCAGGCCACCAAAATCCGAGATCTCGTCAGCGAACGTCGGCACGTCGACGACGACGCCCGGCCAGTGCATCAGTTCCTTGCGCAGTTCGCTCTCGCGTTGCGCCACCACCGCGAAGTTCTCGAACGATCCACCGATCGTGGCGAGGACGCGCGCCGCGCCGTCGTGATCGTCGATCCCAACGAGGTCCGCCGCGAGACCGGCACTGTCGCTGCGGAGCTGCTTGGCCGCCGCCGCACCATCACGGCCGAACAGCGATTGCGGCAGCGTCTTGTTCAGGACCAGCGCGCCGAGATGATATTCACGACGCACCAGCTCGTCACAGAACCGCTCACCTTCTCGCAAGGGCGCGTCCTCGAGCGTGGTGACCACGGCGAAGGTGGTCCGCTTGTCGTGGAGCAGCTGCTCGACCGCGCGGGATCGGTCCACGAACCCGTCGTACATGGACTGGAAGTTGAGGAAGAACTCCGCGATGTCCTGGAGGAACTGACTGCCGATGAGACGGTCCGCCACTTGGTAGAACGGCCGGCTCGCCATGTTGATCACCCGCGCACCGCGCCGGCCACCGACCCGGTACGGCGCGGTGAGCCACCGCAACAAGCGACCACCGAAGAACTCGGCCATCCGCGCCGGCGCGTCGAGGAAGTCCAACGCATTCCGCGTCGGCGGCGTGTCCACGATGATGAGGTCGTACTTCCCGGTCTGGTGGATCTCGAAGAGACGCTCCATCGCGACGTAGTCGTGACTCTGCACGAACCGGCTCGTCAACCCCTCGTACAGCCGGTTGTCGAGAATCTGGCGCGCCGTCGTTTCGTCCGGCGCGTGGCGCAGTACGAGCGCATCCCAACTCTGTTTCGTGTCCAGCATCGCCGCGTACAGCTCACCGCGCGCTTCGAGCCCCGCGCGGGTGAACGCCTCGACCGGGACCTGGCGTTCGACGTTGCCGATGCCACCGACACCCAGCGCGTCGGCCAACCGCTTCGCCGGATCGACGGTGACGACGAGCACCTTGCACCCGAGCCGGGACGCGGCCGCGAGCCCGGCGGCCGCCGCCATCGACGTCTTGCCCACACCACCCGAACCGCAGAAGATCACGATCTCCTTGGTGGCGAGCAGCGGCTCGAGGCTCGGCGCCCCCGCTCGGCTGCTACTCATGCCATCCCCGCTCGTGCTCCTGCGGAGCGGGCCGCTCGGGCCCCGCGCCCGCTCATGCGCCCAGCTCGCCGGCGAGGGCCTGGGCCACCATGGCGGTCTCGCGGCGCCCGTGCGCGCGTGCGAACAGATACGGCAGATACAGCATGGGCAGATCCACTTCGTCCCGCAGCCGGTTGAGGTGTTCGATCCGGCTCCGCCGCATCGCCACCGCGAGCCGGGCCGCGTCCATCACCGCGGGGAGCCCTGGCCCCACCGCCGTGAGGAGCGCATCGCACGCGGGCGGCGACGCGAGCTGTTCGAACATTTCCTCGTCGTCGCGGGTGAAGAGTTCGGGCAGCACTCGGTTCACCACGACCACGCCGAGCGGCACGGTCAGTTCCGCCCGGGCCCGAGCGACGAGATCGATCGTCTCCGCGACGGGCATCTCCTCGGGCGTGGTCACGATGTTCAGTGCCGTCACCGCGGGGTCCGACAGGAGATCGCTCATCCATTCGGTCTGGCCGCGTACCGGACCGACCGCAACGAGGTCGCCGATCGCGTCGGCCGCACCCAGTTGTGCGACCACGTGGCCGGTGGCGGCGGCATCCACGATGACGAGATCCCAGCCGGCCCGACCTTCGATCGCCTCGCGTACTTCCCAACAGATCTTGCCGATCGTGAGAATCTCCCGAACGCCGGGTGCGGCCGTGGCCACGAAGTCCAGCGCCCGCGCGAGCGGGCCGAGCCGGCCGATGATGGGGACGCGCAGGTTCAGGCGGATGTATTCGGCGAGGCTCGCCTCGGTGTCCATCGCCATGAGCGAGATCCCGGGCATGACTTCGCGCGGCTTGAATGCGATGGTCCCGGCTTCGAACCGGTTCGCGATTGTGCCTTTGGCGTCCACGTCGACGACGAGGACGCGCTTTCCGTGATCCGCCGCGACGAGGGCGAGCGCGGCGGCCACCGTGCTCTTGCCGACTCCACCCTTGCCGGTGACGACGAGCAGCCGGCGTTCGAGGAGGTCCGGCACCACGACGCGCGCCCCCGGCAATACGAACCTAGCGGCCGAAGCCGACCTTCCGGCTGGCGTCGTCCGCAGTGAACTCCACGTACGCGATCTTGTCGGCGGGGATACCGAGCTTGCGGCCCTTGCCGTCCTCGAGCCACACGAACGCCGCGCCGGCGCCCACTGCGTCTTCGATGGTCTTCACGACCGTGGCGGCCTCGGCGTCGGACTCGAGGGTGAGTTCCTTGGGCGTGTGCACGACACCGATACGGACTTCCATGCCTGAGCCTCCAGGGCTGATCGAAAGGACCTCGCGAACCGCGCGTTCGCGAAGAGGGCGCCTGATCGTAGGCGCGGGCCTATCGGGCGCCCGTGTTGGCGTGGTTCTGTCCGAATCGGGGCCACTCCGTGAGCCGGCGCGCGTTCGTGGGCGTGTGCCAGACGAGCAGCGTCCCGTCCCGGCGGACCGCCGCCAGTTCGGCGTTGCCGTCGCCATCCCAGTCGCCCAGGCTCGGTGTGCCCACCAGCCACCCGCCGGTGAGCTTGGGCCAACCGGTCGGGACCGTGCCGTCGGCGGTGACCGCGCTCAACGTGTAAACGCCGTTCCCGGCGATCACCTCGTTCCGACCGTCGCCGTTCACATCCGCGATGGCCGGCGTCACGAAGAACGCGAGGTCGGGAGTCTCCCGGGGGAACGCCGGTCGCATCGAGCCGGCCACCGGATCCCATGCCGCAAGCTGATCGTCGGACGGGAGTTGGAACTCCGGCGAGACGGTGTCCAGCAACCGCGAGAATCCCGACACCGGCGCGGCCACATCGAGCCGGTTCGGGGCGCCGACGGTCCCGACGGACGGACCGCCGAAGGCCACGAGCATGACCCCGACGTCGTCCGAGTTCCGGGCCGCGCCGGTGCCGGCGGGGTCGTTGGCGAAGAGACCGCCGAACCAGTGGAGGGGAACGTCCTTGCCGTCGATCTGACCGCGGGCAGAGCGGCCGTCGATCCCGAACACGTAGAGCGGTCCCACCGCCGCGGCCACCGCGATCTCCTTCCCGGGGTGGTTGGGAATGAGATCTCCGATTGCGGCCTGCGCCGAGACGCCGTTGCCGATGACGGGCAGCACCTCGCGCTGGAACATGCCGACCTTCACCGGCCAGCCGGGGAGATACGCCTGGGCGTCGGGGTGCGCCGGATTCGGATTCGGGTGCGCGGCGCCGCGGCCGAACGGCGAGATCACGTACTCGCGCGAGTTTCCCGACGTTCCCGCGATGCCACCGAACTCCGGCGCGTTGAACGGCTCGTCATACTCCTCCTGTGCGCCGACGACGATCTCGGCCCGACCGTCGCCGTCGAAGTCCGCCACCGCCGGGGTGGCAATGAGGTTGCCGCCGTCACCGACGCCCGAGTCGGCCCGGAACGTCACGTGATGAGTTACCGGGTCGATCGCCGCCACCTTGTTCGGGTCCACCACCAGGACGGGGAAACCCGCCACCGGCGTGCCGTCGCCGTGCCATGCGTACACATGACGATCCATCGCGGCGCCCACCAACTCCGGGCGACGATCGCCGTCGAGATCGGCGGCCGCGAGTGAACCCAAGAACCCGCGTTGGGTGCGATTCGTCGAGTCTTGAGCCGTGACCGAGTCGGTGGAGTACGCCGGGTTCGTGCCCCGGTTCTCGAACCCGGGTAGCTCGTTCCCTTCATGGTCCCACGCCCGGACGCGGCCTTCGAGGTCACCGACCGCGATGTCGAGGCGGCCATCGCCGTCCAAGTCGTCGATCACCGGCGCACCCACCATCACCGCGCCACGAGTGGGCGCGATGCGCTCCACGAGCGAGGTCCATCCGCGCACCCAGTACGGAGTCCGATCGGTGCGGACGGGGAAACCGGGCAGCTCGCTCAGGTCCGACCGGTACGCGTGGATCCGGCCGTCGTCGGTGGCGAGCACCATCTCCGCGCCACCACCCGGCTCGATGTCGGCGAACACCGGGCTCGAGGTGCCGCTCCCGGCGACCCGCCGCGGCATGCCGGCCACGAGGTCCGGGTCGTCGTGGACGAACACCTGCTTCTGCGATTCGCCGCGCTGACCGTCGGTCGGCCCACCCTCGGCGATGACCACCACCCGCAACCGGACGCTGAACTTCTCCTCGTCGGACCGTCCATTCTCCGGATTCGTGGGCGGTCCGGCGCCGCCACCGAGCGCGGCCGCGACGGACGCGAGATCGAGAATCGCCAGGGTGCCGTTCTTGGGGGTCCTCCGATGCGCCTCGCCGCCGATGACGGTCCAAGTATCGACGCCCGGAGAGACCGGTGCCTGGAGTCCGGCGGCCCACTCGACCCGGTAGGAGAACTTCGGCGCGCGCGGCGCGGCCACGCGGCCCTTGATCGCAACCGTGCCGACGGCCGGCAGCACCGAGAACCACTTCGGGCTCGCGAGATCGGCTTCGGGCGGGATCTGGGCGTCCCGAACCCGCTTCACCAGTTCATAGGCGTTGAGCCGGCCGTATCCGTGGGTGGCGTCCCAGCCCGCGGTGCTCGGGTAGCGGACCGTCGATCCCGAGAGGAAGTCGTTGGCCGGATCGACCGCGTTCGGCGTGGCGAAGTCGATGTCGTCCGCCGACGCCCGGGTGAGTTGGAGGATCTCGTTCGTGCTGAGCGTGAGACCACGATCGCGCGCCGCGCTCACCAACAGCCCGGCGACTCCACTCATGATGCCGGTGGCCTCGGACGAACACGACGACGACGGCACCGACAAGAAGGTGCGGCCACCGAAGTTCGTACATCCGTTGAGGGCGAGGTAACTCCGCGGCGAGCCGGTGTCGCGGACCGAGTTGACCGCGAGCGTGTGCTCGAGCGCGGCGGGAAGGTTCGGGTGCTTCGAGGCTTCGTCGGCCATCGAGGCGATGATCGGCACCCCGCGCCGGTACGCCGCGTCGATCGCCTGCTGCGCTTGGCGGGGATTGCTGATCGCGCCGAGCGCCTCCTGGACCACCGCCGCCTGCGAGTCCAGGGCAAACAACACCCCCGCGGCGAAGCGGCCACCGTCGGCGATGAACGAATCGCCGACGCGGACCGGGATGAAGGTGCAATCGGGACACGTGCCCACGTCACCGAGCCCGTTGGCGGCCCCGGTCGAATCCTGCGCTTCGCCGGTCCCGTGCCCGTACTCGACGGTGTCGAGGGGGTTGTTGTCACCGAAGAGGAAGTCCCAACCGGAGATGTCGTCTCGGTAGCCGTTCGAGTCGTCGTCCACGCCGTCGGAGAACGTGGGGCTGAGGATCAGATCTTCGGGGTCCGCGAGACCGTTGCCGTTGAGATCGGCGATCGCTCCGAAATCGGCGATGGAGAAGCGACCGTCACCGTTGCAATCACCGCTCGGAGTGGCGCACGGCGGCGTGACCTCACCGCGGTTGAGGTAGGCGCGGTTCGCGAGGTCGCGCATCGCGTTGGTGTTACGCCACTCGATGCCCGAGTCCAGGACCGCGATGCGAACATCGGGCCGACCCATGGTGATCCCCCACGCCAGGTCCACCGCCGCGCCCTTTTGGCCGCACAGGTGGTGCGGAGACGAGGCGAGCGCGGGGTCACGCAGGCTCGTGCGCTTGTAGTTGTTTCGGTCGTACTCGATCGGCAAGCTCGACGGCTCGTCGGCCGATCCGTAGCGCCAGTTCGTGCAATCCGGCGGGGCCGTGATCGCGGCGGGTTCGGTGACGGCCCCCGAGATCGGAGCGGTCATGGGCATCAGCCCGAGGGCCGCGATCGCCACCACCAGAATTCCGAGTTTCCGCACCGGCCCCCCTCGAACTGCGCGAAACGCCCGAGGATAGACGCAAGCGCGGATACCGAAGCGAGGCGGCAGCAGAAACGACTGCACAACCACCGACCGTCGAGCGGGGCCCGAGCGGCCGGCGCCGAAGGCGCGAGAGCGGGATTACAGCAGTTTGAGTTCGGAGCGGTAGATGCGCCGCGGCGCGATGGCGTCGATCTGGTCCGCGATGTTGCTGAACTGTTGCGCGGCTTCGCCGTTGGGATCGGTGACCACGATCGGGTGACCGTCGTCGCCGCCCTCACGGAGCGCGGGCACGAGCGGGATCCGGCCGAGCAGCGGAACGCCGATCTGATCCGCCAACTTCTGGCCGCCGCCGGAACCGAAGATCTCGTACGACACACCGTCGTCACCGAGGAACCAACTCATGTTCTCCACAACGCCCACGACGTCGAGCTCCACCTTCTCAGCCATCGCTGCGGCGCGCTGCGCCACTGCCTGCGCGGCCGGTTGCGGTGTGGTCACGATGATCACCTCGGCGCGTGGAAGGAACTGACTCATCGAGAGGGACACGTCGCCGGTGCCGGGGGGCATGTCGATGACGAGATAGTCCGGCTCGCCCCAGGCGACGTCGGTGAGGAACTGCTCCAATGCCTTGTGCAGCATCGGGCCGCGCCAGATCACCGCCTGGTCCTCGGGCACGAAGAACCCCATCGACAGCAACCGCACCCCGTGCGCGGACGGCGGGATCATCTGGTTGTCGGCGTCGAGCTCGGGACCGTTCTCCACCCCGAGCATGCGCGGCATCGAGAATCCCCACACGTCGGCGTCGATCGCGCAGACGTCCTTGCCCATCCGCGCCAGGGTGACCGCGAGGTTGGTGGTGACCGACGATTTCCCCACGCCGCCCTTCCCGGAGGCGACGGCGATGACCCGGGTACGGGCGTGGGCGAACGGATTCTCTCCGGGCACTCGAACTCCTGATGACGGGCCCCGGGCCGGGCCTCGGACGGGAACGGACATTTCCACTACGGACGTAGGTAGAATACCGAGCATGGCCGCGCCACTCCCCCTCGACGCCGACGAGTTCAGTGCTGCCGTCACCGCAGTGACCAGCGCCTTCGGCGATCCGACCCGGCGGGACATCTACCTCGTCATCCGCAACGCCACCGAGGGCATCACCGCCGGTGAGATCGCCGAGCGCTTCGCACTGCATCCGAACGTGGCCCGCCACCACCTCGAGAAGTTGACCGCGGGCGGTTATCTCGTCGTGGCGGTCGGTCGGGCCGACGGCACGCGCGCGGCCGGGCGGCCGTCCAAGCAGTACCGCGTCTCCGAGTTGGATCACTCGCTCAACTTCCCGCCCCGCCGGGACAACCTGCTCGGCATTCTCCTGGCGCGGGCACTCGAGAAGTTGCCGGTCGACGAAGCCGAGGCGCTCGCCGAGGAAGTCGGATTCGATTACGGCCGCGGCCTCGCGGCGCGTATCGAACCCACCGAAGGGCACCGCACCGTCAAAGCCGCACTCGCCACCGTGGCCGACGCGTTGACCGCGCACGGATTCGCGGCGCACACCGAGTCCGTCGGCACGTCGTTGACCATCGTGAACGACCACTGTCCCTTCGGCGAGGCTGCCAACCTCTTCCCCCACGTGGTGTGCGCAGTGGACCGCGGCATGATCCGCGGGCTCATGGCCGGGCTCTACGGCGAGACCCATCCCCACTTCGAGTCGACCCGCCCCGACGGCGACGACCACTGCGTCGCCCGCGTCTGAGGCCACCCCCCGTTTTGGCGTCCCCACGCGCGCTGCCCCCCGTTTTGGCGTCCCCACGCGCGCTCCCACAGCATCTGTGGACGCCAAAACCGACATGGGGGTCGAGATGGGGGTGGTGGCGATGACTACGGGGGTGACCGCGGGCGCGTCGGGCGGGTCGAGCACTGAGCGCGTCTACTTGGATCATGCGTCGGCCGCGCCGCTGCGGCCCGCGGCATTCGACGCCATGGTGCCGTTTCTCCGGGACCATCACGCCGACCCGGGCCGGGTGCACTCCGACGGCCGGATCACGCGCGTGGCCATCGAGACCGCTCGGGAGCAAGTGGCCGCGCTCCTCGGCGCCCGGCCGCGCGAAGTGGTCTTCACCTCAGGGGGTAACGAGGCGGTCAACGCCGCGATCTTCGGGGCGTGTCGCCGCACCCCGGCCGCCACGCGGATCGTCACCACCTCCGTAGAACATTCCAGCGTCACCGACGCCTGCGCTCGCGAGGCCGTCGAGACCGTCACCGTCGGGGTCGATACCACGGGACGTTTCACCGCAGCTGACGTGCTCGACGCGATCAATCCGGACACGGCACTGGTTTCGGTACAGTTGGCGAACCATGAAGTCGGGACGCTGCAACCCGCGGCCGACATCTGTGCCGGGGCCCGCGATCGGGGGACCCTGGTGCACGTGGATGCCGGCGCCGCGATCGGTTACCACTCGGTGGACTTCGCCGGGATCGGCGCCGACCTCATGAGCGTCGGGGCCCACACCTGGGGCGGGCCGAAGGGCAGCGGCGCCCTGCTGATCCGACGCGGATTGCGCATCCCGCCGTTCGTGGTGGGTGGCGCGCAGGAACGAGCCCGGCGCGCCGACATCGAGAACATCCCCGCCATCGTGGGCTTCGCCGCCGCCGCCGCCGAACTCATGGAGGCCGGCCTCGACGGACGCGGCGGCCTCGACCGTGAGATCACCGCGATGCGAGCTGTGACGGACCGGCTGCGCGATCGGCTCGCCGCCACGGACCTCGGCCTCACCTTCCACGGCCCTACCGATCCGGCGGCGCGGCTGGCGAACATCGTTTGCTTCGGCGTCACCGGGGTGGAGGCCGAGCCGATCCTGCTCGCTCTCGACCAGCGAGGCATCGCCATCCATTCGGGATCCGCATGCTCGTCCGAGTCGCTCGAACCCTCTCCCGTCCTGGCCGCGATGGGCGCCGACGCCGACCACGCGCTCCGGGTCAGTGTCGGCTGGTCGAGCACCGAAGCGGACATCAACCGGCTGCTCGCCGAGCTGCCCGGAATCATTCAGCGAATGCGAGGGTTACGAACCGCATGATCCCCGTCCAACGACTCAATCACGCCGTCCTCTACGTACGGGACGCAGCCGCCTCGGCGCAGTTCTACGAGGAGATTCTCGGTTTCGAGGTCGTCGAGCAGATGCCCGGCGCCGTCTTCCTCCGCTGCTCCGGGACGAGCAACCACCACGACCTCGGCCTGTTCTCGGTCGGCCCCGATGCGCCCCGCCCCGAGCGCGGGCGCGTCGGCCTTTACCACCTGGCGTGGGAGGTGCCGTCGATCCACGACCTCGCCAACGCACGCGATCTGTTCCAACGCGTCGGCGCGTACGTGGGCGAGAGCGACCACGGCGTCTCGAAGTCCGTCTACGCACGGGATCCCGACGGCAACGAGTTCGAAGTGCTCTACGCCGTGCCGCGCGAACACTGGGGCGAGTACGAGAAACACGGCGTGGTACAACCTCTCGACCTGAACGCCGAGATCGAGAGATTTGGATGACTGAGCACTGGTCCGACCTGGCCGCGCGGTTGCAGCAAGCGCTGTCGCTCGCGGCACCGCCGATCGCGATCACGTTCTCGGAGTCGGCGCCGGAGGGTGTCGTGGCGTTCGATGCGCCGATGCCCGAGCCACTCCCCGACGGCCGGACCGGGCGCGTGCCCGCTGGTTGCGTCTTCTGGATGCACGCCACCGAACGCACCTTCTCCACCGTCAAGGCGGACCACGGCAACTGCTCGGTCGGAAGCCTCACCCACGGGTTCGCCACGCTCGACGACGTCGCCGGGAACAGCGATGTCGCCGCGCTGCTCGAGACCGGGTGGGTCACGATGGACATGGTCCCGCAGATCCCCGTGGTCACCAAAGCACCGGGCGCGGTCACCTACGGTCCGCTCGCCGAAACGCCCACCGACCCGAGCGTGGTGCTGCTCCGGGTCAACGGCAAGCAGATGATGGTTCTCTCCGACGCGGTGCCGGGCCTGCGCATCGAAGGCAAACCGCAGTGTCACATCGTCGCGATCGCGAAGGAGCAGGGCGAGATCGCGGCGAGCGTGGGGTGTGCGCTTTCCCGGGTGCGCACCGGTATGGAGGCCACCGAGATGACCTGCGCGATCCCGGCCGCGCGGGTGGCCGGGGTGATCGATGCCATCGAGGCCAACGCCGTGGCCGACGCGGCCGTCGCGCGCTACGCCGGCGAAGACGCCCTTCGCTTCGCGTAGACCGCGGCGCCATCCGCGCGTCGCGCGCTACTTCTTGGCGGACTCGTAGTACGGGTTCGCGCCACCGGCGTGGTCGGTGACGTCGACGACCTCGGTGATCTCGGGCACGGAATCCAGAATCGCCACTTCGATGCCCTGGGACATCGTGGTCGCCGCCATTCCGCAGCCCTGGCAGCCGCCGCCCATCCGCAGGTACGCGATGGAACCCTCGATCGCCACCAGTTCGGCCACACCGCCATGCGCCGCGATCTGGGGATTGATCTGCACCGCGAGGACCTCGATCACCTTGCCGACGATCGGGTCGTCGAGGTCGAGGTCGGGCATCGGTCCCATGCCGGGAACCGCGGGTGAGTTCGGGTTCTGGAGCACCATGCCGCCGCCGGAGAGATCCAAGGACGAGCCCCGGATGTTCTCCACGTGTTCGGCCGGGACCACGATGGACAGATCGTCGCCGTGTTGCACCGCGTCACCGTCGCCCGCCTCGGTGAGCTTGCGGAAGTACATGTCGTAGGTGAACGCGGTACCGGCGGCACCGGTGACCTCGATCCACAGGGCCAACGTGTCCGGTTCGGGTTCGCCGGCCCGAACTTCGAGGACGCGCGTACGAGCGGTGTCGGTGAGGGCAACGAGAGGGACGGCAACGTCGGTCATGTGCACCATGATACGACCCATGCCCCGGGTCCTCCTCCTCGTGCCGACCGCCACGTATCGGGCCCCCGATTTCGTCCGAGCGGCCAAGGCACTCGGGGTGGAGCTGGTGGTGGGTTCGGAGGTTGCGCCGGTCTACGCCGCCGGCGACCGGGCGATTGCGCTGCCGCTCGCCGACCCGGACGCGGCCGCCGACCTGATCGAGCGGATGGACCACGATCGTGGGATCGACGCGGTGGTGGCCGTTGACGATCAGGGTGGCGTGGCCGCAGCCACCGCCGGCGCGCGATTGGGCTTCCCTCACAACCCGCCGGATGCGGTGGCCGCGACCCGAGACAAGGCCGAGCTGCGAGCCCGCCTCGCCGCAGCTGAAGTTCCCCAGCCTGCGTTCGGGACCACTCCCGATGCCGTCGGGTACCCGTGCGTGGTGAAACCGACCGGGCTCGCGGCGTCCCAGGGTGTGATCCGCTGCGACACCGAGGCCGAGTACCGCGCCGCCGTAGCCCGCATCGCCAGTTTCTGGACCGGCGACCTGATCGTCGAGCGGTACGTGCCCGGCGTCGAGGTGGCGGTGGAGGCGTTGTTGCGCGGCGGCACGATGACGACGCTCGCGATCTTCGACAAGCCCGATCCCCTCGTTGGGCCGTACTTCGAGGAGACGATCTACGTGACGCCATCCCGGTTGGCGGCGCACACGCTCGCGACCATCGAACAATTGGTGGCCCGAGCCGCGACCGGGATCGGACTCACCGAGGGTCCGATCCACGCGGAAGTGCGCGTCGACGGCGACCAGTGCACGCTCATCGAGGTGGCGGCACGCACGATCGGCGGGTTGTGCGCCCGCACCCTGCGCTTCGGTGCGGGGATCACGCTCGAGGAGTTGGTGCTGCGCCACGCACTCGGGATGGACCTCGGTGATCTGCGACGGGCCACGGCCGCGTCGGGCGTGATGATGGTACCGATCCCGCGCGCAGGATCGCTGGCAGCGGTGCGCGGGCGCGACCATGCGCTCGCGGTCCCCGGCGTGGTGGACGTCTCCATCACCATCCCGATCGGTGCGCCGGTCGTCCCACTTCCGGACGGTGATCGCTATCTCGGGTTCCTGTTCGCCACCGGCGAGTCCCCCGCCGCCGTCGAGGCCAGCCTGCGAGCCGGCGCCGCGGCCCTCGATATCGTGATCGAATGATCGGACCATGCGCGTTCTGCTGATCTCCACCTACGAGTTGGGGCATCAACCGCTCGGAGTGGCGGCACCCGCAGCCGCCCTCCGCGATCGCGGCCACGACGTCCGGGTGCTCGACCTTGCGATCCGAGACTGGGACCGCGCCCTCGCCGAATGGGCCGAACGCGTGGCGATCTCGGTCCCGATGCACACCGCCACCCGCCTCGCGTTCGAGATCGCACCGCGGATCGATCGCCCCCTCGCGTGCTTCGGCCTCTACGCAGCGATGTGTGCACCGATCGCCGCCGCGCTCGACGGGCGAGATCCGGTCTCGGCCGTCGTCCGGTGGGTCGAGGGGGACTCCACGGTCACGATCCCACCGCCGGTTCCGGCCCGGGACCTGCTCGACCCGCCGTCCGAGTACGCGCACCTGATGCATCGCGGCGTGCGGTTCCCGATTGCGTACGTCGAGGCGTCCCAAGGATGTGCTCACCGCTGTCGCCACTGTCCGGTGCCCGTGGTCTACGACGGACGCATCCGGATCGCCGCAGTCGAGACCGTGCTCGCCGATGTGGCCGCGCAAGTGCGCGCCGGCGCGCAGCACGTGACGTTCGGCGACCCCGACTTCTTCAACGGCGTCCATCACGCGCGCCGCGTCGTCGAGGCGGTGCACCGCGCGTACCCGAACATCACCTTCGACGCCACGGTCAAGGTCGAGCACATCCTCCGCCATGAGGACATGTGGCCGTGGATGGCCGAACGCGGTTGTCTGTTCGTGATCAGCGCGTTCGAATCAGTGAACGACGAGATCCTGACCGTTCTCGACAAGGGCCACACCGCCGCCGACGGCGCGCGGGCGATCGAGCTCTTACGCGCGGTTGGGATCGAACCGCGTCCCACCTGGTTGCCCTTCACGCCGTGGACCGAGCTCGCGGACGTCCAGGCAATCCTGGAGTTCGTCGCCGAACACGACCTCGTCGGCAACGTCGATCCGGTGCAGTACTCGATCCGGTTACTGGTGCCCGAGGGGTCACTGCTCCTCGGCCGGATCGCCGGACTCGGCGACTGGGATCCGCAGCGGCTCTCGTACCCGTGGACCTCACCGCTCGACGATCTCCAGCGCGAGTTCGTCGCAACGGTGGAGTCCGGTGCCGACGCCCCGGCCGGCGATGTTTTCAACGCCCTGCGCGCGCGGGTGGATCTCCCACCCGTCGATGTCGCCGACGTGATCGACGCGCCGCGTCTCTCCGAATCCTGGTTCTGCTGCGCCGAACCGACCGCGGCACAACTCCGCGCCGTCTGACCACGCCGCGCGCGAAGAACGCTATGAGAGCTTGGCCGCTGCGAATGCGAGTCCGACGATCGTGGTCATAGTGGGGATCAGGAACAGCAGGAGGCGGTTGGTCTCGGAGACGACCCGAGCGTCCATCCGCAACCCGATCCGCTCCTCCATGGCCAACATGTCGCGGCGCAGATCTTCACCCATCGCCGCCATCTCGCGGCGCAGATCAACGCCCATGGCCACCATCTCGGCCCGCAACCCCTCGCCCATCGACGCCATCTCGCCGCGCAGATCTTCACCCATCGCCGCCATCTCGCGGCGCAGATCAACGCCCAGGGTCTCCATGTCACCGCGCAACACGCCAAGGTCATTGCGCAACATGCCAAGGTCGCCGCGCAACATCTGCACATCGTGCGCGCGCGCGACATCGGCCCAACCGGTGGGCGGCAAATGGGCCATCAGAGCGTCCGCCACGGGGGCGCCGAGGACCGCCTCGAGACCCGTGTACATATCGCGACGCGTTCGTTCATCAACGGACATCGTAAACCTCCACCGACTGCGGCTTCTCCGGGGAAGTGGAGGGGAGACTCGCATCATCGCAGGGGAGGTGTGACCAACCCGGAGGTCGAGTCGGCGCATTTCGCCGGGGTCCTCGCCGTAACCGCCTTCCGGACATGGGCGCTGCGCTACTCTGTAGTGCATGAGTCGACCGATTTCGGTGCGGTTTCCCGACGAGTTGGCGGAACGGGTGCGCCACCACGTGGTGGCCACGAGCGAAGCAACGTCAGGGCTTGTCGTGCGCTTGGTCGACGAGGGCATACGTATGGCGGAACACCCGGGCGTGGTGTTCCGCGACGGCGCCACCGGACGCCGAGCCGGGCTCACCGGCGGACCTGACGTCTGGGAGATCATCGTGGTCCTCGCCGATTTCGCGCTCGGTGGCGAGGCCCGAGCGACCGCTCGCGCCGCCAAGCACCTGGCCATCACCCCTGCGCAGGTACGAACGGCCGAGGGCTATTACGCGTCCTTCCCCGACGAGATCGACGCACGTATCGCGCTCAATGTCGCTGCGGCAATCACCGCGCGCTCAGCCGACGCCACGCGTGCCCGCCTTTACGGGTGAGGCTGCTGGTCGACGAGATGTACTCGGCCGCCATCGCCGTCACCCTCCGAGCGAACAACGTCGACGTGGTTGCAGTCCAGGAGTCCGCCGAGCTTCGAGGCCTTCCGGATCCACAACTCTTCGTTCACGCCCAGCTCGAGCGGCGGTGCATCGTGACCGAGAACATCGCGGACTTCGCCGCCATCGAAGCCGCGTGGCGATCGGAGCAACCGCATCCTCATCACGGACTCATCCTGGTTTCTTCCCGATCGTTCCCACGCCACCGCCGGGGTGCGATCGGTCAACTGTCGCGAGCGATCCTCGCGTTCGAGCCGGCTGGTCTTCTCGCGCCCGGGAGGGTGGTGTGGCTGGAATCCGCCACGTAGCCGAGCGCGCCCGAACCTGACGAACTGCCTGACGAGTCAGCGCGGCAGCTCGGCTTCGACCGAGACAGGAAGCGAGGGGGAGTCGACCTCCGTCCGGTTCGGCTCCACCCCCACCCCGTCGACCGCCAGGTGGGTACGGTCCGCGACCGCTGACGCCGATGCAGCGTCGTCGCGACCCTCGGACGGCGAACCTTCGATGTCCAGATGCGGGAGGATCCGGTCGAGCCAGCGAGGCATCCACCAGTTGGCGTCGCCGAGCAGTTCCATTGTCGCGGGCACGAGCAGCAACCGCACGATCGTCGCGTCGACGAGGACCGCCGCCGCCATCCCGATGCCCATCATCTTGAGGGTCGGCTCGGGGCTCAGGACGAACGCGAGGAACACCGCGATCATGATCAGCGCGGCCGCGCTGATCACGCGAGCGGTCTTGGCCACTCCGAGCGCAACCGACTCGCGCGCGTCGCCACTGCGCAGGTACTCCTCCCGCACGCGGGACATGAGGAACACTTCGTAGTCCATCGACAGGCCGAACAGGATCGCGAACATCATCAACGGGATGAACGCAACGATCGGAACGGCTTCTTCCAGCCCGATCAGCGAGCGACCCCAACCCCATTGGAACACGGCCACGATCACGCCGTACGCGGCGCCGATCGAGAACAGATTGAGCACGGCCGCGGTGAGGGGAATGACGACCGAGCGGAACACCAGCATCAGCAGCAGGAAGGCGGCGAGCACCACGGCGCCGATGCAGAGGAGGAGCCGGCTACTGATCCGGTCATCGACGTCGATCAGCGAGGCGGTCTGACCACCGACGAACACCTTGTTCGCGAGGACGGTTCCCGCAGTCGCCTTCGGAATGGTCGTACGGCGCAGCGTGCGCACGAGCTCCTGGGTGGACTCGACGTTGGGCGCGTCCTTCGGCGTGACGAGCACGATGGCCGCATTCTTCGACGGACTCGGGATCGGCGGCGTCACCGAGGCGACGTCGGGCGCCTTGGCGAGTGCGGCCCCGAGCTTCTCGACGGCGGCGAGTTCCGCGGCACCGGTGGCCGCGGTCGGCTTCGGCAGCGCCATGGCCACGAGCAACGGGCCGTTGGCGCCCTCGCCGAACCCGCGCGCGATGAGGTCGTACGCTCGCCGCTGCGTCAGCGACTTCGGCGCCGTGCCGTCGTCGGCGAAGCCGAGCGTCAAGTCGAAGATCGGCGATGCCAGCGTGGCCAGCAACACCAACGACGCCACGAGACAGATGACCGCGTGGCGGCCGACGAGATGGGCGAATCGGTACCAGAGTCCGCCCACGTCCTCGGACCGTTCGATGTCCTTGTGGTGACGCTGGATTCGCGGCCCGACGAAACCGAGGATCGCGGGCAACAACGTGAGCGAAGCGATCACCATGATCGCGACGAACAAGCCGGCCGACAGTCCCAGCGTGCGAACGTACGGGATACCCGCGAGCGCGAGACCGGCCAACGCCATCGCCACACAACATCCGGCAAACAGCGACGCGGCACCGGCGGTGCCGATTGCGCGACCGACGCCGGCTTCATGGTCCATGCCCTCGGACCGGTTCTGGAGGTAACGACTCACGACGAGCAGCGAATAGTCGATGCCCACACCCAGGCCGATCATCGCTCCGAGCGCCGGCGAGACCGTGCCGATCGTGAACTTCGACGCCAACAGCGTGAGGATCGACGTTGCGGCGAAGACGCCGAGCCCGGCGACGCCGATCGGCAGGAAGGCGGCCGCAATCGATCCGAAGACGAACAACAGGATCACGACTGCCGCCATGAGACCCAACAACTCCGAGGTGTTGTCCGCGCCGGCGTCGGTGTTCTGAATGTCGACGACCTGGCCGCCGAACTCGACGCGCACTCCGGCGCGCGTGGCCGGAGCCATCGCGGACTCCAGTTCGGTGAACGCCTGCTTCGGGACGTCGGAGATCGCACCGGTGTAGCGAACAGTGGCGACGGCGATCTTGCCGTCGGCCGATACCCGTGCCGTCGGGCCCGTGAACGGATCGGTGACCGTGGCCACTCCGGGCCGCGCGGCGACGCGCGCCAAGCCGGATCGCACCGCGGCCTCGGGTTTCGGGTCGGTGACCGAACCCGACTCGACCGTCGCGACGATCGATGCGCTCGGCTGGGTCTGACTCGGGAACCGCGTGGTGAGCAGATCGGTCGCGGCCTGAGAGTTCGTTCCCGGGACGGTGAAGACATCACGGAACACGTTGTGTTCGGTCTTCGCCATGGTGCCCAAGGTCAGGAGCACGACGATCCACACGCCGAGCACCCACCACCGGCGGCGCACCATGGCCGTTCCCCAGCGCTCGAGCCCGCGCGGGCCCACCTTGGGCGCCGGTCGACCCGAGGAGTCGCGGCCGTCTAGGCCTGTTGGGCTGCCAACAGGTTGAGTGCTGAGCCTGCTCTGAACCACGAGATGTGCTCCTCGGACATCGTGTGCGTCACGGTGACGCGGTCCGAGGTGCCATCGGCATGGTGCAGGACCACCTTGACGGGCAGGCCGGGCGCGAGATCGGCGAGACCGACAATGTCGACGGTGTCATCCACGCGAATCAGGTCATAGTCTCCCGGGTCGGCAAAAGTGAGGGCGAGCACACCTTGCTTCTTCAAGTTGGCTTCGTGAATCCGCGCGAACGATCGCACGATAATCGCCTTCCCGCCCATGTATCGCGGTTCCATCGCCGCGTGCTCGCGCGACGATCCTTCGCCGTAGTTCTCGTCGCCGACCGCAACCCACGCGATGCCGGACTCCTTGAATCGCTTCGCCAGATCCGGCAGCGGGACCTCGCTTCCGTCGCGTGCATCCACACCGACGCCGGACTGGCCGGGCGTGAATGCGTTGTTCGCGCCGATGAACAGGTTGCCGCAGATGTTGGTGAGATGGCCGCGGAACCGCAACCACGGACCGGCCGGCGAGATGTGATCGGTGGTGCACTTGCCGGCCGCCTTCATGAGGACCGCCAGACCGTGGTAGTCCGCGCCGTCCCATGCGGCGAACGGCGTGAGCAGTTCGAGCCGTTCACTGGTGGGTGAGACCACGATGTCAACCGTCGCCGGATCCGCAGCCGGCGCGACGAAGCCGGACTCCCCCGGGTCGAAACCTCGGGCCGGCAGCTCGTCGGCCACCGGGGCCACGAGCTGCACTTCCGTACCGTCCGGCGCCACCACCGGCTCGCGCACGAAGTCAACATCCAGGCGCCCGGTCAGGGCCATCGCGGTCACCGTCTCGGGTGAACCGATGAAGGAGAGCGTCGACGGGTTGCCGTCGTTGCGGGCCGGAAAGTTCCGGTTGAACGAAGAGACGATCGTGTTCGTCTCACCCTTGGTGATGTCGTCGCGTTGCCACTGCCCGATGCACGGCCCGCACGCATTGGCGAGCACCGTGGCCCCGATCGCTTCCAGGTCGGCGAGCAGACCGTCACGCTCGATGGTGGCGCGGACCTGCTCCGAACCGGGCGTGATCAGGAGCGGGGTCTTCACCCGCAGACCGGCAGCCGATGCCTGGCGGGCGATGTTGGCCGCCCGCCCGATGTCCTCATACGACGAGTTCGTGCACGAGCCGACGAGCGCCGCCGAGATCTCGGCGGGATAGCCCTCGGTGCGCACCGCCTCGCGCACCTCCGAGATCGGCCGATCGAGATCCGGCGTGTGCGGGCCGACGAGGTGCGGCTCGAGCGCGGACAGGTCGATCTCGATGACCCGGTCGTAGTACCGCTCGGGATCTGCGTCGACCTCCGGGTCGTTGCGCAGATGTCCGGCGAACTCGTCGGCGAGATCCGCGAGCGCCTCACGGTCCGTCGACTTCAGGTAGGCCGCCATCCGGGCGTCGTAGGGAAAGAGCGAACACGTAGCTCCGATCTCCGCGCCCATGTTGCAGATCGTGGCCTTCCCCGTGGCCGAGATGGATTCGGTCCCCGGTCCGAAGTACTCCACGATCGACCCGGTCCCACCCTTGACGGTGAGGATGCCCGCCACCTTGAGAATCACGTCCTTCGGTGACGCCCACCCCGACAACGCGCCGATCAGGCGCACGCCGATGTGCTTCGGGACACGCGTGTTGAACGGCCAACCCGCCATCACGTCGACGGCATCCGCGCCACCCACGCCGATGGCGATCATCCCGAGTCCACCCGCGTTCGGTGTGTGAGAGTCCGTGCCGATCATCATCCCGCCGGGGAACGCATAGTTCTCGAGCACGACCTGGTGGATGATCCCCGAACCGGGCTTCCAGAACCCGATGCCGTACTTGGCGCTGACCGTGCGCAGGAACTCGTACACCTCGGAGTTCACGTCGAGCGCGGTCCTCATGTCCGCATCGGCACCCACCCGCGCCTGGATGAGGTGGTCGCAGTGCACCGTGCTCGGGACCGCCACACTGGGCAGGCGCGCCAGCGTGAACTGCAACAACGCCATCTGCGCGGTGGCGTCCTGCATCGCCACCCGATCCGGGCGGTAGTCGCCGTAGTCCGCGGCGCGTTCGAGGCCGATGGTCTCGGGGTCGTCGGCGTGCGCGATCAAGATCTTCTCCGCAAACGTGAGCGCCCGACCGAGGCGACGGCGAGCGATCTCGGTGCGCTCGGGGAACTTCGCGTACGCGGCGCGCACCAGCTCGACGGGGGTGGTAGGGACGACGGGTCCGGATTTGGGGGGTCCGGATTTGGGGAGGCCGGATTCGGGGGCTTCAGCCATGAGTGACTCCAGTGAGATGGGGGGCGGGAAACTCGACTTCGAGCGCGGTCGATTGGGCGGGGTACCGATGCTCGGACACCATGACTGCATCGCCGGATCGATCGTAGGTGACTCGTCGGCAAGCCAGGAGAGGGTCGCCGGAATGCCCGCCGAGCCGGCGTGCCTCCACCCGGTCCGCCGCGGTGGCGGTGATCGTCTGGACGACACGGCCGGCCTCCACCCCGTGCAGGGGCAGAAGGTCATAGAAGGTGGCGCGCTCCGCGTCGGCGCGGCTCACATGCACGCCCACGGCCAGGGTCAGCCACACCGTCACCAATGCGAAGGGCTCACCGTCGGCGAGGTTCAATCGAAGGACGCGCAGAACGTCAGAGTCCGCTGCAACGCCGAGGATCTTCGCGATCTCGGCCGGCGCGGGCTCGAAGCCGAACTCCAGCACCTGGCGGCGTGGCTCGGCACCGGCGGCCTCGAGCGCCGATTCGATCGTGGTGATCCGGCCGAGGGGCTGGCGCACCGGGTCCGACACGACGAACCATCCGGCACCGCGCCGGCTCGTGATCAGTCCGTCGGTGCGCAGCAGTTCGAGAGCTCGCCGCACCGTGACCCGGGAAACGCCGTGCGCCTCCCCGAGCTCGGCCTCGCTCGGAAGCATTCCCACCAGCCCCCCGCCGATGGCGGTCCGCAGGTCGTCGGCCACATCGAGGTAACGCATAACCTGTATGGTACTTGTATTACCTACGGCAAGTCAAGAGGATCTCGAACGGCGGATCCGGCACCGGGACGGGCGGGTGGACGCCGCCGCCTGAACGCTCTACAGCCGGGGCGATTCCGGCCGATATCAGGGATACGGACCCCGGGCCGCGTGAGACCGCCGGCACCACGATCTGCTTGATCGTTCGGTACGTCCGCCACCATTCGGGTGAGGCGGACGATGACCGCGACCGAAGTGGAGCGGAGTCGCTCCCGGTGCGTCGACGACGTGGCGTACCGACTCCACGAAGACAAGCCACCCCATCGCGGCGACTGCCCGTTGAACATTGGCCTCATGCGCACGATCGGTCCGATCTTCGGGCTTCCCCCGCTCGACGTGGTGCACACCGAGTGTCAGGTGTTGGGCGCGCCGGAGTGCCGCTACACCGTGACGTGGTCCAGCCGCCGCTTCCATCGGCGCTTCGACCGGCGCTTCGACCGGCGCCGATCACAGCTCCGGGCCCTCGATGATCAGGTGGACGCGCTGACCGCGCAGATTGCGCTCCTGCAATCGACGACCGAGGATCTCGTCTCCTCCGATGACGTGGACGCCGTCCTCGCTCGGATCGTGACCCGCGCCGGGCGGGCCGTGAGTGCGACGGGCTACCTGCTGGGCGCGTACGCGCGCAGCGCGGCGGTGGCGCTCGACGCCGCCGTGCTGTTGTGGGACCCCGAAACCGAGACGTTGCGGATGGCGGGTCGGTCCGGATGGGCTCCGGGCGTGCGTGAACTCGTTGATGGATTCGAGATCAGCGCGGCGGCGTCGCCCGGCCTCCAGGACTACCTCCACGCGCCGGCACCCACGATCATGCGGCTCGACCGCCCGGATCCGGGGCCGGTCGCGCGGTGCCTCCAGCCGTTGCAGGTTCCCGCCCTTGCAGTCGCGCCGCTGCGCGCTCACCCCGGTGGCCTGTTCGGACTGGCGATCGCATCGATCTCACCCACCGACGAATCGCGCCGCAACGCGATCGTCGAACGGCTGACGGCCATCGCGGACCATGCCGCAACGATCGCGAAACGTCTGCGCGCGGTCCTCAGCCGGCCGATCGTGCTCGGCGAGTACCGCCGACGCGTCGGATCAGGATCGCGCCGGTGTGCCCACCAACGTCAGCGGTCCACTTCTTCGACCACCACACTCTCCATGACGTCGCCGACTTCGGCGGCCAGCGCCACGTCCATGCCATCGGTGACGTAGCCGAAGAGGTTGTAGTCCTTGGTCAGCTTGCGGGTGCAGTCGTCAGTGGTGATGAAGAACTGCGATCCGTTGGTGTGCGGCCCCGAGTTCGCCATCGCGACCGCACCCAGGGTGTACTCCCCTTTGACCGGCTCGTCCTGGAACTTGTAGCCCGGGCCGCCGCGCCCGCTGCCCTCGGGACAGCCGCCCTGAACGACAAAATCGGGGACGACGCGGTGGAACGTCAAACCGTCGTAATAACCCTGGCGTGCCAGACCGACGAAGTTGTTGACCGTGTTCGCGGCGAGCGCGGGATCGAGGTCCATGACGATCGTGCCGCGGTTCGTGGTGATGGTGGTGCGATAGATCTTCGAACCGTCGATCTGGTACTCGGGAACGTCGGGCATCAAATGTCCTCTCGGGGGTATCGGGAATGGGTGGATCAGGGCGGGGTGGAGTCGGTGGTCGCCGGCGTGGACCCGGCCTCGACGGCCTGGGCGAGCAAGGTCCGCACCTGCGCGGCGAGGGGTGAATCCGGGGCGCGCACAAGGTATCGCTGGAACTGGGCGATCGCCCCCTCCGGGTCCCGCTTGTCCCGCAAGAGGATGATGCCCTTGAACGCCCGGGCGTCCGCGTACTGGGGGTCAATCTCGATGGCCTTGTCCAGCAGTTTCAACCCGTCGTCGGGGAACCCTTGAAGCCGGATCAGCCAGCCGCTGTACGTGAGCGGTTCCGGGTTCTGCGGGTCCAAGCGCGCCGCGTTTCCGAAGGCGGCGAGCGCGTCCGGGAGGTCCTGGTTCCCCATGAGCGCACGCGCCAGCGCGAGGTGGGCGGCAGGGTCGTTCGGGGTGGCTTTCACCGCGGCTCGAAGCCGGCGCAGGGCCGCATCGGGTGCCGCCCGCCGGCCGGTCTCGGACTGCAGGCCGGTGATCGTCTGGCCGGGCAGCCGCGCGCCGAGTCCGTACGCGAGGACGATCGACGTGACCACCGCGAACCCGACGACGGCCAGTCCGGTGGCGATTCGCCGGCCCCGGCGCACCGGTTCACTCGACTCGCGGCCGCCGGCGGCGTCGGCCACCGCGTCACCGTCGAGCTGGTGCAACACGCGTGCGGCCCGCGCGGTGTAGTCGCCTTTCAGCTGCGCGTAATTGCGGTCGTCGATGTTGCCCTCCGCACGCTCTGCGTCGAGATCGTCGAGGGAACGCAGGAGGAACTCGCGTTCGTTGACCAGCGCGTCGCGGTCCACGGTCCTACGCCCCGCGCTCGTCGGGCCCGCGCTCGTCGGGCCCGCGCTCGCCAGGCCCGCGCTCGTCGGGCCCGTCGCTCCGGCGGCTCGCAACGAACGTCACGTCTTCCGGGCTGGGAGTGAGCCGGGGTTGGCGCGACCATCGACGCAGCGCGAAAGCCAGCGCCGCGCCGCCGAGCAACAACACCAAGACCGGCAGCGCCCACACGACGACGCCGACACCGCGACTCGACGGCTTGAGGAGCACCGACTCGCGAAACTTCGCCACATACCAACCGCGGATCGCCTCGTCCGAATCTCCCCGCCGCACCCGCTCGGCGATGTCGCGTCGTTGGATTCGGGCGGATGCGGTAGCGCTGTCCGCGACCGAGAGGCCTTCGCAGTCCACGCACCGGAACTCCGACGCGAGCCGCCGCACGTGGTCGGACTCACGTTCGACCCCACCGCGCGGCCAGAGCGCCACGGCGAGGGCCACGATCACGATGACGCCGAGGACGAGCCACGCCACCCGTCGCGACGGCCCGGGACCGCTCATCGACCGCCCTGTCCGACTCGCGTCATCCGGTCCAGATCGGCGGGGCGCATCGGTCCGAGGATCGACCCGACGACGATGCCACTCGGGTTGATGACGAAGGTCTCCGGCTGGCCACGGGTGGCGTAGTCCAAGGTCGCGGCCTCGGCCCCGCGATCGTTCACGACCGCCCACGTCATCTGATCGGACCGCGCGGCGGCCCGGATCGCGCCGGTGCTGTCGTCGCGTGGGATGCCCACCATCACCACGGAATCGTCGTCTGCGTGCTGTGCGTTCCACTTCTGGAGCGCGGGGAGCTCATCTCGGCAGGGCAGACACCAGGAGTTCCAGAAGTTCACGATCACGGTCTTGCCCGCGAGATCGCCGAGCGTGAGGGTGCTGCCGTCGAGACGCGTCAGCCGGAAATCGGGCGCCGGTTCTCCGAGCAACAGACTCGTGTTGTACTCCGCCCGGGGATCGGTCCCCACGTTGAGGGCGAGGATCACTGCGAACACGGCGACCACGAGCCCGACACCGAGCGCGGCCAGACGCAACGGATGCTTCACGCGCGTTCTGCTCCCACCGACGCGATCGATGTACCGGGCGGGTCCGGCGTGTCCGGCGTATTCGGCGGGTCCGATGCCGACGCACCGCGACTGACCCGACGCCGAACCCGGGGCGCCAGCGCCACCACCGTGCCGAGGGCCATCATCCCGCCGCCGATCCAGAGCCAGAGGGTCATGGCTTGGATCGCGACGCCCACCGTGATCCGCCCTCCCTCGCCGTCGGGTGATCGGATCAACGTGAGGTAGACGTCTTCGAACAGACCGGTCCGGACCGACGGCGTGCCGATCCCCTGGTTCGCGTTCCGGTACGTAGAGATCGCCGGCGCGTACGTTCCGAGCTCGTCGTCGCCGCGCGAGATCGCGAGATCGGCCGACACCGAGTTCTTCTGGTCGCTGGTGGTGGCGCGAGAACCGAGATAGCGCACCGTGTAACCGGCGACGGTGGCCTGCTCGCCGAGATCGAGGCGGATCTCACGTTTCGTGCCGAATGATCCCGATGCCGCCAACGCGATGGCGATCACCACCACCCCCGAGTGCACCGTCAGCCCGCCGTACCGGCGCGGGTTCCCGGCCACCGTGGCGCGCAGGGCACGCGGCCAACCCACCGCGTCGGCGCGCCGACGCGCGCGCACCGCCACGAAGGTCTCCCGCGCGATCGCGGCCAGGCTGAAACCGGCCAGCCCGAATCCAATGACCGCCTCCCAGTCCCGCGTCCAGAGGACGAGCGTGGCGAGCATCGTGAACGCGCCGAGGTACGCGGGGACGAGCAAGCGATTCTGGAGCACCTCGCCGCTCGTCGTCCGCCACGGCAGGGCCGGGGCGATGGCCATCAGGAACAACAGCAGGAGCCCGAGCGGCGTGGCCATCCGATCGAAGTACGGCGCGCCCACCGAGAGCGTGCTGCCGCGCACCGCCTCGGCCAGCAACGGGAACACGGTGCCGAGCAACACGACGAACGCGAGGCCGGCGAACACCAGGTTGTTCGCGAGGAACGCGGCCTCCCGCGAGACCGGTGAGTCGATCCGGCCGGGCGTGTGCAGCCGGTCCGCACGCCACGCGATCAATCCGATCCCGCTCGCCATCACGATGAAGAGGAAGGCGAGCAGCCACGGTCCGATCGTCGACTGCGAGAAGGCATGGACGGACGTGACGATCCCGGACCGGGTCAGGAAGGTCCCGAGGATCGTCAGAGCGAAGGTGGCGATCACCAGTGACAGGTTCCAGACCCGCAACATCGCCCGGCGTTCCTGCACCATCACCGAGTGGATGAAGGCCGTCGCCGTCAACCACGGCAGGAGCGACGCGTTCTCGACCGGATCCCAACCCCAGTAGCCACCCCAACCGAGCACTTCATAGCTCCACCACGCGCCGAGGAGGATGCCCACGGTGAGGAATCCCCACGCCACGAGCGTCGTCCGGCGGGTGTCGGCCAACCAGCCCTCGCCGAACCGACCGGTGATGAGCGCCGCCATCGCGAACGAGAACGGGATCGTGAAGCCCACGTAACCGAGATAGAGCATCGGCGGATGGAAGGCCATGAGCGGATGGTTCTGGAGCAGCGGGTTCGGGCCGCGACCGTCGAGCGGGACGGTTCCCTTCACCAGCTCGAACGGGTTGGCGGCGACGGCCATGAACAAGAAGAAGAAGAACGCGACGGCGAGGCCGATCACCAACGCCCAGCCCACCATGGGGTCCGTCATCCGCGCCCGAAACCGGTGCGCGGTGAAGCTCAGATAACCGGCGAGGACCAGGGCCCACAGGAGGATCGAACCCTCGAGTGCGGCCCAGAGACCCGTGATCGTGAACAGCGTTGGGGTGGACAGTGCGTTGTTCTCCGCGACGTACCGGATGGAGAAGTCGTGACTCAGCAGCGCCCATTCCATCGCGCTCACCGCCACCAGCGCGCCGACGAGGACGACGAACACACACGCCCGTCCGGACCGCAACGATGCCGGGTCCGTGCGGACGATCCCGCGCAGCAACAACACGATGCCGACCGCCGACCCGCCGATCCCGATCGCGATTCCGAGGACTCCGAGCGATGCCCTCACGAGGTCGGCAGACCCCGCGCGGAACGTGATTCGCCGGGCCCCGACACCGGCGACCCGCCCGCCTTCGTCCCGGGCGCGTCCTTGGTGTCGACTTTGGGCGGCTCGTACTTCGAGCCGTGGCGGATGAGGATCCGGTCCGACGCGAAGGTGAGACCGCGTCCCCACCGACCCTCGCACAGCACCGGGGCCCGATCCTTGAACAACTGACCGGGGTCGCCGCGGTGCACAACCTTGACCGTGCGTTTGCCGTCGGTGACCTCGAAGTCCACCCCGAGGTCGGTCTCGTTGCGCGAGCCAGGCACCACCGCGCCGGCGAGTCGGAATCGATCATTCCCTTGGTTCGTCCGGTCGTTCACGGCCTCGGACACGGTGCGGAAGTACACGACGTTCCGACTCAACGCCACGACGAGCACGACCCCGACGATGACGGTCACGCCACACACGATGGCGGCACCGATCGCGCGCGTGCGCCTCGACTTCGAAACGGTGCCGGATTCGGTCACGAGTCCGTCTTCCTCGCAGTGTCGTCCCGTTCGGCGTGCCGGATGCGGAGCACCAGACGAACCGAATATGCGCCCAGCACCAACGCCGTGACGCCCCATCCCGCGATGACGTACCCCACGTCGGTCACGGGTGGGCTCCGACCTGGGTGCCGGTCCGTTCCGCAATGGCGTGCGCGAGCTCCACATCGGCGCGGCCGTGCTCGAGTACCGCGAGCCGGTATCGACGATCGAGGAGATACACGTACAACAAGGTGAAGGCGATCGTGCCGATCCAGAGCGTCAGCGCCATGACCCCGTGAATCTGCGGGTTCAACTCGGCGTTGAACACCGTCGCCTTCTGGTGCAGCGTCCGCCACCATTCCACCGAGAAGTGGACGATCGGAACGTCCGCGAACGCAATCAGGGCGGCGATGGCGTTGCGCTTCGCGGCACCCACCGGATCGGCGGCGGGAACGCTGCGCAACGCGCAGTACCCGAGGAACAAGAAGAACAGCAGCGCGGTGCTGACGAGCCGCGCGTCCCATGCCCACCAGACGCCCCAGACCGGACGCCCCCAGATCGAGCCGAGCACCAGCGCGAGTCCCGTGAACATCACTCCGAGTTCGGCCGACGCCCCCGCCACCCGATCCCAGACCTCGGCGCGGGTCCGCCGCCAGAGGAACAGACCGGACGCACCGGCCGTGATGAAGAACGCCAGGTACGCCAACCACGCCGCCGGGACGTGCAGATACATCACGCGTTGCGCGTCGCCCTGGACGTCGTCGGTGGGCGCACCCCAGAGACCGAAGAGCACCAAACTCACCAGGGCAACGACGGTGAGGACACCGACGATCCGGCGCACCACCGGCGCCAACAACTCATCCCTCACGTCGCTCACCTCGTCACTAACCTCGGCGCCCTCTGACTCATGCTTCCTCCCAGAGTGCGCCGAAGGCCATCACACCGATTGCGGTGTACAGCACCGCGAACACACCGAGCATCCCGACCCAGGGCCAGGCGTCGCCGGGAACACCACCCAGACCGTCTTCGAAGGCTCGGGTCGCCCCCAGCATGACCGGCGCGATCACCGGGAGCAGCAACAGGGGCAACAGGGTTTCTCGCAACCGCAGACCGGCTGCCAATACGCCGTAGAGGGTACCGGTGGCCGCAAGTCCGAAGGTCGCGGCGGTCGCGCTCAGCAGCACCACACCGAGGCCGTTGACGTCGACGCCATACATGATGACCACCCCGATCCCGAGCACGATTTCGAGCATCGCCAGTTGGATCGCGATGGCGGCGGCCTTCCCGAGAAAGATGGCCCCACCATCGAGCCCGGCCATTCGCAGACCGTCACGCGCGTTGTGATGCGTCTCGATGGCGAACGCCCGGCCGACGGCGAGCAACGTGGCGAGGAGTACGGCCACCCAGAACAATCCGGGCGCGACGCGTGCGAGCACTCCGCGGTCGGGATCGAGCGCAAACGCGAACAGCAGGATCACGATGAGGCCGAACGGGAGAATCTGTCCGATCGCCACCCGCGCGCGGAGCTCGATCCGAAGGTCCTTGCCCGCCACCAACGCGGCCTCGCGCCAGATGCTGACCTCGGTCATCGCGGCACCCCCGAAGGGACGACGGGACTCGCAGTGGAACTCGGGACAGGACTCGTGACGGGACTCGTTCGACCGCCGTCGACCCGCACTTCTCGCGTGGCGAGCGGGCGGGCGATCTCCAGCTCGTGCGAGACCATGATCACGGTGCGACCTTCGTCCGGCGCGTCGCGCACCACGGCGGCGAGCACGTCACGGCCGAGGGAATCGAGGCCCGCATGCGGCTCGTCGAGGAGTAGGAGTTCCGGTCCTCGTACCAACGCAACCGCGAGTCCGAGGCGCCGGCGCTGACCGGCCGACAGGCTGCGGTGCACGACCCCGGCCGCGTCACCGAGCGCCACCCGCTCGATGACCGACTCCACCTCGGTGTCGCGGCGCCCGGCCGCGCGAGCGAAGAAGGCGACGTTCTCGCGCGCGGTGAGATCGTCGTAGCAGTAGGTCTCATGACCGACGATCGCGATGCGGCGCCGGGCGGCGGCGCGGTCAGTTCGGAGATCGTGACCCAGGACTTCGGCATCACCCGAGTACGGGACGAGGAGCCCGGCGAGGAGCCGCAGCAACGTGGTCTTCCCCGCGCCGTTCGGGCCCGTCGCCAAGACGATTTCACCCGCCGCGACATCGAGGTCAGCTCCGGCGAGTGCCGGAAAACGGCCGAGAAGACAAACCACCGAACGCAGTCGAACGACGAGCGACACAACGAGCCTCCGAGGCCCCGTACGTGGGGCGCCACCAGCTCGGAAAGTGTAGGAACCGCTTGGGAAAATGGTCGAACCCGGGCGTGGGGCCCGCTCGTGCGCCGAGGCGAGTGGTCCGGCGCTCGCGGAGCCAACCGCTACCGTCGCCCGGGTGCGTCGGACCATCAACCTCGTGGGCCGGTTCCTCGTCACCGCAGGAACCCTGCTCCTGCTCTTCGTCGGGTATCAGCTCTGGGGCACCGGGATCTACGAGAGCCGCGAGCAGTCCGGCCTCCAGACCGATTGGGACGCATCCATCGTCGCCGCTCGCGAGGCCCGAGCACCGGTATCGGGTACCACCACCACCACTGCTCCGGCGCCGCCGCCACCGGAGGGCCAGCCGGTCGGCGTGATCCGCATCCCCAAGATCGGACTCGAACGGGTGGTGGTGCAGGGCGTCACCGTGCCCGATCTGCGCAAGGGTCCCGGCCACTACCCGGATTCACCGCTGCCCGGACAGATCGGGAACGCGGCAATCGCCGGCCATCGCACCACCTACGGCGAGCCCTTCAACCAACTCGACACGCTGGTGCCTGGCGACCGGATCAGCGTGCAGACCCTGAACGGCACCTTCAATTACACCGTCACCGAACAGCTCATCGTTTCCCCGCGCGACGTGCGGGTACTCGATCCCACCCCGGACGCCACCCTCACGCTCACCACCTGCCACCCGAAGTATTCGGCGAAGCAACGCCTCATCGTGAAAGCGACGCTCGACGTCACGCAGAGCCCCGATCCAGTGGCGCCGCGGCGGGGTGCCGTGAAGCAGGCCCGCCTGGCGGTCGGCGATCTCACCGGCCGACCCGAGTCCCGCACTCCGCTGGTGTGGTCCGGGCTCGTGGTTGCCGCAGTTGGCGGTGCCTGGTGGTTCGCGTTCAGCCGCCGCAAGCGGTGGTACACCTGGGTCGGCGGCGCGATCCCGTTCGTCGCTGCGTACGCCCTGTTCTGCTTCTACATGGAACGCGTGCTGCCCCCCGGCTTCTAACCGGCTCTCCGCGCGGCCGCCGTCGCGTCCTCGCCCGGTGCCCCGAGTACCCGAGCCAACTCCGCCATCCCGTCGGCGAAGTCGACGACCGCCTCGAAGCCGAGTTCACGGCGGGCCCGATCCGGATCGGCGAACACGTGACGCACGTCGCCGGCCCGCCACCCGCCCACCACTACGGGGCGGGGCGCGTTCGGCCCGAAGGCATCGGCGAGCGCACAGGCCATGTCGAGCAACCGGCGCGGCTGACCGCTCGCGATGTTGAACACTCCGGGCACCCCGGCGTGGAGCGCGACGACGTTCGCAATCGCGACATCACGGACGTGGACGAAGTCGCGTCGCTGACCGCCGTCTTCGAACACCCGCGGCGCGCGTCCGGCACCGAGCGCGTCGGCGAAGATCGCGGCAACTCCCGCGTAGGGCGTGTTGCGCGGCAGGCCCGGCCCGTAGACGTTGTGATAGCGCAGCGCGGTCACCGCCACGGCGGGATGCTCGCGTGCGAACGCGAACGCGAGATGTTCTTGGGCGAGCTTCGTGGCCGCATAGACATTCCGCGGATCGGTGGGCGCGGTCTCGGGCACGGCCTCGGGTTCGAGCGCGGCGCCGCATTCCGGGCAGGGCGGCTCGAAGTTTCCCGCATCGAGATCGGGCGGCCGCCGCGCCGCCGCGGCCACGATGCCGTGGACCCCGCACCGGTACCGGCCCTCGCCGTAGACGACCATGCTCGACGCGAGCACGAGCGGACCGGTGAACCCGATGTGGTGCATGGCGGTGAGCACCACCGCCGTGCCGAGGTCGTTGTCCCCCACGTATCCGAGGGCGTCGCCAAAGTCGACGCCGAGTCCGACCTTGGCCGCTTGATGACAGACGGCGTCCACGCCGCCGAGCGCGCGGGTCACCGCGCCGAGGTCGGTCACGTCGCCGATCACGGCCGCCGCGTCCCCGGGGACTCGAACCCGATCGAACACCACCGGTTCGTCGCCGCCGGCGCGCAGGGCGGCCGCTATGTGTTGACCGATAAACCCGGCGCCGCCGGTCAGCAACACCCTCATCGGCCGCCGCTCACGTCATCGACTCGTGCGGTCGAGGTTCACGCGGGATCTGCACCGTGAAGCGCGCCCCACCGTTCTCGTTCGTCACGGTGATCTGCCCGTGGTGCGCTTCCACGAACCCGCGCGCGATCGCGAGCCCGAGACCGCCACCACCGGCGGTCCGTGACGGATCCGATTGATACGCGACATCGAAGATGCGCTCCAGATCCGCCTCAGGTACTCCCCCGCCGGTGTCGAGCACCGAGACGTAGGCATGCTGATGGTCCTCGGCTCCGGCTTCCACCATCACCGAGCCGTCGGGCGGCGTGTGGCGGATCGCGTTCTCCAACACGTTCCGCAACGCACGCAGCACCTCAGGCGTCGACACTTTCACGTCGGGCGCCGGACCCGCGATTCGACCTTCGAGACGAACACCCTTGGCCTCGGCCACCGGCGCGACACCCGCGATGGCATCGGAGACGAGATCGCCGAGTGACACCCGCTCGAGGTGGAGCGCCAGCGCGCCGGCCTGGGTGCGGCTCAACTCGAAGAGATCGTCGACGAGGCTGGCGAGCCGTTCGGTCTCCACCCGCAACATCGAGTGATATCGATCCACGGTGCTCGGATCGTCGACCACGCGATCCTCGAGGGCCTCGACCATCGCCCGGATCGCGGCGAGCGGCGTGCGCAGGTCATGGGAAACCCACGCAATCAGCTCGCGCTGGGACTCCTCGACCGCGCGTTCTCGGCGGCGCGCATCGTCCAACCGGATCTCCATCTCGTTCAGTTCCTGCGCGAGCCGGGCGAGTTCGGGCGGCCCCGAAACCGGACCGGAAGGGACCGGGACCGGTCCGCCGATCCGGCGGGTGACCTCGACGAGCGAGGAACTGGTTGCGGCGATTCGTCCACCCAGTCCTACGGCCGCGGCCACCCCGACCGTCGCCACGGCAACGAGTACGACCTCGATGACTCCAAGGTCGTGCGGCGAGATGAACATTGCTTCGGCCGCCGCGATCACACCCACGCCGATCGCCGCCACGATCACGAGCGCCAGGGCCGAGATCTGAACGGCCAGCGCGCGCCGACGCACGAGTGCAAGCAACGGGAGCCCGAGAATCACCGCGACCGCGGCCGCGCCCGCCGCGATTGCGATCAACTCGGCTGCGTCGCGAACCGACATCGCCGAGGACGCGGCCATCACAACCGTCGTCACGAGGCCAACTCCGATCGTGAGCAGGGTGTGGCGCGGAACTCTGCTCATGGATCCCACCGGTAGCCGACTCCCCATACGGTCACGAGATGCTCTGGCTCGGACGGTACCGTCTCGATCTTCTCGCGCAGCCGGCGCACGTGCACGGTCACGGTGGCGGTGTCGCCGAAGCTGTAACCCCACACCCGTTCCAGGAGTTCCTCACGCGTGAACGCACGCCGTGGGCTGCGCGCGAGATGCACGAGCAGATCGAACTCACGCGCGGTCAGCGGCACCAACGCGTCGGCCTGCGTGACCTCACGCGCCGGGATGTCGATACACAATGCGCCGGTGCGGACCACTTCGACGCCGAGCCCGTCGGGGACTCCGGAGGCGACGGCTCGGCGCAACACCGCACGGACCCGGGCGGTCAGTTCGCGGGGTGAGAACGGTTTCACCACGTAGTCGTCGGCACCGAGCTCCAGACCGAGCACGCGGTCCTCTTCGTCGCCTCGAGCCGTCAACATGATCACCGGAACCGGACCGCGGGCGCGCAAGCGCCGACACACCTCGAGCCCGTCGATGCCCGGCAACATCAGGTCCAGTACCACGAGGTCCGGCCAGTGCGCGGCCGCCGCGTCGAGCGCGTCACGACCGTCGCCCACGGCTTCGACGTCGAGTCCTTCGCGTTCGAGATACCGAACGACCACCTCCGCGATCGTCGGATCGTCCTCGACCACCAGCACTCGCGCCGCCGGCACCGTCACCATGGCGCCCGGATCGCCACGGCCACGAGCAGCGCCGCCGTGACCTGGAGCGCCAGCCACACGCGGGCGGTAGCCAACCTCGTCATCAACACCGCACCTCCCGACATGATCCACGGCACGAAGGGCAGCCAGATGCGCTCGACCTCCGCCTTCGACATGCCACTCACGTCGGCCATCAGTACCACGGCTCCCGCCGCACCCACGAGCAGCGCGAGTGGCCGGCGGCGCAGCCGTGTGAGCGCCACGACCGTTGCGGGACCGATGGCGAACGCGAATGCCGCCAGGTTGGCGAAGAGAAAATAGGAAGAGGGCCGGCGGCCGCCGGCGCCCGCGAAGTAGCGGTCTCGGGTCGCAGCCAGACCGTCCCACCAGGCGAAACCGGTTCCGATCGCAACCGCGAGGACCAGCCCCACCGCCACTGCGCCGGCCACGAAGAGGGGCCGCAGGTTTCGCCGCCGGAGCGCGATGACTGCGGGAATGACGGCGAGGAGCACCAGGCCGTAGGAGAGAAACGCGGTGTACGCGAACAGAACTCCACCGGCGATGGCGAGGACATCGCGGCGGCGGCCCGACCGGCCGGTGGCGAGAATCACGAGGGTCACGGCCCACGCACTCACACCGGTGAAGAACGGATCACCGGAGGTCCACGCCACCGCGGCCGGCGCGAGGACGAGAAACGCCGCCGCGTGCCGAGCCACCATCTCGCCCGCGACCTCGCGAACGGCCACCAGCACGGCCACCATACCCGCCGCGCCGCCCGCAAACACGAGCGCCGCCTCCCATCGCACGCCCTGGAGTCCGATCCGGTGCATCGCCCACAGCGTCACGACCATGCCCGGCGGATGACCCTGGGTGTGGATGTTGTACCCGGGCAACCGATCGGTGAACGTGGCGAGATACGTGCTGAGATCGCCAACCCGGTAGATCGAGTGGAGGTACTGGTTCCGGAGCAGTGGTTCGGTCAATGCTTCGGAACCGTCGACGAGCGCGAGCGTGATCGCCCACGCCACGGCACCGAGCGCGCCGGTCGCGAGCACGGTGGACCACCGCCACCGTTGAGCGATGAGCGGCAGCACCATCATCACCACCAAGCCGCAGACGAGCGCGGGGATCGCCGCTCTCCCGGGCCGCCAGTCGAACAGACCGTTGAGTGGCGGCGTCTTGATCTGGATTCGTACGCCGCGTGCGAGGAGCGCCTCACCCCACCGGTTGGCGACGACCACCGACACCACAAAACTCGCGAGCGCGATCGCAGTCACGAGATTGTTCGCGGGTCCGATCGGCGAGAGACTCGGATCGGCGCGCGCTTCGGCCGCGACACGCGGACGCGTCCCGCCTTCGACCTCGGTGCCGACCATTCGAGGAGGGTAACGGCGTACCACCACCGCGTCCGACCGACGGTGGCGGTTTTTCGCGTTTCGTTAGCTCCACGGCGGCCGAGACCGTGCGCCAACCGGTACGGTCGCCACGTGATCGATGTCATCCTCCCGGTCCTGAACGAATCCGCCGTCATTCCGCGCGTCGTCCGATCACTGCCCTCCGGGTATCGCGCCATCGTGGTGGACAACGGATCCACCGACGACTCGGCCGCGGTCGCCCGCTCGTGTGGTGCCGTGGTGATCTCCGAACCGCAGCGCGGCTTCGGCGCGGCGTGCCACGCCGGCCTGTGCGCGGCAACCACCGACATCGTTGCCTTCATGGATTGCGACGGATCGCTCGACGGCGGAGATCTGCCCGGGGTCGTCGCGTCGGTGCTCGCCGGTGAATCCGACCTCGTCCTCGGCGCGCGGATCGCACGCCGTGGCGCGTGGCCGATCCACGCCCGGCTCGCCAATCGGGTGTTGGCCTACGAGATCCGGCGCCGGACCGGGCTGCTCCTGCGGGACCTCGGTCCGATGCGCGCAGCGCGGCGCGAACCCCTCGTTGCGTTGGGCATCGCCGACCGACGGTTCGGTTGGCCGCTCGAGATGGTCGTGCTCGCACATCGCGCCGGCTGGATCGTCACCGAGCTGGACGTTCCGTACGCGAATCGAGTCGGCACCTCGAAGGTCACCGGAACCCTGCTCGGAACCGCTCGCACCGTTCGCGACATGGCGGCGGTCCTGCGATGAGCGATGCCACGCTCCTCGTCCTCGCCAAGGCGCCCGTGCCGGGACGGGTCAAGACCCGACTCAGTCCGCCCTGTTCGCCGGAACAGGCGGCCGTCATCGCCGAGGCCGCGATCGTCGACACCCTGACGGCCGCCATCGCGACGCCGCGCGTCCGCGCGGTGCTCGTACTCGACGGCGAGCCGGGACCATGGATACCGGCCGGCGTCGAGATTCGCCCACAAGTACCCGGTGATCTCGGTACCCGCCTCCGCGACGCGTTCGCGGGCTCGACGGTCGCGGGCTCGACGGTCGCGGGCCCAACGATTCTCGTCGGCATGGACACCCCGCAGGTCACATCCCGCACCCTCCGCTCGGCCGTCGACGCGCTGCTGGCGCCACACACCGACGCGGTCCTCGGACTCACCATCGACGGCGGATGGTGGATCATCGGATTCCGGAACCCCCACCCGCTTGCGTTCGTCGATGTCCCGATGAGCACCGCGACCACCGGCGCACACCAAATCGAGCGCCTCCGCCACCTCGGACTCCGCGTGCGCACCCTCGCCGTCGAGATGGACGTCGACACGTTCGCAGACGCGCGCACTGTCGCCGCTCGTATCCCCGCAAGCACCTTCGGGCGCGCGGTCTTCGCGGTCGGGCGCGAACTGGCCGATACCCGTCCATCGGCCACGGCATCATGACCGCCACCCTCACCGGCTGCGAACGGACCGATCTCCGCGCGTCACACCCACGCGGTGCGGTCTTACGCGCGGAGGACGGCACCGTGGTCGATGCGCCAGCGGAACGGTGGTTCCGAACCGCCCAACCCGCCGACGAGCGCGCCCTCGCCGGCGTGCGGGGCCCGGCACTCGACATCGGTTGTGGACCCGGCCGGCACGTCGCAGCATTGGCCGAACTCGGTATCCCGGCCCTCGGAATCGACATCACCGCCCGCGCACTCAGTCACGCGCGCGCACGCGGTGTCCCGGTGCTCGAGCGCTGCGTATTCGATCGCGTTCCCGGCGCCGGCCGGTGGCGCAGCGCGCTGCTGCTCGACGGCAACCTCGGCATCGGCGGTGATCCCGTCCTGCTCCTGCGTCGGGTTCGGGAACTCGTGGCGGCGGACGGCAGGGTGCTCGTCGAGGTGGAGCCACCCGGCGCCGGGTTGGTTCCGTGTCGGGTCCGATTCGAGATCGCCGGAACGGCAGGACCCTGGTTCGACTGGACCCGCGTGGACGCGCCCGGCCTCAACACCGTATGCGACGGTGCGGATCTCTCGGTCCTCAAACGCTGGTGCGATGATGACCGCTGGTTCGCATGGATCGGTCGATGAGACGGCTCGGTTCGCTGCGGCCACCGGCCATCGGGCCCTTCCGGGAAGGCGCGTTCACCAGTTCGGCCCGGTCCGAACGCACCGCGGCGATCCTCGGGCTCGCGCTCGGCGTCACCTTCTTCACGTGCTTCGCCACCGGGATCTACTCCCACCTCGCGCAGCATCCGCCGTCGTGGTTCACCCTCTCGGCCCGCCCGGCCGGGCTGTACCGCGTCACTCAGGGACTCCACGTCGCCACCGGACTCGCGTCGATCCCGCTCCTGTTCGTGAAACTCTGGGCGGTCTTCCCCAAACTGTTCTCGTGGCCGCCGTTCTCGGGAGTGGCGTCACTGCTCGAACGGCTCAGCCTGCTCCCACTCGTCGGCGGTGCCGTCTTCTTGCTCTTCACCGGCCTCGCCAACATCAACCTCTGGTATCCGTGGCCGTTTAATTTCCCGGTTGCGCATTACTGGGTGGCGTGGATCACGATCGGTGCGCTCGTCGTCCACATCGGCGCCAAGATCTCGACGACGCGCGCCGCGCTCCGGCGCGGCAGCGCCAGTCGCGGGCCCGTGTCCGGCGGCCCCGTGTCCGGCGAGGCCGAACTCGGCGAACTCGCGCTCGCCGAGAACGGGATGAGCCGGCGCCAACTCCTCGCCACCGCGTTCGGTGTGAGTGGGCTCGTGACCCTCGTCACCGTCGGACAGACCTACGCGCCGCTGCGCTCGTTCGCGCTGCTCGCCCCGCGGCGCCCCGACGTCGGGCCCCAGGGATTCCCCGTGAACCGCACCGCGCGCGCCGCGGGGGTCACCGAGACCGCGCGCCTCGACTCCTACCGGCTGGAGGTCACCGGGCGGGTCCCGGAACCGGTCAGCCTCGACCTGGGCCAGATCCGAGCGATGACCCAACACTCCGCCACCCTCCCGATCGCCTGCGTCGAAGGTTGGAGCACCACCGAGGACTGGGAGGGAATCCGCCTGAGCGACCTACTCGCGCAGGCCGGTGTGTCCGGTACACGGGCCGTGCGCATCGAGTCGCTACAGCAACGTCGCTCCTACCGGAGTTCGATCGTCAACGCCGCGCAGGGCGAGGACCCGGACACGCTCCTCGCCCTGCGCGTCAACGGGGAACCGCTCGCGTTGGACCACGGGTACCCGCTTCGGCTCATCGGCCCCAACCGACCCGGTGTGATGCAGACCAAGTGGGTGACCCGGGTGGTGGTCTTGTGAGCGCGCCGACCCGTTCCGACGCGGCCGATCACCCCGGCGGTGCGTCGTTCTGGATCGCGCTCGTCGTCGGTGCCGGGATCATGGCCTTCGGAGTGCGGGGCGCGCTCGATCAACTCCGACCCGGCTCGGTCGCCGACGTCGCCCGCTGGCTGATCGGAGCGGATCTCGTCCACGATTTCGTGGTGGCACCGATCGCAGTGACGATCGGCTGGCTCGTCGGGCGGGTCGTGGCGCAACGATGGCGCGCCCCCATCCAAGCCGGGCTGATGGCCACTGCGATCACCGGCGCGATCGGGTGGCCCGGCCTGCGCGGGTACGGCGCCGACCTCGTCCCGGACAACCCGTCGGTCCAGCCGCTGAACTATGCGACCGCGGTGGGAACCGTCGTCGGCGTCATCTGGGTCGCCGTTGCGATCTGGTTCGTCGCCCGCGCACTTCACACTCACTCGCCCTCCGACGCGGCCCGGTCGGTGTCCACACCCCATTCCCGCAACTGACGCGGGTTACGCAAGCCTGGGCTGGCAAACCACGCGAGAGTTGGTCGGGGTTGAGGTTGTCAGCGGCCGCGGAACTCCGGGCGGCGCTTCTCCGCGAATGCGCCAAGCCCTTCCTGGAGATCGTCGCTCTCGAATGCTCGCCGTTCGAGCGCGCGGATCTCGTCGGCCGCGGCTCCGCCCGGCGCACACGCGTCATTGACCAGCTTCACCGCGCGCTTGTGGGACTGGACGGTGATCGGCGCGAGCAACGCGATCTCTGCTGCGAACTCGAGTGCGCCCGCACGCGCGTCGAGGACACTTCGGGTCACGAGACCGAGTCGGACGGCCTCGTCCCGGTCCACGTACCGGCTGGTCACGAGGAGGTCGCTCGCGTGCCCGGGCCCAACGAGGCGCACGAGCCGGGCGATGTTCGCCGGGCTGAGCACGATGCCAAGCTTGGAGGCGGGAACGCCGAAGACCGCGTCGGGCCCGGCGATGCGGAAGTCACACGCCACCGCGAGTTGCGTCCCGGCGCCGATCGCCGGACCCTGCACGGCCGCGATCACCGGCGCGGGATACGTCTCGATCGCGTCACACAGCAGTTCGAACGCGGGACGGAACGAATCCCCGTTGCCGTGCTCGAGCCCGCGGTGATCCTCGGTCCGACGGACCACGTCCGCCCCGGCGCAGAAGGCGGTCCCCTCGCCGGAAATGACCACGGCCCGCAGACCGGGCGAGGATTCGAGCCGACTGCGCAGGTCGTCGCAGAGGTCCGCGTTCAGTGCGTTCCGGCGCTCCGGCCGATCGAGAATCGCGTGTCCCAGATGGTCCGCCGGCGTCTCCCACCGGATCACGATTCGTCGATAAGCGCGATCAGGTCGCCTTCTTGAACGACCTGCTCCGGCGCCACGTGGAGTTCGCGGACAACCCCCGGAACCTCGGTGATGACCGGGATCTCCATCTTCATCGACTCGAGGATGCAGACCTCGTCGCCCTCCGCAATGAGTTGGCCTTCCTCGACGAGGACTTGCCAGACGTTCGCAGTGATCTCCGCGCGGATTTCAGCCATGGACGCGCACCCTAATGGAGCGCGCCGACGGGCGGGCGCGTCGTCAGACCGGGAGGACGCCGTGCTTGCGCCACGGGCGAACCACTTGCTTGTCGCGCGAGATCTGCAGTCCGTTCCAGATCGCGTGGCGGGTCTCCGCCGGATCGATCACGTCGTCGAGTTGCGCGTGGCCGGCGGCGATATAGGGGTCTATGTTCGCGCGAATCTCTTCCGCGAGTTCGAGCCGCTTGGCCGCCCGCTCCTCCTCGGGGACCGCCTCCAACGTCTTGCGGTGGATGATGTTCACCGCGCCGTCGGGGCCCATCACCGCAATCTCGGCCGTCGGCCACGACACGATGTAGTCGGCTTCGTACGCGAGCCCGTTCATCACGAAGTACCCGGCGCCGTAACTCTTGCGCATGACCACGCTGATCTTGGGCACCGTAGCTTCGCTGACCGCGAACAGCATCTTGGCGCCGTGACGAATGATGCCTTGCTTCTCGACCGCCGACCCCACGATGAACCCGGGCACGTCATGGAGGAACACGAGCGGGATACCGAACGCGTCGCACAGCCAAACGAACCGCGCCGCCTTGTCGGCCGCGTTCACATCGAGCGCGCCACCGAGCACCATCGGCTGGTTCGCGACGATGCCGATCGGTTCGCCGCCGATGCGCGCCAACCCGGTCACCACGTTCTTCGCCCACTCCGGCTTCATCGGGAAGAAGTCGCCGTCGTCGACGATCGCCGTGATCACCTTGCGTACGTCGTAGGCGCGACGCGCAGCGGTGGGGACGATGTCGTAGATCTCTTCGACCCGGCGGTCCACCGGATCGGTGCATTCCAATACCGGCGGTCGTTGTTGGTTGTGTTGCGGGAAGAACGACAGATATTTCCGCACGACGCCCAGACATTCTTCGTCGTCGTCCACCTCGAGGTCGGCCACACCGCTGATCTTGGTGTGAACGCCCGATCCTCCCATCTCCTCCTCGGTCACATCTTCACCGACGGCGGCCTTCACGAGGTGCCGGCCACCGAGCGCCATCGACGACGTGCCCTTCACCATCGGCACGAAGTCCGCGAGCGCCGGGATGTACGCGGTCCCGGCTGCGCAGTGGCCGAGCATCGCTGCCACCATCGGCACCACCCCACTCATCGCCACCTGTTCGCGGAAGAGGTCCCCCGCACCGGCGAAGCTCGAGCCACTCGTCGACTGGATCCGCGCGCCCGCCGAGTCGAGGAGCCACACCATGGGGATCCGCTGCGCGACGGCGTGATGGCGCATCCGGCGGATCTTGTTCTCGCCGACGGCTCCCATCGATCCAGCCATCACCGAGAAGTCGTACGCGGCGACCGCCACGAGGCGCCCGTCGATCTCGCCGACGCCGGTGACCGCGCCGTCCGCCGCGAGATACCGATCGCCGAGGCCCGCGTCCATGTGGTCGGCGAGCATCCCGTACTCGACCCACGTCCCGGGATCGACCAGAAGCGAAAGGCGGTCCCGGACGGTGAGCTTGCCGAGCGATCGCTGCCGTTCGACGAACTGCTCGCCGCCCATGCCGAGAGCGCGCGCACGACGCTCGGCGAGATCCTGGACCAGGGGACCCCACTCGTGCTTCGCCGCTTCTCGTTTCGCCGCTTCTCGCGTTGGCGTCGGTTGCTCACTCATCGGTTCTCGATCCCTTCGCGGTGCAGGTGAGGCTGGCCGACACTAGGTCTTGCCGGTCGATCGGCCCCTCGGTGGCCGAGCGCGCAGTACCGTCGAACGCGATGGACGCTCCCCTCGCTGGCCGAGTTGCCCTCGTGACCGGCGTGAGTCGGCGGGTCGGAATCGGATTCCGGATTGCGCAACGGCTGCTGGCCGACGGTGCGTCCGTGTTCGTCCACTCGTGGACCCCGCACGACGTCCATCAGCCGTGGGGCGCCGATCCTGAAGGTATCGACGCAGTGATCGACGCGCTCGGATCACCGGACCGCGTGGGGCATTGCGCGGCGGACCTCGCCGACCCTGACGCGCCCGCACGGACCATGGCCGCGGCGACGGACCGCTTCGGGACCGTCGACATCCTGGTGGCGAATCACGCTCGCAGTTCGAAGCAATCGTTGGAGGAACTGACCACCACCGAACTCGACCTCGCGTGGGCCGTCAACGCGCGGGCCACACTGCTCTTGGTGCAATCGTTCGCGGCCCAGCATGACGATGATCGACCCGGTGGTCGGGTGCTCCTGTTCACCAGCGGGCAGCACCTCGCGTCGATGGCGAGTGAACTCCCGTACGCGGTCAGCAAGGGGGCGATCCATCAGATGACCCGAAGCCTCGCCGACCATCTTGCGGACCGGCGGATCACCGTCAACGCCATCAACCCGGGTCCGACGGACACCGGTTGGGCCGGGCCCGAACTCGCCGACACCGTGGCTCGCGCGATGCCGTTCGGCCGCTGGGGTTCACCCGAGGACGTCGCCAACCTGACGGGCTTTCTCGTCTCCGATGCCGGCGCCTGGATCACCGGCCAAGTCATCGACTCCGAAGGCGGCTTCCGCCGCAGCTGACCCGCGTCTCGCGCCGACCCCACCGCTTCCCAGCCCGCGCGCTTGTCGCCTCCGACACCTCGGCGACGCTTCAGACACCAAACGCCGCGGTACGGGCGGCGCGAGCGACGCACGGCTACCGGCCTCGCCACTCCGGCGCGCGCTTCTCCGCGAACGCGGCGACGCCTTCGGCGGCATCTTCGGATTGGGTGTGGATCGTGAGCATCCCTTGGAGGTAGTCGAGCGATGCGTCGGCGTCCATCTCCAGGACTCGGTAGAACGCGGCGCGGCCCCAGCGCAACACCAACGGTGACTTCTGTGCGAGTGCCGACGCAAAATCGTCGACCGCACCGTCGAGATCGTCGACGGGCACCACGCGGTTCACGAATCCGATCCGCAACGCCTCCTCCGCGCCGACCCGGCGACCGGTCATCTGCAGTTCGAGCACCGTCTTCGGTGGCATCGAGCGCAACATCGGCACCGTGATCATGTACGGCCACAGCCCAACGTTCACCTCCGGCGTACCGAACTGCGCGTCGTCGGCGGCGATCACCACATCGCACGCCAACGCCAAACCGAAACCGCCGGCGAGCGCGAACCCACGCACCCGAGCGACGATCGGCTTGCCCAGATCCCACATCTCCCGGAACAGGTCGGCCAACAACCCCCGGCCGTCATGCGCCGCGGCCGCGCCGGCGTTGTCGGCGATTCCCGAGAGATCGGCACCCGCGCAGAAAGCCTTGTCTCCGGCGCCCGTGAGCACCACAACCCGCACCGAGGCATCAGCCTTCGCCGCCGCCATCGCGTCACGCAGTCCCTGCATCACGCCGTAAGACATGGAGTTGCGTCGCTCGGGCCGGTTGATGGTGACGCGCGCAATCGCGTTGTCGACGGCGTAGAGCACTTCCGATTCAGGCATCGGCCGAGCCTACGTGCGGTCCACGCCGACCGCGGAGAAGCCGCGCGGGCGCGAACGCCGTTGAGTACCGTGCGAATCGTGCTGTTCTACGTCATCGTCCTCGCCCTGGCTGTCGGCGTGGTCAAGGCCACCGACGGCACCTTCACCCGCCTGTCCGAGACCCGGTACTCACGGGGCTGGTTGCTCGCCGCCGGCCTCGGCATTCAGATCATCCTGGATGTGGTCGAGCTGCCGCCCGTCCGCTTCGACGACGTCGGCGTGGCGGGCCTGCTCCTCTCTTACGTCGCCATCCTCGGGTTCTGCGCGTCGAATCTCAGGGTGCGCGGCGTCGCGCTCATCGGATTCGGCATCGCCCTGAACGCGGTGGTGATCGCGCTGAACCTCGGGATGCCCTACCAGGTGGTCGCCGGAGAGCCCCCCGAGACGACCGTCAAACACCGGCCCGAACGCCCGACCGACATCCTGCCGATCCTCTCCGACCAGATCGCGTACGGGTCACCCATCAACGCTGCGATCTCGATCGGTGACCTCGTGCTCGGCCTGGGCATGATCGAACTCGCGTACGCGAACAGCCGGCGGCTCCGGCGGCGACGCGCCTCGAATGCACCGAGGTATGTGGACCTGTCGGCGCTCGAGCGCGATCAGGTCATCGATCTCCGGACGCCTCAGACCGACGGTGCGCCGACCGGTGCGGCTACCCGTCCGGATACCGCCGCGTCCAGCGCCTCGAGCACGCGCGGGTCATAGACGAACCCCGGCCCGGAGTACAGCGCGTCGACCGCCGCATCCGGTTCGATCCCTGCGGTCGCGAGGTCGTCGAACGCACTGGCGACCCGAAGGATCTGACCGCCGAGATGGAAATCCTCGGTCGCCAACAGGTCGCCCGCGTTCGCGAGGTCGGTCTGGCGCAAGATCTCCGCGCCCTTCTCCGCGACCTCCGACGGCTCGATCGGGCGGTCCCGAACTTCTTCGGCGTCCAGGCAGAGATGCCCGAGGTGGTGGAGCAGAGCCGCGGCGCGCAGATCGTCGAGTTCCCGGCGACGCAGGCCGAGCCGGTCCCCCATCCGCACCGAGAGGTCCGCCACACGTGCCGCATGTCCGCGGTTGGCGAGCCCGGCCATCTCGGGAACCACGGACAACGCTTCGATCGTCTGCTCGGAGGTGCGGCTGATCACCGCAAGGCGCTCGAACGAGTACCACGCCGCGAGCAGCGGAATCGAGAACAGCGCCACGCTCCAGAGACCGACGCTGGGGCGCGCATCGATGCCCCGAAAGCCGATCGCCATGAGCATTCCGGACGCGACCAGTGCGAGATCGGCGCCACCGATCGGCGGCAGCCGATGGGATCGGGAGAACGCACACAGTTCGTGCACCACGATTGCGGCGATTCCGCCCAGCGCCAGGGCCGTGAGCATCCGCGGCGTGGGGCTGAGGCCGTCGACGCCGAACGCGAGTCGGTAGACACCGAGCGCGGCCATACCGGCGCCGAAATGCTCCACGCTCGAACGCACCCGCTCGCGCCACGCCCCGGCACGGAGCGGAACCACGACCAGTTCGGCGACTGCGATCGCCAGGACGGTCTCTTCCGGCGATGCTGCACGCACGATCACCAACATGAACGCGTACGCGAGTGGTACCGCGCAACGGTGCGGCGGCCGCAACACGACGAGTTCACCGAGCGCGACCGCGCCGGCGAGAAGCACGAGGGCCGTCGCCGGGCCGCCGGGATCCAGGATCTCGGCGACTGCGCTCGCCAGGGCCCCGGCCACGGCGACTGCGGTGAGCCGGAGCCAAGTCTTCATGACCCCACCGTGGATTCCGAGCCAATACCGTCGGACTCGGGAAGCAGGTCGCCGAGTCCTGCCGAACCGGTCCGTCCGGTCGGCGCGCTCGCGTGATGCACGAAGAGCTCGTGGCCCGCGCCGTGAACTTCACCCCGGCGCCGTAGCGCCGAGATCAACGCATCCACCACGCGCGGGTGGAACTGGCGACCGGAGTTCTTGCGCAGCTCCGCAAAGGCGATGTCCTGGCTGAGCGCGCGTCGGTACGAGCGCGTGGAGGTCATGGCGTCGTACGCGTCTGCAACCGCAACGATGTGCGGTTCCACCGGCTGGCCGCGATCGTCGGCAACGGGCGAGAAGTGCGCAGCCTCGCTCGTCGCGCTCGGCGCCACCGGTGCCAGGAAGTCGATGCGGGTGAGGATCTCCACCGACACGTCCTCGTGCTTGCGGACGATGTCGAACTCTTCGGCGGTCAACTTGCCGGGCTTGTTCAAGAGGTGGTTCGGCACCACGAGCTTGCCGACGTCGTGCATCAGGGCCGCGAGCCGAAGCCGCTCGAGTCGGCCGGCGGGAATCCCGAGCTCCAGGCCGATGTAGTGCGCGTAGTCGGCCACTCGCTCCGCGTGGCCGGCCGTATAGGGATCCTTGGCTTCGAGGGCGCCCACCAAGATCCGAACCGTCGCCTCATGGGAACGCTTCAGCGCGAGGTAGGACGAGAACGCCTGCCGGGCAACGATGATCGGCACCAGGAACAGGGGCAGTAACGCCAGCTCGTAATCGATGTACAGCAGTCCGAGGAACACACCGAGCAGGGCGAACGGGTAGTACACGAGGTACTCCCGACTCCCGACCGAGATCACGTCCCGGAGGCGCTGTCCCGTCGCGAACATCACGACGATGGACACCATCACCACGTTGACCACCGAGTACACGAGCGCGGTCGGCAACGCAGCCAGGAGCAAGCGGCCGGGGGACGCGGCACCGGTCCCGGCTATTTGCCAGAACACCAGCGCCGACGCGACGGCGGCGATGGAGAACATCGCCGCGTTGAACAACAGCTTGCGCCACTCCCACCGGAGCAGATGTGGAAGATAGAGCCCGCCGGCGATCCCGACGACGAACACACCGAGCGCGCTGTGGTCGGTGCGGAACACCACCATCGCGGCGGTGCACAACATCACGCCGGCACTCGATCCGAGATCGGCAGTGAGGTCGGTGATCTGATTCTCCGCGAAGACGTGCAGGAACGCGAGCGCCAGCAAGGGCGCGAGGGCGGGAACGGATCCACGCACGCCGAGTATCGCGCCGAGACCGGCGGCAACGACCCCGAGCGCAATGCAGTACGCCGTGACTTTCGCAGCGCGAACGTCGTTCATGGGATGTACCCGTCGGTCAGACGTTGGCGGCAAGACCTCGGTTGCACTACGCCTTGACTACTTCCACTTGAGTGCACCGCCGGCGAGCAGCAGAGCTGCTGCGCTGGACATGAGCAGGGCAGTACGGACGTAGACCTTCCGCATAGAGATCACCTTCTTCTGAAATGATCCTCTCTGGCGGTCCGCTGTGTGCTTCCAGAGGGCAACGCTTCGCTGATGGGACTCTTCAGTCCCGAATGCACCGAGGCCTTGCCGTCAACTTCTGACCGGGGCTACCTCCTCGCTCGTCGGCCGGCCCTCCGGCCGCTGGTCGTTCGTTCAGTCGCTGGTCGTGCACTCGTTCTGAGTTGGGGATTTCGGCAAATTCCCGGGCGGACTGTAGAAGCGCCGAACGAGGCCTCCCGGCCATCTCGTGCCCCCATGGCCCGATCGAACATTCGCATCATTGACCACATCAGTCTCACAGACAACACGTGGGGGCGCAACCATCGGCCCGCGCGAAAACCGCCGTTCACCGGAATGGGCGTCCTAGGCTCGATCGGATGATGGAGGACACGATGGACGAAACCCTCGAATCTCCCACCCCCGAGGACGAAGTACTCGAGCTCGAGCGGGAGCTGTGCCGGCTCCCCGAGGTCTCAGCCGCTCGGGTGGTCACCGACGACATCGGCCGAGCCACCGAGGTTCACATCCTCGCCAGCGGCGCCAAACATGCGAAACAGGTCGTGCGAGACGTCCAGTCCGTGGCCATGGCCAGCTTCGGCATCGAGTTGGACCGACGCATCGTCTCGGTGGTGCAGCTGAACAACGACGGCGAAGGACTCATCGACCTCACTGCGCCGATCGAGCTGCATCGGGCGGTTCTGGTCAACGTGTCGTACGAGATCACCGGACTGCGGTGTCTGGTCCGGGTCACTCTGGCGCGTGGCGACGACGAAGCCGTCGGCTTCGCGGAAGGATCCATCGCGTCCAGTGCGCGCCACCGCCTGATCGCCATTGCCACCGTCGACGGTCTCCGTCAGCTCCAGAAGGCGGCCGAGTGTCTCGACGTCGACAGCGCGCAGATCGAGCGCGTCGGCATCTACGACGTGGCGATCGTCACCGTCGTGTTCGTGATGCCGCCGGCCGAACAACTCATCTCGGGCTCCGCGATCGTGCGCGACCACCAAGACGCGGAAGCGATCGTGCGCGCCGTCCTTGACGCCACCAACCGCCGCCTCACGAACCTCTAGCCAGCTCACGGCCGAGGAGCGAGACGAGATCGCACGCGGCCTCCACGTCGTGGACCCGCAGCACGTCGGCGCCGTATTCGATCGACAGCGTGAGGTACGCGTGCATGCGGTGGGTCTCGGTCTTGCGCGGCACCGGAATCAGCACCGGCTCACCGACAGCCCGTAGCTCCTCGATCGCACGGATGGTCGCGAGTTGCAGCTGCCCGTACGCCTGGTAGTCGCTGCGGTAGTTGATCGACAGCCCCGGGTCCACCAGCAGCGGACCTTCGACCCCGGCGCTGCGTAGTTCGCGCACACGCGCCGCGAGTCCAGCGGCCACCGCCTCGGGCCGACCCGCTTCGAGCGCACGTTCACCCACCTCTAACGGGTTCGACCCCTCGATGTGCATCGCCACCGCACCCACGCCGGTGTCACGGACCAGTGCCACCATCGCCGGGTCCCGGAGTCCGCCGGTGTCGTTCACGATGGCGGCACCGGCGGCAACCGCGCGCTGCGCGACTTCCGGTTTCCACGTGTCCACCGACACCACAAACCCGTCATCGACGAGCAGTCCCAAAGCCGGCAACATCCGCTCGATCTCGCTCGCCGGCGTGAGCGGGCTGTTCTCGAAATGACTCGACTGGGCGCCGAGGTCGATGATCGAGGCGCCGAGGTCACGGTAGGCCCGGGCTCGGGCCAACGCCTCGGCCGGCGATGCCACCACCGAGTGCGTCACCCGTGACTCCGGCGAAAGGTTCACCACCGCCATCACGTGCGTGAGGCCCGGTCCGAACTCGAGCGCACGAAGACGATCCAGGGCTGCGGGCACGCCGCGCATCCTACGTAGAGTCATCCCAATGGATTCCGATCCCGAGACGGTGACCGATCCCGTCCTCGTCCGCCGAACTCGCATCGCCGGCCAGGTCAAGCTGGCGAAGCGGATCGGCTATCTCGGACTCCTCGTCGCCATGATCGGATTCGGGATCGGCATCGCCACCTCGTTCTCCGGACCGACCGTCACGGTGGCGGTGATCGGGCTCGTCGTCGGAGTGGTCGTCCTCCCCATCCCCATCGTGCTCGGCTACGGCGTCATGGCCGCCGACCGCGAAGACCGCGGCGGCGGCTCCTTCCACTGAACTTCCGCTCTCGGCCCTGCGGGCCAGGCCGCCGTATCGCCTGTCGTGACCGACGCTGGCGCTTCGAGGCCCCGGCTCGGGAGCCTGCGCCCCTGAAGACTCGTGCTTCGCATCCCTCACCTTCCACTGAACTTCCGCTCTCGGCCCTGCGGGCAGGCCCTGCGGTCGTAGAACGCGTTCTCCCTCCAGCGGTTAGATTCCTCGCCGCTCGCCCTTCCCCCGCCCCACCAAGGAGCCACCATGCCCAAGGCCGCCATCGCCACCGCCGTCGGATCACCCCTCGAAATCGTCGAGGTCGACGTCGCGGACCCCAAGGCCGGTGAGATCCGGATCCAGATGGGCGCCTCGGGCGTCTGCCACTCGGACCTCTCCGTGGTCAACGGTGTGCTCCCGATCGCGTTGCCGGCCGTGCTCGGTCACGAGGGCGCCGGCACGATCACCCAACTCGGTGACGGCGTCGAGCATCTGAGCGTCGGCGACCACGTCGTTGTTTCGTGGGTACCGCAGTGCGGCGCCTGCTACCACTGCGAGCGGGACGAAGGCGAGCTGTGCGAGGTGGGCAGCATGGCGTCGATGAGCGGGGGCCTTCTCGACATGACCTCGCGTGTCTCACGGGACGGCACGCCTATCTCGGTCATGGCGGCGTCCGGAACCTTCGCCGAGGAAGCGATCATCCCCGCGATCGGCGCAGTCAAGATCGACGCGGCGATCCCCCTCACCGCCGGTGCACTCATCGGTTGCGGTGTCCTCACCGGCTTCGGTGCCGCGGTCAACACGGCGAGCATCCGTAAAGGTGACACCGTCGCGGTCATCGGTTGTGGCGGCGTGGGCCTCAACGTGATCCAGGGCGCGAAGCACGCGGGTGCGGAACGGATCATCGCGGTCGACATGGTCGACGGCAAGCTCCAGACCGCCAAGAAGTTCGGTGCCACCGATCTCGTGAATCCATCCACCGACGGTGACGCAGTGGCGAAGGTCATGGAGCTCACCGGGCGCGGCGCAGACGTCGCGTTCGAAGTCATCGGGCTCGGCGCCACGATCGAGCAAGCACTCCAGATGACGCGCCGTGGCGGCCAGGCCGTCATCGTCGGGGTCCCGAGCTTCGACACGATGCTCACCATCAACCCCGCGATGGACCTGCTCGTCAACGAGAAGCAGATCCGCGGCTGCTGGTACGGCTCGTCCAACGTCCACCGTGACGTCCCCATGCTCGCGGGCCTCTACTCCTCGGGTGACCTCATGCTCGACGAGTTGATGTCGGCCCAGATCACCCTCGACCAGGTCAACGACGCGATGTCCAACATGGGCTCGGGCGAGATCGCTCGCTCGGTGATCGTCTTCTGACCCTCCGCTCGCTCCCCACACCCGGGCTTGTCGCCCTGAACACCTCGGCGACGGCCCGGACACCAATCGCGGGCACGGCAGCGCCGACTTGGGGCCGGGGAACGGTCCGTCGGTACGCTGACAGACCGCCCGCGCCCGGAGGTCCGCCATGCAGTACCGCCGCTTTGGAACGACCGATCTCGAAGTGTCCGAGGTCGGCTTCGGCACCTGGACCCTCGCGTCGGATTGGTGGGGTGAGGTCACCGACAAGCAGGCGATGCTGCACGCCGCGCTCGATGCCGGCATCAACTTCATCGACACCGCGCCCGTGTACGGCGAGAACGGCCTCGGTGAGACGCTCCTGGCCGACGTCCTGAAGACCGATCGCGCCGACATCGTGCTCACCACCAAGTGCGGGTACGACATCGCGGCCGAGCGCCGCAACGGGATGCAACGGGAGCGCCCCCACGACTGGGCTCCGGAGTCGATCCGAAAGCAGCTCGACGACTCCCTCCACCGGCTCGGGACCGACTACATCGACCTCTACCAACTCCACAACGTCCGCATGGAGCCGGTCCTCGACGACGGCCTGTGGGAGACCCTCGACGCGCTCGTCGCCGAGGGCAAGATCCGGGCGCTCGGCGTGGCGCTCGGCCCGGCGATCGGTTGGATCGACGAAGGGCTCGAGTCGATCCGGCAACGCAACATCGCCACCCTCCAGACGGTGTTCAACATCCTCGAACAGGGTCCGGGCCTCACGTTCGCCGCCGAACCGAAGGTGGCCGACGGAACCGTGAGCCTGATCTCGCGCGTTCCCCACGCGTCGGACACCCTCTCGGGGAAGGCCACTATCGACACCGTGTTCCCTCCGGGCGACCACCGCGCGCACCGGAAGAAGGAGAACATGATCGACAACTTCGAGAAGGCCGACTCCCTCGCGTTCCTCTGGGAAGACACCGGTCGCACCCGCGGTCAGGCGGCGATCGCCGGCATCCTCGCCAATCCGGCCTTCGCCACCGTGCTACCCACGTGTGTGAACGTCGACGAAGTCCGCGAGTATGCGGGCGCTTCGGATGTTCCCCTCACCGCCGACGAGACTGCGCATCTGCGAGACCGCTACGAGCGCAACTTCGACCACGCCGACCGCTACGAGATGCCGTTGAAGTCGAGCCGCTGAACCCGATGCGACTGCCCGCCGAACAGCGCCGGACCCAGCTGCTCGATGTCGCCATCGAACTGTTCGCCGACCACGGGTTCCACTCCACCTCAATGGAGGACATCGCCGACGCCGCCGGGGTGACGAAGCCGGTCCTGTACCAACACTTCCCCTCGAAGCGAGCGCTGTACCGCGAACTGATCGACGAAGTGGACGCTGCGCTCACCCATCAACTCGTCCTGGCCACCGCCACCGCCACCACTGGCCGCGAACGGGTTCAAGAGGGCTTCGCCGCGTACTTCCGCTTCGTGGCCGACCACCGCGCCGCCTTCCGGCTGCTGTTCGGATCCTCGGTGCGCAACGACCCGGAGTTCACGGTCGTCGCGGAGGCAACCATCGATCGCCTCGCCGATCTGATCGCCGACCTCATTGCGATCGACGCCGCACCGGAGCACCGGCGCACGCTCGCCCACGCGGTCGTCGGTATGGCGGAGGCCACCAGCCGCCGCGTGGCCAACGACGAGGGCGAAGACGATCCCGAGCGGCTGGCGCGCTGGCTGGCCGAGTTGGCGTGGTTCGGCCTGCGGGGCGTACGCAGCGAACTGCCCGCCGGTGAGCGGAGCTAGACCGATGCCCACCCTCGGACCGCTCTTACCGGCCGACGAGACGTTTCACCACCAGATCACCGACACCTTCGCGACGGTCAGCCAGTCCGATCGGTCCTGGACCGAGAAGGTCTGTGCCATGGCCTGTGCGCGAGACGGTTCGTTGCAGCTCGGCTTCGGCATCGGCAAGTACGTGAATCGCGGGATCATGGACGCGTACGCCGGCGTGGCGCGCGGGGTCGAGCAGTGGACGGTCCGCGCCAGCCGCGAACTCGGCGCCGATCCGGAGCGCACCGCCGTCGGTCCGATCACCTACGAAGTGATCGAACCGCTGAAGGTGATCCGGTTCGCACTCGCGCCGAACGACGTGGTGCCGATCAGCTTCGAGTGGATCTTCGAGGCGGCGGTCCCGCCCGCGCTCGAGCAGCGCGAACACCACCGCTCCCGTGACGGGTATCGCCTCGACGCCGACATCGTCCGCTATCACCAGACCGGGCGCGGGTCCGGCTGGGCCGAGGTCGACGGAGTCCGCACGGAACTTCTCGACTGGGTCTCCACGCGCGATCACTCGTGGGGTGTGCGCTACCAGGTGGGCACGCCGCCCTCGGACCTGGCACCCGCGCCGGTCCCCAAGGACGTTTCGATCCTCGTCAACTGGTGCCCGGTGCTGTGCCGCCGACCCGACGGCTCGGAGTACGCACTGCACTGGTACTACCAACGCCATGGGCTCGGTGACTGGTCTCGCATCGAGATGCAAGGCGGGGTCGAACACCCTGACGGTCGCCGCGAACCGTTCGTCGCGATGGTGCCGGACCTCGCGTTCCGTGACAGCAACCGCCGGTTCGAAGGCGGTTCCATCACGATGACCATGGCCGACGGTTCGGCGCGGCCGCTCACGGTGACGCCGGTCTCGGACACCGGGTTCCACCTCGGTCCCGGGCTCTACCACGGCTTCGACGGTGACGTGCACGGCCAGTGGCACGGGCCGCTCCATCTCGACGGTGAGTACATCGCCGACTGCTCGGATCCGGTTACCGCGCGGCGCGTGCACCAACACCGAGATTGCATCATCCGAGTCGACGACCCGGTGGGCGGCGGGACCGGAATCGGAAACCTGCAGTCGATCGTGCTCGGCGCCGACGCCGCGATGAACCTCAGCGCCGAGGCGTCATTCCTCTGACTCCGCCCGGGCGCGCGCTCTGATCAACGCGGCTTCGGTGGGGTTGTCGTTCCTCAACCATGAATCGTCGATGCCCCGTTGTGCGAGCAGCCGAGCGATCCGCAC
>JANPMG010000124.1:0-46780 GCA_031422675.1 Acidimicrobiia bacterium | reverse complement strand
CCGTGTCGAGGAACGTGCTGCACCGTTGGCAGTCAGCGTCGGTGCGGTCGATGGTGGCGTACAAGACGCCGGTGTCGACGACGATCACACGTCAGCGGCCGTCTTACCCGCGTACGCATTGCGGATCACGTCGTCGTGGCGCTGGGCCGTGTCGGTCGTTCCCGAGGCACCGATCCCCATGAAACTGAATCGATGCTCACCCTCACCGGGCAATCGCGCCACCAGTTCGGCGATGACGGTCTCGACGGTCACGCCACGGCGGGTGGCTTCGGCGCGGAGCCGGGCGAGGACTTCGTCGGAGAGTTCGACCGATGACATAGACCCCAGTCTACGACCCACCAACACCCGGGCCGCCCGTACCGGTCCCGTTCGCGGAGGGGTGGGTGCAGGTCGACAAAGCCGAGACCGCGGTCCGCTTACCGGCGGATCAGTTCAATGGAACGGTGGTAGTCGACGGTTCGGAGATCTTGGATCTGGAACCGGCCGCTGGTCACGACGGCCCCGACGATTCAGTCGATGCGAATGCCGGTTTCGGCGAAGACGCTTGCGGCGAAGGGAATCACCTGGTCGGCACCGATGCGGATGTCGCGCAGCGCGGCGGCGCCACGCAACGCGTCGATGACGCAGCCACGGAGGTCCAGGCCGGTGACGGCCACCTTCGACACGTCGGCGCGGGTCACGTCGCACCGGTCCAACCGCACCGCGGTCAGGCTGGCTTCGTAGGCGTCGGCCTCCACCATCGAGCAGCCGTCCGCGCGTACATGGTCGAGGCGCGCGAGCCGCAGGTTGGCGTCGTCGAGCTTGCAGTCCACGAATCGCACGTGGCGCAAATCTGCTTCGGAGAGATTGACGCCCACCATCCGAGCGTTCCGGAACTCCACTCGGTGGAGCGACGCGTCGTGCAGATCGGCGCCCGAGAGTTCGCAGTCGGTGAAGCTCACGTCGACCAGCGTCACCGCCCGCAGCGTTGCCGCGGTCAGGGTGGTGCCACGGAACTCGCTGCGCGTCAGATGCGCGTGCGACGCGTCGATACCGGTGAGATCCAGCGCACCGACCCGCACCTCGAGATAGTCCTCGCCGCGGTCCAGCGCGTCGAGAACTTCGGGATCCTCGGGCGGCTCGGGGGGTGACGGTTCCGGGATCTCGCTCGCAGCGGGACGACGGGCCACGGTCAGGCCACCTCGGCGATCAGCTCGATTTCCACGGCGATGTCGAACGGCAACTCGGCCATTCCGACCGCCGAGCGCGTGTGGCGTCCGGCCTCGCCGAAGATCTCGACGAGGACATCCGAACAGCCGTCGATCACGCGCGGCGTCTGGTTGAACCCGGGCGCAACGTTGACCATGCCGAACACCTTCACGATCCGCACCACGCGATCGAGGTCACCCAGCTCGGCGCGCATCGTCGCCAGCATCGAGAGCGCGGTGAGGCGGGCAGCCCGTTGGCCCTCCTCGACGCTGACGGTGGCTCCCACCTTGCCGATCACCATCTCGGCGCCGGCCACCGGGCCGTGGCCACCCACGTACAGCAGGTTCGCCGTCCGGGCGCACCCGGAGTAACTGCCGACGGGGGGAGACACCTCGGGCAGCGTGATCCCCAGCTCCTCCAACCGCTCGTCGATTCGTCCCATAGCGCAGCCTTTCTCCGAATGATCCTGCCGGTGCACCCGCCCGTCGTCCCGACACGAGCCCGTTTCCGAACGCCGGAGGTCACAGTCGCACATATTCCGACCAATCTGCTGGTATTTCGCCGACGCGCCCGGTAAGGTGGAAACCGTGATCCGAGCCCGTGGCGCCGCCAGCATTGCTCAAGGTCGCACACCCCATGAGGTGTGCGACGAGCTGTGTATGCGCGCGGGCGACGGCCGCGTCTGATCTGACGCGTCCTCATCGCCGTTTCTCCCCCACCCGGGACCGGCGTTTTCCTGCTGCCGGTGCCCCTGCCCCCGAAGGACACCATGGCCATCAACCTCGACGAACTGCGAGCCCGCCCCCTCGATCCTGAGGTCGACGCGGAGATCGCCCGGTTCTCCACCGCGATCGACGAGTACCTCGCGGGCACCCTCGACGAGGACGTGTTTCGGGTCAGCCGCCTGAACCAGGGCATCTACGGCCAACGCCAGGGCGGCACGAACCAGATGGTGCGCGTGAAGATCCCGTACGGGCGGGTGGAGCCCGAACAGCTCGAGATGCTGGCCTCCATCTCGGACCTCTACTCCCGCGGCTGGGGACACCTCACCACTCGCCAGAACGTGCAGTTCCACTTCGTGCAGCTCGCGGACACGCCGGAGGTGATCCGGTTGCTCGCATCGGTCGGACTCACCAGCCGCGAGGCGTGCGGCGACACGGTCCGCAACGTGGCCGGGTGCCACCTCGCCGGCGCCTGCCCCTATGAGGTGCTCGACATCTCGCCGTGGGCCGAGGCCGCGCACCAGTGGTTCCTGCGCAACCCGCTGTCGCAGCGGCTGCCGCGCAAGTTCAAGATCAACTTCAGTGGCTGCGCCACCGACTGCGGCCAGGCGATGTTCAACGACGTGGGAGTCATCGCGGTCTCGCGGCCCCGCGAGGACGGCACCCTCGAAGCCGGGTTCCGCGTCTTCCTTGCGGGTGGCCTGGGCGCCAACCCCCACCCGGCCCAGGCGCTCGAAGAGTTCACGAGCCGCGAGGACCTGCTCGCCACCATCGAGGCAACGCTGCGCACGTTCGACCACTTCGGCAACCGCGACAACAAGCTCCGAGCCCGCATGAAGTGGCTCGTCGACACCATGGGCATCGACGAACTCCGCGAGCGGATCGTCAAGGAGCGCAAGTTCCTCCGGGCGTCGGCCACCTACCCGGGCGGTCTGCCCGAGGCGGTGCTGCTCACCGGGGACGCGCCGGCCGGCATGGGCACGGAGGTCGTGGCCGACGGTGGCGTGCCGATCGAGTTCTCCGGGTTGGACCCGTACCGGAAATGGGAACTCGCCAACGTGGTGCGCGGCCGAGCCAACGGAACCGTGAGCGCCTACGCCCACTGCAAGCTCGGCGACATCACCAGCGCGCAGTTCCGCCAGCTCGCCGACATCCAACGGGACTTCGCAGTGGAGATCCGGATCACCAACCGCCAGAACTTCGTGCTGCGCGGGCTCCGCGAGGATCAGCTCGCCCCGCTCCACGAACGGCTCGTCGCATCCGACATGCACCGCGCCGGCGCCGAGTTGGCGCGTGACGTCGTCTCCTGCCCCGGGGCCGACACCTGCAACCTCGCCGTCACCCAGTCCCGCGGCCTGGCGAACGACATCGACCGCGCGCTCGACGAGGCCGGCCTCGCCGAAGTGGGTGGGGTACGCGTGAACATCTCCGGTTGCACGAACTCGTGCGGGCAGCACCACATCTCCGACATCGGGTTCATGGGCTTCGAACGGCGGGCCCACGGGCGCGCCGCGCCCGGGTACCAGATGTTGCTCGGCGGTCGAGTCGGCCAGATGGAGATCCAGTTCGGCGAAAAGGCCACGAAGCTGCCGGCGAAGACCGCGTCCGAAGCGGTCGTCCGGGTCGTCGGTCGGTTCGCAGGCGAACGCAGCGCGGGCGAGTCCTTCCGTGACTGGCTGGACCGCGCCGGCGGTGCGGCGGCCGTCGGCACCACGTTGAAGGATCTCGACGTGTTCCCCACGCCCGAGGAGGACCCGGACTTCTACGTCGACTTCGATGAGACGGGTCCCTACGTCTCGGCGGTCGGCGAAAGCGAGTGCGCAACGTGAGCCCCGCGACCGCAGCTCCGTTCTCGCCGGTGTCAACGACGGGCTCGACGCCGGTGTCGATCGGTACCGCGCCGGTGATCCCCGATCTCGACGAACTCGCCGAGATCGATCGCCGGTTCGAACACCGGCCCGCGTCGGCGTTGGTGGCCTGGGCCTACGACCGGTACGACACCGACCTGGTGCTCGCGGCGTCGTTCCAGGACTGCGTGATGATCGACATCGTGTACAAGACGGTTCCGGATGTGGAGGTTGCGTTCCTCGACACGCAGTACCACTTCGCGGAGACGCTCTGGTACGTGGAGCAGGTGAAGGCTCGCTACGGACTCAACCTCAACGTGATCCGGCCCGAGCGCGAGCCCGACGACCTCTGGCACAACGACCCGGATGCGTGCTGTCGGGCCCGCAAGGTGGAGCCGATGAAGCGGGCACTGGCCGGAAAGGCCGCGTGGATGAGCGGCCTCCGCCGCGCCGAGTCACCGGCTCGTGCGAACACGCCGCTCGTGAGCTTCGACGCAAGCCGCGGGCTGGTGAAGATCAACCCGATCGCCGGCTGGTCCGATGCCGACGTCGCCGGATACGTCCGGGACCACGACCTGCCCGTGCATCCGCTGTCCGAACGGGGCTACGACTCCATCGGCTGCTGGCCCTGCACGCGTCCCGTCGGCGCGGAGCAAGACTCCCGCGCCGGCCGCTGGGCCGGCCTCGACAAGACCGAGTGCGGCCTCCACCTCTAATCCGCGCCCGCTGTGCGCGCGCCCTGACCCACCCCCCACTTTGCGCGCGCAATGCGCGCTGAAGACAGCGCGTTTCGCGCGTGGGAACGGCGTCTGATGGGGACGGCGGGGCGCGTGCGCAATCAGGTGGCGCACACGGGTGGGCGACGATCCGACCAGGGTGCGGCCGATTCGAGCTGAGATGCCAGGCGGATGAGGACGTCCTCCCGACCGAAGGGCGCGACGAACTGCACGCCGATCGGCAGGCCGGCGTCGCTCATCCCGAGCGGGAGGGAGATCGCCGGCTGACCGGTGGCGTTGAACGGCAGCGTGAACGTGATGAGCGAACCCGCATCGAGCAGCTGCGAGAAGCCGTCGGACCCACCCGCAAGGCGACCCAACTCGAAGGGCGGCTCGGGAATGGTGGGCATCATCAACACATCGAAGTCAGCGAACCAACCCGCGACGCCGCGCGCCCACCGCTGCAACGTCTCGAGTGATCCGAGGTAGGCACTGGCGCTGACGCCCTGCGCCATGCCGACGAGCGCCTGGTTCATCGGCTCCAGCTCCTCGACGGCGATCGGCCGACCGATGCGCTCGCTCCACCGATCCACTTCGCGGCCGATGACCCCGGCCCACAAACCGGGGAGCGCGGCGAGTAGTCCCGGATCGTCCAGCGGTGCGACCGGCTCCGGCGTCACCGTGTGCCCAAGCGACTCGCACAGCCTCGCCGCGCCGTGCACAACCTCCACGACCGCGGGATCCGAATCACCCCGGCCGTCACACCGGCGCGTCCGGAAACCGATCCGCAAGGCACCGGTCGGTGCGCCGAGCTCGTCGGCGTAGGGCCGCGACGGCGGGGCGATCTCGTACGGGTCGCCGACGCCGGGCCCCTGGACTGCGTCGAGGATGCGCGCCGTGTCCCGCACCGACCGGGTGAGTACGTGCTCGTGGGTCGTCGGTCCCCACAGCTCTCCGAAGTCGGGACCGATGGTGGTTCGGCCGCGCGTCGGCTTGAGTCCGACCAGACCGCACATGGACGCCGGGAAGCGGATGGATCCACCCATGTCGTTGCCGTGTGCCGCCGCCACCATGCCCGAGGCGACCGCCGCGGCCGCGCCGCCACTCGACCCACCCGTCGATCGCTCGAGATCCCAAGGATTGCGCGTGGCGCCGTACGCGACGGGTTCGGTGGTCACCGTGCTCGCCATCTCCGGCAGGTTCGTCCGTCCGATGCTGATGAATCCCGCGCGCCCGTACCGCTCCACCAGCCAGGTGTCGGAGTCCTCGTGCCAGTCCAGATCTTTCAGTACCTGCATCCCGAAGTGGTACGGCTCCCCGGCCTCGTGACACACCGCATCCTTGATCAGGAACGGCACACCGCGAAACGGGCCGTCGGGCAGCTCACCGCGTGCGGCCGCCCGAGCGCGCTCGAAGTTGGTGTGGATCACCGCGTTCAACTGTGGGTTCAGCGCCTCGACGCGTGCGATCGCGTCCTCCACGAGTTCGAGCGGCTTCACCTCGCCCGAACGGACGAGCTCGGCCTGAGCGGTGGCGTCGAGCCAGGGATCGGTCATGGCGGTCTCCTCGTATCCGATTTCACCGGTCGTTGGCCGCGCAGTCTGTCGCGGATCCGCGCAATCGGAGATGAACAATCGGGTCCTCCGATTCGTGAACGGGTGCCATCATGGCCCGCATGGCCCTCGACGAGAAACGCCAGGCGAACTTCGAGAACTGGCAGGACCGCGTCCCGGTGCACGTCGGGCCCGGCGGGTATGACCTGGCGGACTTCGACGACCCCGATCACCTCAGCCGCGTCGTGCGCTTCGATCAACCCCGACTCGGCGACATCACCGGACTCGACGTCGTGCACTTGCAGTGCCACATCGGCACCGACACCGTGTCGCTCGATCGGTTGGGTGCCGCGTCGGTGACTGGCTACGACTTCTCGCCCGCGGCGCTCGATGCGGCTCGCGCGTTGGCCCGCCGTGCCGGGTCCCGGGCAACATTCGTCACCGGCGAGTTGTACGACGCGGTCACCGCGCTCGGCACGGCGCGCTTCGATCTCGTGTTCACCGGCATCGGCGCGCTGATCTGGTTGCCGGACATCGCGGGTTGGGCACAAGTTGTTGAGGAACTCCTGCGACCGGGCGGGCGACTGTTCCTCCGCGAGGCGCATCCGATGCTGCTGAGCATCGACGAGGACGCGGTACGCGATGCGATCTCGGTTCGCTACCCCGCGTTCGGTTCCATCGGCGCAAACCGTTTCGACGAAACCGTCAGCTACGAGGGCGACGGAACACCGTTGAACCATACGACGACCTACCAATGGCACTGGAATATCAGCGAGGTCGTCACCGCACTCCTCGAGGCCGGAATGCGGATCGACTCACTGGTGGAGCATCCGACGGTGCCATGGAACGCACTCGATGGTGCGATGGTCACGGTCCCGCCCCTCGGTGAGTACGCGCTGGCCGACCGTCCTGAACGGCTCGCCTGCACGTACACCCTTCAGGCGTCACGGCCCGCTTGACGGGGCGACCTCACGCGGCGGCGAACGAGGCCCAGCCGGGAGGCATGACGGTGCCATCATGGCCGGATGCCGGTTCACCAGGTTGCCGACACGGGCTTCGATCGAGAAGCGGTCAGTTACGAGCGGTCCCGGCCGAGTTATCCGCCCGATTGTGTCGCGTGGTTCGTGGAGCAGCTCGGCATCGGTCCCGGTGCCACGGTGCTCGATCTCGCGGCCGGGACCGGGAAGTTCACGCGCCTGATCGAACCGTTCGGTGCGCGCCTGATCGCCGCGGAACCGGTCGACGGCATGCGCGCGGTCCTCGCTCGAACCAGCCCGTCGGTGCCGGTGCTCTCGTGTGCCGCCGAGCTGCTGCCTTTCCGCGCCGAGAGTCTCGATGCGATCACCGTGGCTCAGGCCTTCCATTGGTTCGACGCACCGGCTGCGCTGGCCGAGGCCGCGCGCGTACTCCGACCCGGCGGCCGGCTCGGGCTCCTCTGGAATGCACGCGACCGGTCACTCCCCCACGTCGACGCGCTCTGGTCGATCATGGATCGCGTCGAGAAGAAGGCGCCGTGGCGCGAGCACGATGAATGGCGAGAGGCCGCGTTCACCGAGACGCCCTACTTCGGTCCGCTCCAGGAGGCCACGTTCCGACATACGCAGGCCATGACCGTCGACGAGGTGGTCGACCGCTTCCGATCGGTCAGTCACGTCGCCGTCCTCGCCGAGGAGGACAAGGCGCGCGTCCTCGACGAAGTCCGCACGCAGGCCGAGTCGCAACTCGACACCACGACTCCGGACCGCATCTCTATCCCCTACCGAGTCGACGCCTACTGGTGCGAGAAGCGTGTAACGACGTGAGGCGAGGACACCACAACACCCGTCCAACGCAGCTCCGTCCGAGCCGGGGCCTGAGCGGCCCGGCGACGCAGTCGCCAAGAGCGGGTAAGACGTGACGTCAACGCGCACGCGGGTCGCGCTGGCCGCGGGCCGCGCCGCGGGTTGGGCGTCCCGAGTCACCGGGCGTGGTGCGGGCACCCAGGTGAGTGGCCGAGTGATGCTCGCGGTGGCTCCCGATCTGTTGGCCGAGGTGACCGGCGATCGTCGGGTAGCCATCGTGTCCGCGACCAACGGCAAGACCACCACCACCCGCCTCCTCGCCGACGGCCTCCGCGCGTGTGGGATCCCCGTGGCGAGCAACCACACCGGTGCCAACATGCCCGCGGGCGTGGCCGCCGCGCTCGGACGAGATCGGGACTCCGAGGTGGCAATCATCGAAGTGGACGAGCGGTGGGTGCCGAAGGTGATCGACCCGCTCGGCGCCGAGCTTCTGGTGCTCGGGAATCTCACCCGCGATCAGCTGGACCGGTTCGGTGAGGTCCGCAGCATCGCCGAACGCTGGCGCACGGTGTGTGACACGCACCCCGACCTCGCGGTGATCGCGAACGCTTCGGATCCCCATGTGGTCTGGTCCGTGGGCGACCACGCGCTCGTCACCTGGGTTGCCCTCGGCGCGCCGTGGCGTTCGGATGCGGCCACCTGTCCGCAGTGCGCGGCTCTCCTCACCTGGACGGCGGATTCGTTCCACTGCGACCACTGCGGATTCACCCAACCCGACGCGCCCTACCGGCTGACCGACGACACCGTGACCACGCCGGCCGGCCCGATCAATCTCGAACTCCAACTCGAGGGCGATTGGAATCGAATGAACGCTGCGCTCGCGTTGACCGCGGCGGTCGCGCACTTCCGCGTCGAACCGGCGACCGCGCTCGCCGGCATCCGCAGGGTGGCGGTGGTATCCGGACGGTTCTCCACCTGCCGATTGCGCGACGGTCGCGAGGCTCCCGTGGTGCTGGCGAAGAATCCGGCCGGCTGGACCGAAGTGCTCCGGTGGCTACAACCAACCGACCGAGCGGTCGTCCTCGCGGTGAACGCCCACGTGGCCGACGGCCGTGATCCGTCGTGGCTCTGGGACGTGCCGTATGAGTTGTTGCAGGGAAAGGCGGTCGCGGCCAGCGGTGAACGCGCGCTCGATGTGGCGGTGCGACTCGAGTACGGCGGCGTCAATCACGTCCTCGAACCCGATCCGATCGCCGCGGCGGCGCGACTGTCCGGCGAGGTCACCATCATCGCGTCGTACACCCAGTTCACCCACCTCACGCGGGACTCGTGGTGACCCGTGAATCCGCGGTGCGGATCGGACTCGTCTACCCGGACCTGCTCGGAACCTACGGAGATCGTGGGAACGCCGTGGTGCTCGTGGAACGGTGTCGGCGGCGTGGCATCGGCGCAGAGTTGGTGGAGGTGCCCGCGGGCGAACCGATCCCCGACTCGCTCGACGTCTACCTCTTCGGCGGCGGCGAGGACGACGCGCAGATCATGGCAGCCGCGGGAATGCGCGAGTCACGCGCCGCAATCGACCGCGCGCTCGCCGGTGGTGCGGCTGTCTTCGCCGTGTGCGCGGGATTCCAGCTGCTCGGCACCACCTACGAAGCCTCCGACGGCGAGATCCTCGACGGCCTCGGACTCGTCGATCTCGCCACGCGTGCCGGAGACGGTCGCCTGATCGGCGAGTGCATCGTCGTGCCCGAACCCTCGAGTGGTCTCCCCACCCTGACCGGCTTCGAGAACCATGGCGGCCGCACCACACTCGGGCCGGGCGTCGGTGCGCTCGGCCACGTGCGCGTCGGTCACGGCAACGGTGTCCCCGACGCCAGGGGTGCGCTCGTGGACGGCGTCCTCGCGAACCACATCCTCGGCACGTATCTGCACGGTCCGGCGCTCCCGCGCAATCCCGCGCTCGCCGATCATCTCCTGCGCTCGGTCCTCGGGCCGGAGCCGTTGAGCGCCCGCGCCGATGATCGGGTAGATGATCTCGTCGCCCGCCTGCGAGCCGAACGGTTGGCCGACGCAAGCCTCACGGGGCTCGCCGCCCGCCGCCGCGATTGGCACCTCAATCGCGGGTAAAGGGCCCGCTTTCCCGCTCATGCGACTTCGTCGCAGGCCGCTCGGGCCCCGCTCGGCGAGTCGAACCAGCCAACCAGAGCGGTGACGCCTCGCTTCGGGACCAGCTGGCGTTATTCGCCGGCGAGTTCGCGGATGCGTTCGATCTTCTCGGCGTCGTGGTTCGCGTCGGCACCTTGCGAGGTGATGAGTTCCACTCGCACGGCCTCCGCCTCGGCGGCGGCGCCGACGTCGGCATTCGCGATCACTGCGTCGATACCGTCGTCCATGATCTGCTTCGCCGTGGCCACGAGCGCATCCACCATCTCGGCTTCGGGCACGACGCGCACGACCTGACCCTTCACGAAGAGGTGGCCGCGACCGCGGCCGGCGGCGATGCCGAGATCGGCTTCCCGCGCCTCGCCGGGCCCGTTCACCACACAGCCCATGACTGCGACCTGCAACGGGATGTTCAGCTCGCTGAGCGCGGCCATCGCGTCGCCCGCAACCTTGATGACATCGACTTCGGCGCGGCCGCAGCTCGGACACGCGATGAGGTCGAGGCCTCGGCGTTCACGGAGCCCGAGCGATTCAAGCAGCGTCCGTCCCGCGCGCGCTTCCTCGACGGGGTCCGCCGTCAGTGAATAGCGGATCGTGTCGCCGATGCCTTCGGCGAGCAGGGTTGCGATGCCGGCAGTGGACTTGATCAGACCGTTCGGTGGCGGCCCGGCTTCGGTGACGCCCAGGTGCAGCGGATAGTCGACAGTTTCGGACAGCAGCCGGTACGCGTCGATCATGAGCGCCACGTTGCTGGCCTTGACCGAGATCTTCACGTCGTCGAAACCGACCTCGGCGAAGTGCGCGAGTTCGCGCTGCGCCGACGCGACCAGCGCCTCGGGGGTGATGCCGTACTGCTCGGCGATGTCAGGATCGAGCGATCCCGCGTTCACGCCGATCCGGATCGGCAGACCGCGATCCTTCGCTTCCTGGGCCACCGCCTTGATGTGGGCGGGCTTGCGGATGTTGCCGGGATTGAGCCGCAATCCCTGGACACCGGCTTCCATGGCCGCCAGGGCGAGCCGGTACTGGAAGTGGATGTCGGCGATGATCGGGACCGGCGAGCGGGGCACGATCTGGGCGAGACCTTCGGCGGCCGCTTCCTCGTTGCACGTGCAGCGCACGATGTCGCACCCGGCCGCGGCGAGGGCATAGATCTGGGCGAGGGTGCCATCCACGTCGGCGGTCTTGGTGGTGGTCATCGACTGCACCGACACCGGTGCGTCCCCGCCGACGGCCACGCTCGGACCCGGCGGACGACCGACGACGACCTGGCGGGTCTTCCGGCGAGGCGTGGTCATGGCTCCGAGCCTAGGCCCACCCACCGCCGAATCCCGATGCGTCCACCCAGCAATTCCAGGGGTTTTCGCACCCCGGCATCCCCGAATCATGCGTTCGTAGCGCCCCCGACGCCGAACCGTGGGTGCGCAACACCTGGTACGGTCGAGGTTCACCCCTTCTTAGGGAAGACGGCTCGTTTGCCTTGGGTCCCGCACCCGAAACGATCCTGTCGCCTCCTCTGAGTTCACTCGAGGAGCCCAATGTCACCAATTTCGATTCGCCCGAGTTCCACTATGGGCGAAAACCCACCCCAAGCCCCGCTCGGCGCCACCGCGATCGTCTATTGCGAAGGAAACTTCGGTCAGCTCGACGGCAAGACGGCGAACGGTCTGGTCCGTCGGTCCGACAAGTACGACGTCCTCGGCGTCGTCGACAGTCGCACTGCGGGTCACGACGCGGGCGATCTGCTCGACGGCACCCCGAACGGGATCTGCGTCCATCGCGACGTGACCGAGGCCATCGCTTCGATCGGACGCGTGCCGGACTACTTCATCTTCGGCATGGCGCCGGCGAGTGGTCTCTTGTCGGCGGCCGAGCGGACCGTCGTCCTCGACGCCATCGCCGCGGGCATGCACGTGGTCAACGGTCTCCACGAGTTCCTGAACGACGATCCCGAGTTCGTCGCGGCGAGCATCGCTGCCGACGTCACCATCCTCGACGTTCGCCGGCCGCGGCCCAAGAAAGATTTGCGCGTGTTCTCGGGCCGGATCGCCGAAGTCACCTGCCCCCGGATCGCGATCCTCGGCACCGACGGCGCCATCGGCAAGCGCACCACCGCGACGATTCTGACCCAGGCACTCAACGACGCCGGCGTGTACGCCGTGCTCGTGGGCACCGGTCAGACCAGCATCATCCAAGGTGCGAAGTACGGCGTGGCTCTCGACGCGATCGCGCCGCAGTTCTGTTCGGGTGAGATGGAAGCCGCGGTCGTTGCGGCCTTCGAGGCCGAAGACCCCGATGTGATCATCATCGAGGGCCAGGGCGCACTCAGCCATCCCGCGTACCTGACCTCCGGATACATCCTGCGTGGCAGCCAACCCGCGGCGGTGATCCTCCAACATGCGCCGAAGCGCACGATGTTGAGCGACTTCCCCACCCTCGCGATGCCGACGCCGGCGAGCGAGATCAACCTGATCCAAACCTTCGCACCGACCAAGGTCATCGGGCTCACGATCAACCACGAGCACATGACCTCGGCCGAAGTGGACGCGGCGATCGTCGCCTACGAGCGCGAGCTCGGCATTCCTGCGACGGACGCACTGACCCGTTCCCCGGACCGGCTGGTCGCCATGGTTCGGGCGGCATTCCCCGAGTTGGGTGCGCGTCACGCGAACACCGTCGCCGTTCCCGCCCGGGGATGAGCGCGCCGAGGCTCGACATCGACCTCGCCAAGATCACCGCCAACGCCACGACGCTGGCAGAGCGACTGGGGCGGCGCGGCATCCGCGTCACGGGAATCACGAAGGCGGCGCTCGGCTCGCCCAGCATCGCCGCGGCCATGCAACGCGGCGGCGTGTGCGGCCTCGGCGACTCGCGCATCGAGAACATCGAGGCGATGCGGACGGCATCGATCCCGGGTCCGATCACGCTGATCCGGTCACCGATGCCGAGCCAGGTACATCGGGTCGTCACGAGCGCCACCGCCAGCCTCAACAGCGAAGCTGCGGTCATCGATCAGCTGTCGGCCGCGGCCGCCGCCCGCCACCTCCAGCACGAAGTGATCCTGATGGTAGAGCTGGGCGACCTCCGCGAAGGGGTGCTTGTCGACGACCTCGCAGCACTGGTTCGTCACACGCTGCGCGCTCGGAACGTCACCCTCACCGGCATCGGGACGAACCTCGCGTGTCAGAGCGGCATGGTCCCCGATGCCGCCAAGATGGCCGAACTCTCGCAGGTGGTCGAGACCATCGAAGCGCAGTTCGGCATCGAGCTGGCCGTCGTCTCCGGCGGCAACTCGGCGAACCTCGAGTGGGCGCTCAGCGGCGCGGATCCCGGCCGCGTGAACGAGTTACGGCTCGGAGAAGCGATCCTGCTCGGACGCGAGCCCCGACGCGACCGACCTGTCGAAGGCCTGCACACCGATGCCATCACCCTCGTCGCCGAGGTGATCGAGACCAAGGAGAAGCCCACCCAACCTTGGGGCACGATCGGCCGCGCCCCATTCGGCTCACCCACGCGGCGCATCGGCGAGGGCACTCGCCGCCAGGCGTTGCTCGCGCTTGGGCACCAAGACGTAGATCCCGACGGCCTGTCCCCGCCGGCGACGGTCACGATCCTCGGTGCAAGCAGCGACCATCTCGTGATCGAACCGGGACGCGTGCCGTGCGCGATCGGTGCCGAACTCACATTCTCGCTGAACTACTCGGCCTTGCTCCGGGCGATGACGTCGCCGTTCGTCGCCAAGGAGTATTCGGCGGTGCGCGGGTTACAGGCTGCGTAACCAACCGGCCGACCGCGCGTCCGGTCGCCCTCTCGTTACAGGCTGCGTAGATCCAGATAGATCGTGGACAGACCGAACATCAGGATCACCACGACCACGACCGCGGCCACGGGAAGCAGCTTCTGGTAATCGACCCTGACGCGACGGCCGCGGATCTTCGAGGCGATGCCTTCGTACGCGGCGACCGCGGCGTGCCCACCGTCGAGCGGAGGCAGTGGCAGCAGGTTGAACAACGCGACGAACACGTTGATCGCGGCCAGGAGGCCGATCAGCACCCACCAGTTGCCCCCGACGATGTCGCCGCCGTCGGCGACGATCCCCACCACCGAGCGCGGCCGTTCCTGGGCCGAGAACCCGCCCTTCGAGTTGGTCACGGTCTTGCCGTACCGCTCGATCCCGCTGGCCGAGAACACCTTGCCCAACGCGCCGACGGTTTCACTCACGCCCCGACCGAACGTCGAGAACGTCTCCGGCACGGCGCGGAGCGCACCGACCGGTTCACTCGTCAACCGAGATGTGATCCCGACGCGCGGCGTGCCGTCGATCAACTTCGGAGTGGCCTGCACGCTGATTTCCCGGCCGGCGCGTTCGAGTTGGATCGTCAGCGCCTTCCCGGCGCTCGGCCGGACGTAGGTCCCGACCTGCTCCCACTCGGTGATCCGCTTCCCGTCGATCGCCACGATCCGATCACCGGGACGGATCCCGGCGGCAACGGCCGGCGACCGGGCCGAGACCTGGTCCACGACGGTGGAGATCCGTTCGGGGCCGTGGAAGACCAGCAGCCCGTAGATCAGCACCACCGCGATCCCGAGGTTGACGATGATCCCGGCGAGGACGGTGATGAGCCGCTTTCCGACGGTTGCCTGCCGGTACGTGCGAGGCTCGTCCTCGGGGTCGACCTCCTCCAGGTTGGTCATGCCCACGATGCGGACGTATCCCCCCGCCGGGATCGCCTTGATGCCGTACTCGGTCTCGCCTCTGCGGAACGACCAGACCCGCGGGCCGAATCCGAGAAAGAACTCGGTGACCTTCATCCCGGACTTCTTGGCCGCGATGTAGTGGCCGAACTCGTGGAGCATGATCGTGAGGATCAGTCCCACGATGATCGCCACCGTCACCGCCAACGACGGCCGCACCGCCACCAAGAGGATCACTGCGAGCACGCTCAGCCCGATCCCGGTGACCGCCTTGCGCGTCTCGACGGGCGGTTCGTTGTCTCCGAACGGGTCTTTCACGCCGCAGCTCGCTTTTCGATCACTGCCGCGGCTCGGACGCGCGCGACTCGGTCTGCTTCCAGAACGTCAGGAACATCATCGACGTTCCCGGTGCCCGCCTGGAGAACCTCGTCCACGATCTCGGCGATCGCCAACCAGGCGATCCGGCCGGCGAGAAAGGCTTCGACAGCGACCTCGTTGGCCCCCGAGAGCGTGGCGGGCGCACCGCCGCCGGTTCGTCCGGCTGCGTACGCCAACGCCAGGCACGGAAAGGCCTCCCGGTCCGGCGGTTCGAAGGTGAGGGTTCCGAGCGTGGACCAGTCGACCGGACCGAACGCCTGGTCCAGGCGATCGGGGGCGCCGAGCCCCAACCCGATCGGCAGTCGCATGTCGGGCATCGAGAGCTGGGCGATCGTCGCACCGTCACAGAAGGTGACCATCCCGTGGACCACCGACTGCGGATGGACGACGACCTCGATCCGGTCGAAGCCAACGCCGAAGAGTTCGTGGGCCTCGATCACTTCGAGGCCCTTGTTCATGAGCGTGGACGAGTCGATGGTGATCTTCGGGCCCATCGACCACGTGGGATGCGCCAGCGCGTCGGCGATCCCCACGTGCTTGAGTTCCTCGCGGGTCCGGCCCCGGAAGGGACCGCCGCTCGCGGTCAGCACGATCGAGGCCACCTCGGACGGCCGTCCGGCCCGCAACGCCTGATAGACCGCCGAGTGTTCGGAATCAACCGGCACGATCTCGCCCCCACCGGCCTGCCGCACCGCGTTCACCACCGGCCCGCCGGCGATCAGGCTCTCCTTGTTCGCCAGCGCCAGCCGCTTCCCCGCGCCAAGTGCCGCGATCGTGGCCGGCAGACCGGCGAACCCCACGACACCATTCAGGACGACATCGGCTTCGGGCAGCGCTGCGAGCTCGGCCAGGATCTCGGGTGCGTTCCCGGCCACGCGGGCGCGGTCCGGCGGCACATCGAACTCCGCGGCCTGTCGGTGAAGGAGTTCGGCGTTGCTGCCCGTGGCCAGGGCGACGACCTCGTACTCGTCCCGATGAGCCCGGATGACATCGAGGGCTTGGGTCCCGATCGACCCCGTCGATCCGAGCAGGACGACGCGGCGGGAACCGCTCAACCGATCGTCAGCGCCCGGGCGAGGAAGTACACCGCAGGCATGCAGAACAACAGTGCGTCGAACCGGTCCAGCACGCCACCATGACCGGGGAGAATCGCGCCGAAGTCCTTGATTCCGAGATCCCGCTTCAACATCGATTCGGCCAAGTCGCCGAGGGGGGCCATGATTGCGATCGTCACGCCCAGCGCCAACGCGTCGGTGAGATCCCCCCACGGGGTGATGTTCTTCACGATGAGCACTGAGACGATGATCGAGCCGGACATCCCGCCGATGAGGCCTTCGACGGTCTTGTTCGGCGAGATCGCGGGGGCCAATCGGGTCTTGCCGAGCTGCGATCCGACGAGGTAGCCGATCACATCGTACGCGATGACCGGGATGGCCACGCCGAGGAGGAGTCCCACTCCGTTCTCCGACGTGAGCAACAGGCCGGCAAAACCACCGATGACACCCACGTAGACGAAACCGCCGACGGTGACCGCGACGTTCACCATCGGCCGGGTGTGCACCACCTCGAACACGAACCACAACAAGGTGAACACCATCACCAGGGGCAGGATGAAGACGAATGCGAACTCGCCGCGGTTGTACGCGAGGGGAACAATCGTGACCGACCCGAGGATCGCGATCGCGGTCGCCGGGCGGAACCCGCGGGTGTGCAGCGCCTGGAACAACTCGAAGGTGCAGATGCCAACCACGAGGGTGGCGAGCACGACTGTGGCATCGGGGCCGAGGGACAGGCACACCAGGGCCAGCACCGCCATGCCCACGCCGGTGACGACCCGTACCAGCATGTCGGGACGGGGCGGTCCGCCGCCGAGGGGATCGGAGCCGAGGGGATCGGAGCCGCGTCCGGATCGGGATGGCGCGTTGATACTCGGGCGCGGTCGGCCCGCCGAGGGGGTCGTTCGGACTCTGCGGGCCGCCACTGCACGGTCGAAGACGACGTCGTCGTCCTCGGGCGGGCTCGCCAGCGCGCTGAGGCCCAGGTCGTCATCGGACTCGGGCTCGAGGCCGTCGAAGGACTCGAGTTCCTCGTCGGTCCACCCCCCGGTCGCACCGGTTCGGAATCGCAAGCTGCCGGTGGACTCCCCCAGATCGGCGAGTTCGTCCATCTCGGAACCGGCACCGGTGTGGGTATCGGACCCGAACTCGGGCAGGATGACGGGGACCTCGCCCGTGGCCGGCTCGCTCCAATGCGGGAGCCCCTCCGGTGCCGGGGCCGCGTCGGCGAGGTCGGCGGAATCGTGAGGGGCGCCCGCGGCCACGGTGGTCACACCCTCGACCTCGGACCCCAGATCCACGATGTCGAGCGCTTGGGTCTCGTCCCGGTTCGATACCGGATCGGCGCCCTCGACGCTCACGGCCGGATGCTCCGCCGTGGGTTCCTCCGCGGCGAACTCCCCCGCGGTGAACTCCTCTGCGGTGAGCGATCCTCGAGACCCGAGGTCAGCCGAGGCGTCAGCACCGGACTCGCGCGACTCGCTCCGAGCGGGCGCGTCACCGATTCGGTGGGCCACCGCGCCGGAATCGAGCACGGCGTGCGCCTCCTCGGCCCCGATGATCCGCACCCCTTCGCTCGCCAGCGGCGGGCGCGGTGTCGGCACGTCTCGGTTCTCGTTGTCTTCGTCGTGACGATCAGTCACGGCTGTACCCCCCGTGGGCCACGTTGAACACACGTTGACCCTAGACCCCCGGGACCGTTCGCCCCCGATACCTTGCGCCCGACCGCTCAGACCTCCAGGAGCTCGCGCTCCTTGAGCCCCAGGATGTGATCGACCTCGGCCACGACCTCATGGGTCAGCTTTTCGAGGTCTTTCTCGATTCTTTCGAGTTCGTCCTGGGAGATCTCGCCGTTCTTCTCCATTGCTTCGAGCTCCTGGCGGGCGTGCCGGCGAAGGTTCCGAACCGCGATCCGGCCGTCCTCGGCCTGGCTCTTCACCACCTTGACCAGGTCCTTGCGCCGCTCCTGGGTGAGCTCGGGAAAGACCAGCCGGATCACCTGGCCGTCGTTCCCCGGGTTGATGCCGAGATCGCTCTGCTGGAGCGCCTTTTCGATCGCTCCCAACGCGCCCTTGTCGTACGGTGAGACCACGAGCACCCGCGCCTCTGGCACCGCGAATCCCGCCAGCTGCTGGAGGGGGACTTCGCTCCCGTAGTAGTCGACCCGGATCTTCTCGACCAGGGCCGGTGTGGCCCGGCCGGTGCGGACGGCGGAGAACTCCGACTTCAGGTGTTCGACCGCCTTGTGCATCTTCTCGCGGCTGTCGGCGACGATCTCGGGACCCGTCGGCATCTCAGCTCCTTTCCGAACTGACCAACGTACCGATGGCCTCGCCGATCAGGGCCCGCCGGATGTTGCCGGGCGTCGACACGTCGAAGACGATGATCGGCAGCGCGTTGTCCATGCAAAAGGTGATCGCGGTGGAGTCCATGACCTTGAGGCCCTGGTTGATGACCTCGAAGTGCGAGATGGCATCGAGCTTCACCGCGGTGGGATCCAGCCGAGGATCGGCGCTATAGACGCCGTCGACCCCGCTGTGGGTTCCCTTCAGCACCGCGTCCGCACCCATTTCTGCCGCTCGGAGCGCCGCCGTGGTGTCCGTGGTGAAGTACGGGTTGCCGGTCCCGGCGGCGAAGACCACGATCCGGCCCTTCTCGAGATGGCGAATGGCCCGCAGCGGGATGTAGGGCTCGGCCACCTTGGCCATCGTGATCGCGGTCTGGACCCGAGTGGGCTGGCCCACACCCTCGAGCGCATCTTGAAGGGCCAGCGCGTTGATCACGGTGGCGAGCATGCCCATGTAGTCCGCCCGGGCCCGGTCCATGCCCCGGGTCTTGCCGGCCATGCCGCGGAAGATGTTGCCGCCGCCGACGACGATCGCGATCTCGAGACCCAACTCGTTCCGGGCGTCCGCGATCTCGGTGGCAATCCGTTCCACGATCGCGGCGTCGATCCCGAAACCGATCTCTTCGGCGAAGGACTCGCCGGACAGCTTCAGGATGACGCGACGGAACCGGCTCTCGGACACAGCCGGCTCAGTCCTCGCCGACCTTGACCCGAGCGAAGCGCCGGACACTGGCGTCCGCACCGAGCCCCTGGACCAGCTTGGCGATCGAGGTCTTCGGTTCCTTCACGAAACCCTGCTCGAGCAAGCAGTAGTCCTTATAGAAACCGTTGAGCCGTCCGGTGACGATCTTCTCGATCACGTCGTCGGGCTTGCCCTCGTTCCGGGTCAACTCGGTGAGGAGCTCACGCTCCTTCTCCAACGCGTCGGCGGGAACATCGTCCTTGCTCACGTACCGGGGCGCCGCGCTCGCGATGTGGAGGGCGATGTCGTGGGCGACGGCCTGCGCCTTCTCGTCGCCGGGCGTGACTCCACCGAGCTCGACGAGCACGCCGATCGTGCCGCGGTCGTTCTGCACGTGCTTGTACGCGTCCAGAACGCCGTCGGTCGACTCGTACCGGGCCACCCGACCGAGCTCGATGCGCTCACCGAGCCTCGAACCGAGCTGGGTGATCGCCTCGCCGACGGTTGAACCCTCGTACGGCTGGGCCGCGAGGTCCGCGTCACCGTGGTCGGCGACCTGAGCGGCCAACGACGCCACCGCAGTCTTGAAGTCGGCGCCCTTAGCCACGAAGTCGGTCTCGCAGTTGAGTTCGACGACGGCTGCTCTCGTGCCCTCGACGACCACGTCCACCGCGCCCTGGTCCGCAGCCCGACCCTCGCGCTTGGCCGCGCCGGACAGGCCCTTCTTGCGCAGCCAGTCCTTGGCCGCCTCGATGTCGCCATCGGACTCGACCAGGGCCTTCTTGCAATCCATCATCCCCGCGCCGGTGAGCTTCCGGAGCGCGGCCACATCCTTCGCCGCAATCTCAGCCATTGCTGCTCTCACTGGTGGATTCGGCCGCCGCGGCCACCGGCGGCGCTTCGGGGCTCGCATCGGGGGTCGAGTCGGGGGTCGAGTCACCATCGGCGGCGTCACCATCGGCGACCGGTTCAACCTCGGCGGTATCCGGCTCGGTCGTCGCGGCGGCCTTGGCCTTGGATTCCGCGAGGCGGGTCTCGCGTGCGGCCTGCTGGGCGGCGGCGGCGTTACGGGCCTCGGCCTGGGCCTGCGCCTTCGCCTTCTGCTCTTCGGGGGTCAGCGCCTTGGGCGCAGGCTTCTCGGCCTTCGTCCCCGGACGGGCACCCTTCTTCTGGGCCAGATGGCGACCTTCGTCCACGGCATCGGCGATCACCCGGCACATCAGGTTCGACGAGCGGATCGCGTCGTCGTTGCCCGGGATCACGTACTGGATGATGTCCGGGTCACAGTTGGTGTCCACGATGGCGACCACCGGGATGCCGAGGCGGTTCGCCTCGGTGACCGCGATGTGCTCCTGCTTCGTGTCGATCACGAAGATCGCACTCGGAAGCTTCTCCAGGTTGCGGATACCACCGAGGTTGCGGTCCAACTTGACCACCTCGCGCCGGAGCTTGAGGCCTTCCTTCTTGATCATCTGCTCCACTTCGCCGGTGGCGAGCTGGCGCTCCATCTCCCGAAGCTTCGAGACGCGGGCGTGCACCGTCTGGAAGTTGGTGAGCATTCCGCCGAGCCAGCGGTAGTTCACGTACGGCATGCCGCAGCGGTTGGCCATCGCCTGGATCGGCTCGCGGGCCTGCTTCTTGGTGCCGACGAAGAGGACGGTGCCACCATCGGAGACGGTGCCGCGGACGAACCGGTACGCGGTGTCGATGCGTTCGAGCGTTTGCTTGAGATCGACGATGTAGATCCCGTTGCGTTCGCCGAAGATGAACCGGCGCATCTTCGGGTTCCAACGGCGCGTCTGGTGACCGAAGTGAACTCCGGCCTCGAGCAACTGTTTCATGGTGACGACGGCCACGAGTGGTGGTCCTTTCCTCTGGTTGGACTTCCGCCCGGTCAGCGCGCCCGGAGGATTCCGGATGCGACCATTGGATGCCGGGCGTGCAAGATCTCGAGGCCCCACGGGGCGTTCGAGTCGGGGGCGAGTGTAGCCGGAGGGGTCCCGGCAGCTCCCAGCTGGCCGGACCCCTCCGGCCTGCGAACGTCAGCCCGCGAACGTCGGCGGTTGAACGTCAGCCTGTGAACGTCAGCGCCGGGCTTGGACCTGGCCGGCCCGCACCTGACTGGCCAGGACTTGGGGTGCATACGCCATGACCTGCCCGTATCGCACGCGGGTCTGGGCGTAGACGATCCGGTTGGGCGCGCCACCGAGCCCGAGCGGAACGCCGACCGAGGCGCGGGACGCGATGAGTCGGCCGGTCGACTGGTCGACGGTGTGGATCTCGGCGAACGCGTCGTGCACGACGATCAGCCCGCCGGCGACCGCCGGCGAGTCCGCGAGCACGGGCCCCGGCACCGCCGTCGACCACTTCACCGCGCCGGTCGCGGCCGCCAAGGAGAAGAGCCGGCCCAGCTTGTCGACGACGATCACGGAGCGCCCGGACACGACCGGTGCCATCGTCGCTTCGAAGCTGTTGGTCGCCGGGGTCTCCCAGCGCAGCCGGCCATCGGTGGCGGCATAGCCCCGAATCGTACCGTCGTCGCTCCGCCCACTGCCCACGATGAGCAGGCCGTCGGTGAAGACCGGAATCCCGGTGTCACGACCCAGCCCAACACTCCACCGGACCTTCCCGGATGCGGCATCGAACACGCGCAAGGTCACGTTCTCACCATCGCTCGTCTCCAATGCGGCGCTCGCAGAGGCGTCATCGACCGCCCAGCGACCGCGGGGTGAACCATCGACGTCGACGGACCAGCGCGGCTCCCCCGTGGTCGCGTCGAGTCCGACGACGCCACCCTGTGCCGTCGCCGCCACCGCAACCGCGCCGGCCCCCGTGCGGACCAGCCCGACGGTGCTGCCCTGATCACGCGGGTCGTCGACCCCTACCCGCCACCGAGACGCGCCCGTGCGTCGATCGAGGGCCTCGAAGCCGTCGGTCGTGGCGACGACCACGGTGGCCCGGTCGGCGGCCACGAACGGTGCCGCGTCTTTCACATCGACCCGCCACCGCTGATGACCCTCTTCCGTTCCGAGCGCGGTCACTGCGTTCGGCGTCACGACGAACGCGTCGTCCCCCTCGACCAGGATTTCGATCGGGTCCGAGAAGAAGTCATGCGACCAGACATTGTCGAGGTTCTGGGCCCTGCGGACGGCGAACGGGTCGTCGTGGCCGATCGTCGAGCCGGCCGCCGGCCCAGCGGACTTCGCGGGCGCCGGATCCGACGATCCGAACGCCACGACACCACCCAGCGTGACGGCAACCGCCAGCGCAACCGCACCACCGACGATCACCCGAGATCGAGATGCGAGGTTCAACCGCGTTCGGCGACGGCCGGTTCGTGGTTCGGGTCGGCGCGGAACCTGCGGTTCGGTCACCGGTTCAATGTCCCAGTCGATGGTCATGGTCAAGACCTCCATGTCTTGTCGGGGTGTTCGGTCGGGTATTCGGTCGGGTATTCGGGAGCGCGGGCGGTCATCGGCTTCCGAGCGGCGCCAGCGGCGGGCCGAACGGAGCGGCGAGCGGCATGCGGTGATGCACGACGTCGGAGAACGCCCGGCCGAGATTTAGTTCGACCCGTCGGATCACCACCGGCTCGATCGCGCCACGAATCCCTTGCAGGATCCCGGCGCACGCGGGCGGGCGCTGCTCCAGGGCGAGGCGGACATCACGCATCGCGTCGGCGTCGTCGACGATCGCGGAGTGGTCGTTGATGCCGCTGGGATCGACGGTCACGTGTCTCGCTCCGGGCGCCTCGGTGGCGCCGGCCGGGACCACGAAGTCATCGTCGCCCGCCACCGACGTCATCCGCATCTGATCCGGGAGCGGACGCTTCCAAACATCTCTCAGCAGCGTCGAGCCTTCGGCGAGCTGGCTGGTCGACCGTCCGCCCGACGGAGGGATTGCGCCGCCAGCGAGCGACTCGGCCCAGTCCAGAAGGCGTCGGCCGTCCGGGGCGCTGCGCACTTGCATCGCGATACTCGCAGCCGGCGCACCGAGATGCGGCGACGCCAGCGTGACGGCGGTGGCGAGGGGCGGCAGGCTCGGGTCGGCGGGGTCATAGACCAGCTGGAGGAACACGTCCACCACCACGCCGCCTTGGGAGTGGGCGATGAGGTCGACCTCGCGGCCGGGCCGGCTCGCCTGGAGTGCACGCAACTGATTCCGAAGTCCGTACGCCTTGACGAGCAGATCGCCCCAGGTGTCCGAGGGTTGGTACGCACCACCGTCCGGGGCGTAGGAGAACCACGAAACGTCGCCCGCGTCGTACCCGAGCGCCTTCGTATCGAGCCCGAAGGTGCGGCCCGTCTTCGGGTCCGACGAGCTGTTGATCCCGCCGACGGCCATGAGGTGATGGCCGGAACCGCCGCCACCGGGCGGGGCCGATCCATCCTCGGTGCAGTTCTCCCGACTGCGGAGATACGTCATGAACCGGGACCCGATCGCTCGGAGGTCGGCGAGTCCGGCGCCGATGGGGGTGTGGTCGATGACGAACTGCACAACCATGCGCTTCGGCCACGTGAGCACCGCACCCACGGTCACCAGCCCGCCCACCACGCGGCCGCCCACCGCAACGGCGCGGTCCCACCACGTGGGATCGGACGGCGGCTCGAGGCCGGGGATGGCAGTGGGGAGCGCCAGCGCATCCCGGAGCGATCGGGCCTCGGCCGCCGGCGTGACGAGGCCGGTCTGGTTCGGCGAACGTGCCGGCGCCAGCCGGACGGCCTTCGCGAGGTCCACCGGCGCGAACAGTTTCATCGGGTCGACGTAGACGTCGCCCACTCGCAACCCGAAGTGCACGACGCCCACGGCGTGCTCGGGACCGATCCCGCCTGCGATCCCGATCACCTGGCCGCGCACCACCCGCTCGCCGCGGCGCACGTCGACGCGCGCCAGGAACGACAACGAGGTGCGCAGGCCGCCGCCGTGATCGATCACGACGTGGAGCGAGCCTGCGACCGAACCGGCGAAGGAGACGACACCACTGCCGCTTGCCGCGACCGACGTTCCCAATGGTGCGGCGAGATCCACGCCTCGATGACCGGGGCCGTAGACGGCGCGCGGCGCAGCGAACGGACGAACGATCCCACCGGGGACCGGCCGGGACCACGCGCCCGGCGCAGCCGCGTTCGGTGCGGCCGCAGCCGGGATCGGAATGGACGCGAGCGCGACGGCAGCCGCAAAACCAGCGAGAAGAAAGGAACGAACACCCATCGACGCCTCCCGGGCGTGCGCGAACACGGGAGGAGGAAGTGCTGGGGAAGGGGACGAACTCTAGCGGGCGCTCGCCGGCACCGCCACGGGCCGATCGAACCAGCGCAGCTCAATCACGCGGGAACGATCCCCAACCGCCGAGTCGGTTGCCGCGGCGGAACCCCGGTGCGAGGGTCCGCGCGGACTAGGGGCTCGGCGCGGACGCCGGTTCGACGAGGCGGCCCCGGAGTTGGAGAATCGCCTTGGTGTGGATCTGACAGACCCGGCTCTCGGTGACACCGAGGACGGTGCCGATCTCCGCGAGCGTGAGCGCCTCGTAGTAGTAGAGGGTGAGCACCAGCCGCTCGCGATCGGGCATGCGGTTGATGGCATCGGCGAGGAGATGTTTCATCTCCTCCACCTCGAACGCCGCGACGGGGTCGTTGACCTTGTCCGCGACGGTGTCGCCCACGGTGGTGGTTCCGCTCCCCTTCTCCCCCGTGTTCACGACCTCGTCGAGCGCAACCACGCCGACGAAGCTGATCTGGGACAGCGTGTGGCTCAGTTCGGACTCGGTGATCCCCATCTCGGCCGCCATCTCGGCGTCGTCGGGGGAGCGCTTCAACTCGTTCTCGAGCTTCGAATACGCCCGCTCGATCGCCCGGGCCTTGGACCGGATCGACCGGGGCACCCAGTCGATCGAGCGCAGCTCGTCGATGATCGCGCCCTTGATACGGCTGATCGCGTAGGTCTCGAACTTGAAGCCGCGCTCGGGATCAAACTTGTCGATCGCGTCGATCAGACCGAAGATCCCGTAGGAGACGAGATCCGATTGTTCGATGCTCTGGGGGAGCCCGGCGGCCACGCGACCGGCGACGAACTTCACGAGTGGCGAGTAGTGCAGGATCAGCCGTTCGCGCCCGTCGGTGGACGGATCGGCTTGGTATTGATCCCACAACTTGGCGACGATCGCGGCGGCGTCGGCTTTCGATGTCTCTGGGTCAGGCACGTGGATGCGTCGATTCGTAGACCGCCCGGAGGCGCTCGCGGGTCAAGTGGGTGTAGATCTGAGTCGTCGCCAAGTCTGCGTGACCGAGCAGTTCCTGCACGGTCCGGAGGTCGGCTCCGCCTTCCAACAGGTGGGTAGCGTACGCGTGCCGGAGGGCGTGGGGGTGCAAGGTCCGCCCATCGGGCAACGGGTGGCGCTCCACGATCCGCCGAGCGTCACGGGTACCGAGCCGCCGGCCGAGTCGATTCAGGAAGATTGCCCCGGTTGGGCGGTCGGCCGCGGTGAGGCGAGATCGCCCGTGCGCCAGCCAGGCCCAAATGGCATCGGTCGCGGGAGCCCCGAGCGGAATCCGGCGGATCTTCGACCCCTTCCCCAGCACCGTGAGCAGCCCCCGGTCGAGATCCACGTCGGGGTCGTCGAGCCCACAACACTCCGATACCCGGATCCCCGACCCGTAGAGAACCTCGAGTACCGCGAGGTCCCGCAGCGCAACCGCATGCGCGTCGAGATCCCGGTCGGGTTCGTCACCGGCCTGATCATCGGGGCTGGGGTCCCGTTCGGCCCTGACCTTGACCGTGGCCGCGGCGGCCCGATCGAGGAGGGCGTTCGCGTCGGCCGATCGGGGCACTCGGGGCAGCCGGTTCACGCCCTTCGGCGAACGCAGATTGCGTCCCGGGTCCGCGGGCAAGATCCCCTGGCGCGTGAGATAGCGGAGAAACGATCTGATCGCGGCCGCCTTCCGCGAGATCGTCGGGCGCGCGAACCCGCGCGTGGTGAGGTAGCCGAGATAGCGGCGCAGCGTCGCGTGGTCGAGCTTCGACGGGTTGGCACAGCCGCCGCGGTCCGCCCACGAGACGAACTGGCGAACGTCGCGCTCATACGCCTCGACGGTATGGGGACTCGCGGCCGTGAGTGACGTGACGAATCCGTCGACATCCCAAGCCATGCCCGAACGCTAGCTGCGCACGCAGTGATGGCTGCTCCGCTCCGGCGACCGGACGAGCCGACGCGGAGGAGCCACACAACCCGAACGCATCTCACCCCGCGCCCGAGCGGAGCCTGCGGAGCGAGCCGCGAGGCAGGAAGCCACCGAAACCACGCACCCGCCATGGCCAGCGACCGGACGAGCAATTTTGATGGTCACACCGGTGTGCGATGGTTGATCCGGCCGTCGAGGTTGCCGCGGCTCTGGTGATTCCGAGTTCTGAACGTCCGGCCCTCCTGTTCCGTTCCGCGATCAGGAGAGAACGATGCTTGCCACCGTTGCCAGTTCCACGCTGCTCGGTGTCGACGGCCATCGAGTCGACGTCGAGGTACACGTGTCCGGCGGTCTGCCCGGCTACACCGTCGTCGGACTGCCCGATGCCGCCGGACGCGAATCGCGCGAGCGAGTGCGCGCTGCGCTCCTCTCGTCGGGAATGGCGTGGCCGCTCAAACGGATCACGGTCAACCTGTCCCCCGCCACGGTGCGTAAGTCCGGTGCCGGCCTGGAACTGGCGATCGCGCTCGGGCTGCTCGTGAGTGAGTCGGAGCTGCCCGAGGACTGTGTGGCCGGCGTCGGGGTCTTGGGCGAACTCGGTCTCGACGGGACGATCCGGCCCGTCCCCGGCACGCTCATCCTGGCCGACGCGCTGTTCCGCGACGGCGTCGAGACCGTCATCGTCCCGCCGGTGAACGCGCACGAGGCGGCGCTCGTGCGCGGTCTCGTCGTGCGGTCCGCCCCGGACATCGCGTCCTTGCGTGCGTGCCTCAAGGGGGAGGAGCCGTGGCCCGATCTCGACCCGCCTGCGCCACCGCTGGTGAGCCTCGACGCCGAGCCCATGGATCTCGCCGAGGTGCGCGGACTCACCACCGCGCGCCTCGCGCTCGAGATCTCCGCCGCCGGAGGTCACCATCTCCTCCTCACCGGTCCGCCCGGTTGCGGCAAGACGATGCTCGCTCGACGACTCCAGACGATCCTGCCGCCGCTCGACCCCGATGAAGCGCTCGAAGTGACGCGCATCGCCTCGGTGTGCGACGGCGAACCGCCCCATGAGTTGGCGTCCGCGCGTCCGTTCCGAGCCCCGCATCACACCTCCACCACGCCGGCCCTCGTCGGCGGTGGCGCCGGCCGCCCCCGCCCCGGCGAGGTGAGCCGGGCGCATCGTGGCGTGCTCTTTCTCGATGAGCTCGGCGAGTTTCCGCCGATCGCACTCAACGCGCTGCGCCAGCCGCTGGAGGAAGGCGCCGTGCGGATCGCCCGCCAGGGCGCCAGCCTCACGTTCCCGGCGTCGGTCCTGCTGATCGCGTGCACCAACCCGTGTCCGTGCGGGCGCGTCGCCGTCGATTGTCGCTGTTCGGAAGCCCAGAAGGCGCGGTACGCGCGGCGGCTCAGCGCTCCACTGCTGGACCGGTTCGATCTCCGTCAGCGCATCACCGGCCCCGCCGCTTCCGATCGCGCGGGCGAAGATTCCGCCACCGTGGCCGCGCGCGTCGCCGAAGCCGTGGCCCGGCAGCGCCACCGGTTCCGGGCCAGCCCCTGGCGATGGAATCGTGAGATCCCGGCTGGGATGATGGAGCACTACGCCGCGATGAGCCCCGACGGACTCGACGCGTGGATGCTCGTCGTCGAGGACGGCATGCTCACCGGACGCGGCGCCGGGCGGGTGCGGCGAGTGGCCCGTACCGTCGCGGACCTCGCGAACTCACCGGTGGTCGAAGGCGAGCACATCATCCTCGCCGCGTCGCTACGCCAGGACGTGTCATGAGTAACCCGGCCCGACCCCGCACCGTTGCGACGACCGGACCGATCGGGACCGCCGCGGTCCTCGATGACCGGCGGATTGCGGCCGCGGCGCTGGCTTCACTCGACGGGATGTATCCCCGCACCCTCCGACGACTGTGGGAGACGTGGAACGATCCCCTCGACGTGACGGCGGCGATCATGAGTGGTCGGGCGGCATCGGTACTTGCCGGCGGACGACGCGATCACGAACGATTGATCCGAGGCTGGCGATCGACGTTGGATCTCGCCGTCGCCGAAGCTCGGCTACGAGCGCGCAACACCCACGTGTACGTCGCGGGAACCGACGAGTTCCCGTTCGAGTCAGAGTTGGAGCAGGGCCCGGTGGTGCTCTTCGGCGAGGGCGCTCGCGCGGACGCACTCCACCGCCCGCGGGTCGGGATCGTCGGCACCCGCGCGGCCACCCCGCACGGGATCGACGACGCGCGCGAACTCGGCGCGGCGTTGGCAAGCGCGGGTGTCACGGTGGTGAGCGGCCTCGCCATCGGCATCGATGCCGCCGCCCACCACGGTGCGCTCGAGGCGTCGGGGACCGCGATCGGCGTTCTGGGGACCGGACTGGACGTCGTGTACCCGCGTCGCCACGGGCGCCTCCATCAGCAGGTCCGGGAGCACGGCCTCCTCATCAGCGAGTACCGCCTCGGCACCGGTCCGCATCCGGCGCGCTTTCCGTTGCGGAATCGGATCATCGCGGCCCTGTCGGACATCCTCGTCGTGGTCGAGGCCACCCAGACCGGCGGCGCGCTCATCACGGCGGGCGATGCCGCTCGCTACGGCCGCGCCGTGTGTGCCTACCCGGGATCACGTCGCAATCCGTCGGCGCGCGGCACCAACGAACTCCTACGCGAAGGCACCCACATCGTTGTCGATCCCGACGATGTGCTGCTCCTCCTCGGGATCACTTCAGGCAGCCGACGCTTCCCCGGCGGTCCGGACGCCGAGCCCGTCACCCCAGAGGAACGCGCAGTTCTCCGCGCGCTCGGCGGGGAACCTGCCACCGTCGACGAGATCACCGCCCGCACCGGACTCGCACCCGGACCGGCCGCCGTCGCAACTGCTGCTTTGGTGCGAAGCGGACGAATACGCCGCGCGCACGGTCTGCTCTGGCCCACGTGAGGGGTGCAGCAGTGGCCGTTCACCAATGGAGGGCGAGCGCGATCAAGTTCCGCGCCGAGAACGTCGATCCTTCTCGAATGCATCTGCAACGGTGTCCCTACGACGGCACTCCGCTCGACGTCGAGAGTTATTCGGGCGGTTCGTATCTCCTGACGTGCGAGTCGTGTTCGGCCGCGTGGGAAGCACACAACTCGTTGGTCCGACGCACGGCCGAACCGAACTGGGAACAGGCCGCCGCCGCTCGCACCGCACGCGCCAACAGCATCCACTGGGAGCGCGCCACTCCCGCCAGCTGAGCCCGGGCGCCTACCGTTCCGGCATGGGAATGAACCCGTTGCGCGGCCGAGTGGCCCACCGCGGCGATCTGCTGTTCGTCATTGCGGCCGTCGCGATCGTGCTCGCACTGGTCGCCTGGGCCCTGCTCGGATAGCCGTGACATCCGACCCCGTCGACGTTCGTCATATGCAGCCCTACGAAGCGGTGAAGTCTTACCGCTGCCCCGGTTGCGACCACGACATCCGACCCGGTGAAGGCCACAAGGTCGTCGTCCCGCTCGCCATCCCGGAGGACCGCCGGCACTGGCACACCGGGTGCTGGCACCGCGAGGAACGTCGCCGCGATCGAAGTCCGGCCTGAGCCGCGCCCGCGGCGTGGGTCAGAACGCAGCCTCGTACACATCGATCTGGGGTCGACCCGATGACGGAGCGAGGATCGACACCACATCGAACCGCAGCCCACGGTGCGCACGATCGTTCACCTCCAGCCACTGCGCCGCGAGCCGACGGATCCGCAGCTGCTTCTCGCGCGTGACCGCCTCGACCCCGGCGCCGAATGCGTTCGAGGTGCGGGTCTTGACCTCACAGAACACGATGATCCCGCCGGACTCCAACACGAGATCCAGCTCGCCGGTACGCGTCCGCCAGTTGCGATCAAGGATCGTGTAGCCCCGCTCGAGGTACCAGTCCCCCGCCAGCGATTCGCCCCGAGCGCCGAGCGCGCGCCGGTTCACAGATCCTTGCCCGCGAGCTCCTCGATGTTGACGTCCTTGAAGGTGACCACCCGCACCGTTGCGACGAAGCGCGCCGGTCGGTACATATCCCAGACCCACGCGTCGGCGAGCTCGAGTTCGAAGTACACCCCGCCGCCCTCGGATCGGGCCTCCATCTTCACCGAGTTGGTCAGATAGAACCGACGCTCGGTCTCGACCACGTACGCAAACATCGGAAGCACGTCGCGGTACTCGCGATAGAGCTGGAGTTCGATCTCGGTCTCGTACCGCTCGAGGTCCTCGCCGCTCATACCGCATCCTCATGATCACGGATGCCGTGGGAACCGCGCCCGATGATGTGTGTGCGCGCCACTCCACTCATGGGTTCATTGTACGAGGGGGACGCGTGATCAGAAGCGCTTCTCTTTGATCTTCGCGGCCTTCCCGATCCGGTCCCGCAGGTAGTACAGCTTGGCTCGCCGCACATCTCCGCGGGTTGCGACCTCGATCTGGGCAACGATCGGCGAGTGGACCGGGAACGTGCGCTCCACCCCCACACCGAAGCTGACCTTGCGAACCTTGAACGTCTCGCGCAGTCCGTCGCCCTTGCGGCCGATGACCACACCCTGGAACACCTGCACCCGCTGGCGCGTGCCCTCGACAACACGAACGTGCACCTTCACGGTGTCGCCCGGGCCGAAGTCCGGGATGTCGCTACGCAATGCGGCGCGGTCGACCAGATCAGTGGATTTCATGGCGCGTTCAGTCCTTCGGCAAGATCCCTGGGAAGCGAGAGAGGATGCTAGCCGGGCGGTCCCAGAATCGAGAACTCGTCGAGCAGCGCCCGGTCTTCGGGGTCCAGACCGTCAGGGCCTCCGGGCAGCAGATCGGGTCGGCGGTCGAGGGTGCGCGCCAAGGCCTGCGCCCGGCGCCAACGGGCGATCCGCGCGTGATCACCCGAACGCAGGACCTCCGGAACTGCCCAACCCCGGAACTCGGCGGGCCGGGTGTAGTGCGGATACTCCAGCCGGGCCGTGGAGAACGATTCCTCCACCGCCGACTGATCGTTGCCCATGACCCCGGGCACCAAGCGGGTCACGGCCTCGATGACCACCAGCGCCGCCGCTTCGCCGCCCGCCAACACCACATCGCCGACCGACAGCTCACCGTCGCAGAGATGGTCGGCCACCCGTTGATCGATGCCTTCGTAGCGTCCGCAGAGGAGCGAGAACCCGGCTCCGGCCGCGAGTTCGCGCGCCATCGCCTGATCGAAGCGCGCGCCGCCAGCGCCGAGCAACAGGAGCGGGCGGGGCGGATCCGCAGCTTCGACCGCGGCGAACAGCGGCTCGGGGGTCATCACCATGCCCGGACCGCCGCCGAAGGGCGCGTCGTCGACCGCTTGGTGGCGGTCGGTGGTGTGCGCGCGCGGGTCGTGGAGTCGGAGGTCCAACTGGGCGGCTTCTCGCGCCCGGCCGATCAGCGACAACCCGAGCGGACCGTTCAGGTACTCCGGGAAGATGGTGAAGACATCGATGCGCATGCCGTCACTCCCAGATCCCGGCCGGCGGATCGACCACCACGAGTCCGGGCTCGTGCCGGACGAGGAACGCCAGCGGCAAGAGCCGGTCACCGTCGAGCACCAGGAGATCACTCGCCGGATTGGCCTCGACCGCGATCACCGAGCCCAAGCGAACGCCGGCCCGGTCCTGCACCGCGGCGCCGATGAGTTCATGAACCCACAGCTCGTCGTCGTCATCAGACGGGAGCGCGTCGGCGTAGAGGATCTCACCGCGGAGTGCTTCGGCCGCCGTCCGATCCTCGACGCCGTCGAAGTACACGAGCCACCGGTGCTGGTGCGGCCGGGACGCCACGACGACAAGTTCGCGGTCGTTCGTGGTAAGGCGTGAACCAGGAGCAAGTCGTTCTTCGCGTTCGGTCGTGAGCGAGACCGCGATCTCACCGCGCAGCCCGTGGGCCCGACCGATCCGACCGACTTCGAGACGCGCCGGCGTCATGTGACTCTCTTATTCGACGATGTCGACCGACGCGCGAATTCCTTCGGCGGCACCGGCCGCACGCGTCACTTGCCGCAAGGCTTGCACGACCCGCCCGCGCTTGCCGATGAGCCGACCCATGTCGGACTTGTCGGCATGGACGAGCAGCGAAACTTCGCCCCGGCGTTCGATGAGATCGACGTCGATCGCGTCCGGCTCGTCGGCGATCGAGCGCGTGACGTGCTCGACGACTGCCTTGGCGCGACCGCCGATGATCCGGTTGCCCTCGCCACCGACTTCATCTTCGAAGTCGTCGTGGTCCTGGTCGTGGTCGTGGTCCTGGTCGCTCACGCTTCCGCGTCCTCAGCCGGTGCTGCTTCAGCCGGCGCCTCTTCCACCGGTGCTGCTTCAGCCAGCGCTTCCTCAGCGGGAGCTTCGGCCGCGGCGGCTTCCTCGGCCTTCGCCGCGGCGGCGGCCGCTTTGGTTTCGGCAGCTTCGGCGGCGGCGGCCGCTTTGGCATCCGCAGCGGACTTCGCGTCGGCTGCGGACTTCGCCTTCGCCTCGTTCTCTCGGAGTGTGGCCTGTCCCTTTGCCCGGCGGGCCGCACTCTTGGCGGCAGTGGACACCGACGAACGCCCGGACTCGTACTGCTCCCAGATCCCGGCGTTCACGAGGAGCCGGTGTACCTGCTCACTCGGCTGCGCACCCTTGCCCAACCAGTCGAGGACCTTGTCCTCCTGGATGTCGAAGCCCGACGGCTCCTGACGCGGCTGGTAGTGGCCGATGATCTCGATGTAACGGCCATCGCGCGGGCTCCGACCGTCGGCCACGACGATCCGGTAACTCGGCTGCTTCTTCTTGCCCACGCGCATGAGGCGAATCTTGACGGACACGTGCAGGGATTTCCTTCCAGAAGGGACAACGTCGCCGGGCGACGCGAGGGCGCAAGGCTAGCGGCTCGGGTCCGGTTCCCGCCGGTCCGGGGTTACTGACCACCCGGGAGTTGGCTCAGATCCAGGCCGGCCAACCCCCGGAGCTTCGGCCGCTTGCCGCCACCGGTGAGTGACTTCATCATCGACTGCACCTGCTTGAACTGCTTGAGGAGCGCGTTCACTTCCGACGTCGACGTCCCGCTGCCCTTCGCGATACGCACCCGGCGCGAGCCGTTGATGAGTGTCGGGTCACGCCGTTCCGCCGGCGTCATGGAGCAGATGATCGCCTCGACCCGGTCGATCTCACCTTCGTCGAGATCTGCACCCTTCAGCTCCTTAGGCATGCCCGGCAGCATCTTCATGATGTTGCCGATCGGGCCCATCTTGCGAACTTGGCGCATCTGTTCGAGGAAGTCTTCGAGCGTGAACTGTCCCTTACTCAGGGACTCTTGCGCTCGCAGCGCCACATCCTCGTCGAAGGTCGCTTCCGCCTTTTCGATGAGCGTGAGCACATCACCCATGCCGAGGATGCGGCTCGCCATCCGATCCGGATGGAACGGCTCGAAGTCCTCGAGTTTCTCACCGGTTCCCACGAACAGGATCGGCTTCCCCACCACTTCTTTGACGCTGAGCGCGGCACCACCGCGCGCGTCGCCGTCGATCTTGGTGAGCACCACGCCGTCGAGGCCCACCGCGTCGTCGAACGCAGTGGCGACGTTGACCGCTTCCTGCCCGGTCATGGCGTCCACCACGAGCAGGGTGTTGGTGGGATTCACCACATCGCGTACTTGCTTGAGTTCGAGCATCAGCTCGGTGTCGATCTGCAACCGACCCGCGGTGTCGACGATGACGACGTTGCGGCCGAGCCGCGCCGCCTCGTCGAGCGCGGTGCGGGCGACCTCGACCGCGTCCTGCGGGCCGTCGTCGGGCGCGGACCACACGGGCACGTCCACCCGCCCGCCGAGCACACGCAACTGTTCGACGGCCGCCGGCCGCTGAAGGTCGGCGGCCACCAGCATCACCTGGAGACCTTGCGATTTGAGTTGCCGGGCCAGCTTGGCCGCAGCGGTGGTCTTGCCCGCGCCCTGAAGACCGCACATCATCACGACCGTCGGCGGCTTCGGACTCATCGTGAGTTTGCCCGAGGTCCCGCCGAGCGTGGTGATCAGTTCCTCGTGGACGATCTTGATGACCTGTTGCGCCGGGCTGAGGCTCTTCTGAACCTCCGCTCCGTTGGCGCGTTCCTTCAACCGGGCGATCATCGCCTTGACGACCTTGACGTTGACGTCGGCTTCGAGCAGGGCGAGGCGGATCTCTCTCGCCACGGCGTCGACATCGGCCTCGGTGAGCTTCCCGCGGCTGCGCAGGCGCGTGAAGATCCCGTCGAAGCGTTCGGAGAGGGCGTCGAACATGAGCGGCCGAGTATACGGAGGGGGCTCTCCGCCGCCGGTCACGAGCCGATACCCATGAGCGGCAGATGCGCGAAGATTGTGCGTCCATGGCCAGATGCGGGCGTCGTCGCGGACCCGTTGGCGCGGCGTGCGTGGGACTCACGCTGGTACTCGGGCTCGTGGTTTCGGGCTGCGCGCTCATTCCCCCGCCGCCCGGCCCCGCTCCGTTACGGTACCGCGACGAGATCTTCAGCACCGTGGGCTCGACGGTCGATCTCACGTACGGGTCGGCGCCGGGCCTCGACGGCAACCCCCAAGCGCTGAAACTCGACCTCTACGAGCCGCCGGGCGACACGGCAATCGCGCGGCCGGCGGTGGTGTTGATCCACAGCGGTGCGTTCTCGTTCGGGAACAAGGACAGCGAGGAACTCGTCGATCTCGCCGGCGCGCTGGCTCGCCGCGGGATCGTGTCGGCGTCGATCAACTACCGGTTACTCGCACCGGCGGGTTGCACGGGGACCAACGGCACCACGCCGGTCTGCACCGCGGCCGCGCGGGGCGCCCAGCACGATGCCCAGGCCGCGGTCCGATGGCTACGCGCCAACGCAGCCCGCTACCGGATCGATCCCGATCGGATCGCGATGGCCGGGAGTTCGGCCGGCGGCATCACCGCGCTCCTCGTCGCCTACCGGTCCGACGACCCAGGCGCGAGCGGCAACCCCGGTCCGAGCTCAGCGATCGGCGCCGCCATCTCGCTCTCCGGCGGGGTTCCGGGCGCGGCCACCTATACCGGTTCGGGCGACGCTCCCGCGCTGCTCTTCCACGGCACCGCGGACGCGGTCATCCCGTTCGGTTGGTCGGTGGAAACGGCATTGGCATCGCTCGGCGCCGGGATCTACGTGAACCTGCAACTCTTTGCCGACGCCGGTCACGTTCCGTACCCGGAGTTCCGGGACCGCATCGTGGCCCAGACCGTCAACTTCCTCTACCAACAACTCCGACTGGACTCCGCCGCCACCTGACCGACGGGTACGCCCGGGTCAGAACAGCGCGGCGATGAAGTCTTCGGGATCGAACGGGATGAGGTCGTCGGCGGACTCACCGACGCCCACGGCCTTCACCGCAATATCGAGCTCGGATTGGATCGCCAGGACGATCCCGCCCTTGGCGGTGCCGTCGAGCTTGGTAAGGACGATGCCGGTGATGTCGACGGTCTCCGCGAACTGACGGGCCTGGGTCAACCCGTTCTGGCCGGTGGACGCGTCGACCACGAGCAGCACCTCCTGCAACGCACCCTCGGTGCGATCGACGATGCGGCGGAGTTTCTTCAACTCATCCATGAGGTTCACCTTGTTGTGCAGCCGACCCGCGGTGTCGACGAGCACAACGTCCGCACCACGCGTGGAGGCGGCGCTCATGGCGTCGAAGACAATCGAGCCGGGGTCGGCGCCGTCCTGACCCCGCACGATCTCGGACCCGGTGCGCTCCGCCCAGGCGGCCAACTGCTCGGCGGCGGCGGCGCGGAAGGTGTCGGCGGCTGCGAGCACGACGCGGTGGCCGGCGTCAACCTCCCGTTGCGCCAGCTTGGCAATGCTCGTCGTCTTCCCCACCCCGTTGACGCCCACGAACATCCACACGCTCGGACCCGACTCCGCGCGATGCAACACGCGATCAGATCCGGCCAGGAGTGCCACCAGCTCGTCGCGGAGCAGCTCGATGACCCGCTCCGGATCGTTCACCTTCTCCGCGGTGGCGCGTCGGCGGACGGCGTCGATCACCTTCGTCGTGGTGGGGACACCCACATCGGCGAGGATCAGCGCTTCTTCGAGTTCGTCCCACGTCTCGTCGTCGACCTTCCCACGGCCGGTCACCGCGGAGAACGCACCGGTGAACGCGGCGCGCGTTCTCCCCAACCGGTCCCGCAGGCGAGGCTTGACCCGCTCGACGGGTTCGGGGACCGGCGCGGTGGGTTCGGCCTCCTCGACCGAGGGAGCCGGACCGGGTGAAAGCGTTTCGATCTCGGGCTCGCGCCCGGGCCGGCGCGTCGGGCGTGTCGGTGCGAGATCGGGCTCGGCCGTTCGCGACGACCGTCGCGAACGCACCACGACCGTTGCGGTCATGGCCAGGCCGACGAGAAGGATCAGAACGAGAATCAGGGGTTCCATCGGCGGGCGAGCCTAACGGTCTCCGTTTTTCGGTCCCCGCTCCCCCAACCCACGCGCAATTTGCAAGCCATGGCTTGCGCATTTGGTGCGAGTTCGGGTTACTGGGGGTCGGGGTCCGTGTTGGTGGGGGCGAGGGGGCGGACCCCGGCGGCGTCGAGGGCGGCCTTCACCTGCACCCGCAGCTCGCGTGCCACGCGCCACTGCTCGAGCGGCTTGGTCTTCACGCCGAGGCGGATCAGGACCTGATCGTTCGTCACCTGCTCCACCCCGAGCACTTCGGGTTCCTCGATGACGAGTCGCTCGAACGACGGGTTGGCGGCCACCGAGTCGGCGGCGCGTTTGATCGCCTCCAAGGCCGCGGGCAGATCCGTGTCGTACGCGACCGGAATGTCGAGCAGCGCGCGAGCCCACTGTTGGCTCTTGTTCCCCACGCGGTGGATCTCGCCGTTCGGGACGTGCCAGACCACACCTTCGGCGTCGCGGAGGCGAGTGGTGCGCAAGCTCACCCCTTCAACGGTTCCCGACGCGAGCCCGAGGTCCACCACGTCGCCCACGCCGTACTGGTCCTCCACGAGCATGAAGAGACCGGTGATGAAGTCTCGGACCAACGCCTGCGAGCCGAACCCGACGGCGACGCCCACGATGCTCGCACCGATACCGATCGCCGCGAGGTTGACCGCCAACGCGTCGAGGATCATCACGACGGCGGTGGCCCAGATGAACGCCGCGATCACGCTCCGCAACACTGCGCCGATCGTCTCGGCCCGCAGCGCCCGGCGCATCCCCACCACCGGCGACGTGTCCAGCAAGGCCACCCCCGTGCGGCGCCGAATCGTGGAGATCCGCTCGGCGGCGTCGTCGTGCGAGAGCCGCTTCACCACGTGTCGGATCACCAGGCGCGAGATCCGGGTCAGCACGAATGCGACGACCAAGATGACCAAAATTCGGAACGGACGCGACAGGTCATCGGCGATCTGGGACGCGCGGGCGCTACTCGTGATGTCGTGCACCGTCGAGCACAGCCACGCCTGTTGGCCTGCAGGTCCGCAGACGTTGACCAGCTCGAGCTCCTCGGCGGCCGCGTCGAGTTTCATCATGACGGTTTCAGGTGAGCACGATCTCGCCGCGCATCCGCTGACTCACGACCTTCGTGGATCCGCCCGGCGCCATCGACACGCCGTAGAGACAGTCGCCCGCCTCCATCGTGCGCTTCTGGTGCGACACGATGACCAGCTGCGCGTCGTTGCGGAACTCGTGGACCAGATCGAGGAATCGATGCAGGTTCACGTCGTCGAGCGCGGCCTCCACCTCGTCGAGCAGATAGAACGGCGACGGGCGGGACCGGAACACCCCGAAGAGGAATGCCATGGCGGTGAGCGAACGCTCGCCCCCGGAGAGCAGGGACAGCCGCTTCGTGTTCTTGCCGGACGGCCGTGCCTCCATCTCGATGCCGGTGTTCAACAGGTCGTCGGGGTCGGTGAGGAACACCCGCCCGGACCCGCCGGGGAACAACGTGGTGAAGAGTTGTTCGAAGTTCCGTTGCACATCGGCGAACGCGGTTTCGAACACCGTCACGATCTCGATGTCGACGGCCTTGATGACCCGCTGGAGTTCACGGCGACTGTTCTTCACGTCGTCGAGTTGCGCCACCAAGAAGTCGTGGCGTTCCTGGAGCGCTTCGAACTCTTCGAGCGCGAGCGGGTTGATCGGGCCCATCAGGCGCAGGTCCCGGTCCAGGTCCCGGGCCCGGCCGGCGAGTGTGGTGCCCTCGGGGATCTCGGGCACCGGCGATTCGATGGCCGCGCCGGGTTCTGCGTCGAACTCGGTGCGCACGCGCTCGACGGCCGCTTCGAGCCGCATCCGGTTCTCGGCCTCTTCCACCTCTCGGCGTTGTTGGCGCTCGCGCACTTCGTTCAGCGATGCCTCGTGCTCGCGGCGGTGCCCCCGCAGCTGCTCCAGCCGACCACCGGCCGCACTGGCCCGCTCGGACTGGATCCGCCGTTCTTCCCGGACCCAGCCGTAGACGGTCTCGATGCGGGTGCCCAACTCGTCGAGCCGGCCACCGACCTCGCGGTACGCGCCGCCTTTCGCGATGAGTGCGGCGCGGTGCCGCTCCGCGGCGGCCTTGGCCTCGGGATCACGCGCCAGCCGGTCTTCGAGCTCACCGAGCCGACGGGTCAGGAGTGACCGGCGTTCGTCGAGGGCCGCCACCTGGACTGCGTGTTCACGACGGATGGCCCGCAACGCAGTCTCGCGCGCATCGATCTCGGCGAGCAGCTGCGCCCGGTCGGCGGCCTGCCGATGCGCGGCGACCTCCGCGGCTTCGAGTTCCGGAACCCGCGCTTCGAGCGCGGCCAACGTCGCCTGTTCCACGGACAGCGCTTCCAGTAGACCGACGCGCGACGCACCCGCGGCCTCGAGTTCTTGAGCTCGTTCGCGCTGCGCGGTGGCCAGCCGTTCGGCTTCGGACTTCGTGCGGTCGTGCGTGCTGCGTGCGTGACGCGCCGCCTCGGCGCCGCGCTGTTCGGCCGCGCGGGCCTCGGTCACGCTCACCCGGGCAGCATCGACTGCGGCCCGGGCTGCGTCCCGCGCGCTCACCGCGTGCTCGGCGGCGTCGATGGCTTCGTCGAGCGCGGCGCGGGTCACCCCCGTGCTGTGTTCGCCACCGAAGCGCCACGGCCGGCCGCCGCCGAAACGATCGCCGGTGCGCGTCATCACCGTGAGGTCGGGGTTCGCGAGCGAGAGGTCCATCGCGCCGCGCCAGTCACCGTCGGCGAGCACCACCCCACCCAGTGTGCGAGCCAAGGTGGCCGCCAGTCCGGGCAGGCTCGCGTGCACGCACGCGGCGAGCGGGCGGGCACCGACCGGTGCAATCGTCGCGCCGACGGTCACTGCGGTGTCGCGGGCATCCAGGACGAGCAGCCACGCGCCGACATCGCCCGCCGCGAGGCGCTCGATTGCGGACTGCGCTTCGTCCCGGCCCGACACGATCACCGAACCCATGGCGTCACCGAGCGCGGCGGCCACCGCGATCTCGGCGCCCGCCTCGATGACGAGATGGTTCACCAGCGCGCCGGCCACGCCGACCATGCCGTCGAGCACGGCGGCGGCTTCCGCGTCCCGCGCCGCATCGAGCGCTTGACTCAACGCATCGGCGCGGGCTTGCCAGCGACTCGACTCAGATTCGGCCTCGCGCCAGCGGGTCTCCGCCGCGCTCAACTGCTGTTCGGCCCGGGCTCGGTCCGACGCGGCCGCGTCGGCCGCCTCCACCGCGGCCGGCAGGGTTGCTTCGACGGATCCGAGTCGTTCCGAAACGTCGCCGAGTTCGAGGCTCAGCTGCGTCTGGCGGGCCTCGATCCCCTGCGCCCGGGAGTCGAACCGCGCCAACTCGGCTTCGATGCGTACGAGTCCCTCGCGCCGGGCCACCAGCTCGCGCCGGACGGCTTCGGCCTCGGCCACCGGATCGTCGGTGTCCTCCACCGCCGAGAACGCCGCGCGTTCGCCGGTCAGTGCCCGCTCGGCCGTCTCGATCTCGAGCCCGTGCTCCGCCATCTGCGCGGACTGCGGGTCCAGGGCGTCGAGTTCCGCGCGCACCGCGGCGGCGTCCGCGACCAGCGTCTCCACCACGCCTTCGTCCGCGGCAGCTGCGAGCTCGCGTTCCAGCCCGCGCCGGCGTTCCACCACCAGCGCGCGCAACCCGCGCGCCCGTTCTCGGATCGCCTCCACCCGGCCGAGCGCGTCGGCGACGTCGCCCTGGCCCACATCGGTGAGGGCTCGCTCGGCATCGAGCACCGACACGTCCAACTCCCGCAGGCGCGCCTGGATCGTTGCTTCTTCACGCGCGAGTGAGTGAGACTCCTCACGCAAGCGCGTGGTCTTGGCCTGGAGTCCCGCGAGCTCGCGCCCGACGAGATGGAGCCGAATAGAACGGAGTTCTTCCACCACGCCGTCGTGACGACGGGCGGCGTCGGCCTGCTTCTGGAGGGGGCCGAGACCACGCCGGACCTCGCGCAGCAGATCGTTGAGTCGGAGCAGGTTGCCCTCGGTGGCCTCGAGGCGGCGCTCGGCCTTCTCTCGGCGCTTGCGGTACTTGAGGACGCCGGCGGCTTCTTCGATGATGGCGCGCCGATCTTCGGGACGCGAGTTCAGCACCGAATCGAGCTGGCCCTGCCCGACGATCACGTGTTGCTGGCGACCGATGCCGCTGTCGGACAGCAGCTCTTGGATGTCGAGCAACCGGCACGGCGTGCCGTTGATCGCGTATTCGGAGTCACCGTTGCGGAACAGCGTCCGGGTGATGGTGACTTCGGAGAACTCGATCGGCAACAAGTTCGCGGAGTTGTCGATGGTGAGTGACACCTCCGCGCGCCCGAGCGCGGGTCGGTCCGACGTCCCCGCGAAGATGACGTCGTCCATCTTTCCGCCGCGCAACGTGCGCGGTCCCTGGGCGCCGAGCACCCATGCGACCGCGTCCACCAAGTTGGACTTGCCCGACCCGTTCGGGCCGACGACGACCATGACGCCCGGTTCGAACTCGAGAACGGTCTTGTCCGCAAACGACTTGAACCCGCGCAGGGTCAGAGACTTCAGGAACACTCCGCAGCTCCTTTGTGACTGTGACCCGAGCGTAACCAGCACCACCCACCCACCCGCGGATGGCGCCCCCACACCCCTCCCCGCATCACACCTGGCAGAAGGGGCAGTAGAAGGTGGACCGCCCGGCCACCTTCTCGCGCACGATGTCTCGCCGGCACCGGAAGCAGGCCTTCCCGTCACGGGCGTAGACCTGGTGGTGGGCCTGATACCCGCCGAGCTTGCCGAACAGGTCCACGTACTGCTCGTCGGCGAGCGAGGAGCCGCGATACTTCACTCCGTCGTGGAGCACCTCACCGACCGCTCGGTACAGGCGGCGCACTTCCTCGGGCCGCAGCTCGTCGGTCATGCGATCCCAGCGCAGGCCGGCGTGATGGAGGATCTCGTCCGAGTAGATGTTGCCGATCCCGGACATGAACTTCTGGTCCATCAAGGTGAGCTTCAACTTGGCGTGCCGTTGGGCTAGGAGATCACCGAAGTAATCCCAGCTGATCACCGTGGTGGTGGGATCCATCCCGAGGTGGGCGAGCTCCTCCACTTCGGTCTCGATGCCGTCGAGCTGGGTGACGAACATCTCGCCGAACGTGCGCGGGTCGATGAAGCGGAGTTGGCCACCCTGGGTGAAGGTGATGACCACGTGCGTGTGTTTGGCGAGCGGTTCCTTCGTCCCCGCAGCTCGACGCAACTGACCGGACATTCCGAGGTGGATGACGAGCACGTCGCCGCCCTCGAGTTTCACGAGCAGGTATTTACCCCGCCGCTCGACGCCGGTGATCTTGGCGCCTTCGAGCGCCGCGCTGAACTGTTTGCGCTGCTTGTACCGGCGGATGGTGCGCATGCCGGTGACGTCGACCGTCTTGACTTTCTTGCCCACGACCTCCTTCTCGAGATCGCGCCGCATCACCTCGACTTCAGGGAGCTCCGGCATCCTGACCCTCTCTCAACGCAATCGTGACCGGCGGATCGCCTGCCGAGATCCGAACCCACGCCGCGCGAGCGGCCGCCTGCTCGGCTTGCTTCTTCGAGCCGCCCTCGCCGTTGCCGAACGCGTGACCGTCGAGCATGACCGTCGCGAAAAACCGCTTCGCGTGATCGGGACCTTCGTCCCGCACCTGGTACCGGGGCAACCGGTCGAACCGCTGAGCCGCGAGTTCCTGGAGGCGGGTCTTGAAATCGTCGCCGCCGGGTCCGGTCGCAGCCTCGATGATCCGCTGGTTCAGCAGTCGCATGATCACCAGCGTGGCCGCGTCCATCCCGCCGTCGAGATACACCGCGGCGATGATCGCCTCCATTGCGTCGGCGAGGATCGACGGTTTCGCGCGCCCACCCGACGAGTCTTCGCCCTTCCCGAGCGCCAGACACGGGCCCAACTCGATCTCGGCGGCCACGTCGGCGAGCACTTCGGCGTTGACCACCGACGCGCGTACCTTGGCGAGCTCGCCCTCTTGGTGTTCGGGATACGTGCGGTAGATGTGGTCGGTGACGACCAGCCCGAGCACTGCGTCACCGAGGAACTCGAGCCGCTCGTTCGACTGGTCCTCGGAATTTTCAGCGCACCACGACCGGTGGGAGAGCGCCTGGCGCAGCGGCGCGTCGTTGGTGAAAGTCCAACCGAGGAGCGATTCGAACTGGGTTCGGGCGTCGAGAGCCATCGTGGGGGTCGGCGGCCCTCAGGCGCCGGACGCTCCCGCGCGGTCGACGGAGGTCATCATGCGGTGGACCCTGCGCCTTTGGCCACGGCCAAGCGGGCCACCACGTAGTCCACCGCGTCGCGAACCGTCTTCAGATCGCCGAGGTCTTCGTCGTCGAAGCTGAACCCGACGGTGCGTTCGCCGAGGTCCTCCTCGAGCGCCTCGACCAACTCGATCAGCGCGAGCGAATCGGCGTTCAAGTCGTCGGCGAAGGACGAGTCCAGGGCGATGGCGTCGTCGTCGATCTCGAGGATCTCGCCGAGATGGGTCCGGATGGTGGCCAGCACTTCGTCGGCACCGACCGGATCGTGGGTGGAGTGGGTTTCAGCGGGCATACGCCTCCTCGGTCACAGCGGCGCCCGGGCGCTCACCGACAATCGCTTCCTGCATTCGTTGGACGAAGTCACCTCGTACACAGTCGATCGCCAAGGCCACGGAGTTCACGATGGCGCGAGCGCTCGACGAGCCGTGCGAGATCACGCAGACGCCGTTGACGCCGAGCAACGCGGCGCCCCCGACCGTGTCGGGATCGAGGTAGTCGGTGACGCCTTGGAGCAGCAGCGGCGCCACCACCGCGGCGGCGTCTCTCACCTCGGGTCGGCCGAGCGTGGTGAACACGAGGTTGGCCGCCGCCTTCAACGATCCTTCGAGGGTTTTCAACGCGACGTTGCCGGTGAATCCGTCGGTGACAATCACGTGCGGGTGTCCGGACATCAGGTCCCGGCCCTCGACGTTCCCGACGAACCAGGACTCGTTCGCGAGCTGTGCGTGGGTTTGTTTGCGCAGCTCGTCACCCTTGCCGGGCTCTTCACCGTTCGAGAGCAGACCGACCGACGGTTCGCTGACGTCCAGCCGCAAGCGCGCGTACGCGCGGCCCATCTTGGCGAACTGCACCAGCATTTCCGGGGTGCAATCGACCGTGGCGCCGCCGTCGACAAGCAGATGCGGTTGCGCGAAGGGGACCGGGATCGGGACGCCGATCGCCGGCCGGGTCGCACCGCGTATCCGCCCGAAGCGCAGGAGTGCCGAAGCCATCGTGGCGCCGGTGTTGCCCGCGCCGACCATGGCGTGGGCCCGACCGTCCCGTACCGCTTCGGCGCAGCGCACGACGGAGGCATCCTTCTGCTTGCGGACCCCGGCGCCCGGCTCGTCGTCCATCGCGATGACTTGCGAGGTGTGCTGGATCTCGATCGAGTCCGAGACCGCGCCAGTGGGCAGCGCGGACCGGATCGCGGTTTCGTCGCCGACGAGCAGCACTCGAGCGCCGAGCTGCTCGACCGCCAGCACTGCACCGTCGACGATGGCGCCGGGCGCGTGATCACCACCCATCGCATCGATCGCGACGACGAGCGGCTCGAGGTCAGGCGGCTCGAGGTCAGGCGCCCCGGCGCGACCTGCGGTCATGGCGTCACTGCGCGTCGAGTACCTGGCGACCGCGGTAGGTGCCGCAGTTGCCACAGACCGTGTGCGGAAGCTTGACCGAACCGCAGGCGGGGCACAGCGAGCGCGCCGGCTCGGAAATCGTCCAGCTCGATGCTCGGCGCATGCGCGTCTTGGAACGCGGCGTCTTACGCTTGGGGACAGCCATGGTGTGCTCCTCAGTGGTTCAGTCGTCGAAGGTCAGGGCGCGCAACGCGTCCCACCGCGGATCGGGTGGGTTGAGATCGCATTCGCAGTCGGTCTCGTTGTGGTTGACACCACACGCCGGACACAAGCCGGCGCAATCATCGCGGCAGAGCGGGGCCCGGGGCAGATCGAGCAGGACCGAATCTCGCACCGGCAGCTCGAGATCGACCTCGTCACCCACCAGCGGATACGTCTCGCCGTCGATCGGCGAGCGCTCGAAGAGTTCCCGGACCGGCACCGAGAAGGAGCCGCGTACGGGCTCGAGGCAGCGGCTGCACTCGCTCTCGTATTCGCCGGCCACGGTGCCGTGGATCACGATGCCTTCCGGCACCTGTTCGAGCATGACCTCGACGACGAGTGGCGCCGAGGACAACCGGGCACCGGCCGTTCCGCCCAGTTCGCTTCCCGGGATCGCGATGCGCTCAGCCCGGCGTGATGCCGGATGGTGCACCAGATCGGAGACATTGCAACGGAGCGCGGTCATCAGCCTCAGGGGGCGCCGGCACGGGACTGCCGGGGCGCCGGACACAGGGTCGGCGGTGGCACCGACCGCGCCAGACTAGCAGGTCACGGCGCTTTTCCAGCAATTACCAATCGACGAGAGGCGAGCGCCCCGAGCAGTTCATGCGAACCGGCACCGAAGCGAGCCGTGGCCCAGCGGCCCGGCGCCGCAGGCGCCAAGAGCGGCCTAAATGTCCTGGTCGAAGAAGTTGGCCTCGTCGGAATCGTCCTCGGCCTCGATCTCGGCCGCCGGAATCACTACCTGGAGCCGTTCTCGACCCTTCGCGACGGCGGTCATCGTCCGCTCCAAGACCACCTCGAAGCTCGCGAGCTTGGTGTCGATGTAGTCCTCGGCCTCGTGTTTGAGGTCCCGAGCGGTCTTCTCGGCGTCGTCCACGATACGCCGGGAGTGGAGGTTGGCCTCCCGGACCACCTCGGTCTTCTCCACCATCCGCTGGGCCTGCTGGCGCCCCGCGTCGATGATGTCCTCGGCTTCCCGACGGGCCTTGGCCAGGAACTCGTCGCGCTCTTTCAGGAGCCATCGGGCTTGGCGGATCTCCTCGGGCAATGCGGCGACCGCATCTTCGAGCAACCCGACGAGCTCGTCGCGATTGACCATCACGCTCGCGCTCATGGGCACGGAGCGAGCGGTGTCGATCTGGTCCCGCACCGCCAGGATGAGTTCCTCGGTGTCGAGTGTGTCGGTGGAGAAGTGTTCGGTGTCGGTCACGCCGGCACCCCCTTTTCGAATCGGTGCGAGAGCCGTTCGCGCACCACGGGCGGCACCATGCTCGAAACGTCGCCGCCGAACCGCGCCACTTCGCGGACCAGGCTCGACGACAGGAACGAGTGCTGGGGTGTGGTCGAGATGAAGAAGGTGTCGATCCCCGAGAGTCGCTGGTTCATCTGCGCCATCTGGAGTTCGTAGTCGAAGTCCGAGATCGCGCGCAGTCCCTTGACGATCGCGGCCGCACCGTGGTCACGGGCGAAGTCGACGAGCAGGCCCTTGAAAAACTCGATGCTGACATTGTCGAGATGACCGGTGACCTCGGCGAGCATTTCCTGACGCTCCTCGAGGGTGAAGAGCGACTGGGACTTCTGCGGATTGCGGATCACCGCAACGATCACGTGATCGAACTGGCGCGACGTCCGCTCGATGATGTCGAGGTGACCGAGGGTGACCGGGTCGAACGAACCCGGACAGAGGGCAATGGCCACAGCGGCGGAAGCTCCTGGTTTCGGTGTCGGCAGGATCAAGGTCGGCAGGATCAAGGTCGGCGGGACGTCCGCGTCACGCCGGTCGGGTGTCGGCATCCGGGCCGACGAGGACCACGAGCGTATCCCCGTATACCCGTTCCCACGAGACTTGCCAACCGGTCGGGAGCCCCGGCGGACCGGCGCTGTGACCACGCTCCAGGACCACACCCGCACCCGGGGCCAGCCAGCCGGGCGCATCGAGCAGGAGCAGCACGGCCGACAGATCCTGGGCACCGAGGTCATAGGGCGGATCGAGGAACACCAGGTCGAAAGGGGTCTCGGGGGCCGGGCCCCGGAGGAATCCGACGAAGCCGCGCTTGCGGAGCACCGCGCGATCGGTGGTCCGGGTGCTCATGAGGTTCCGGCGGATCGCGTCCTGCGCCCGCGGGTCCCGCTCCACGATCACCGCGCTCGTGGC
>JANPMG010000123.1:0-6443 GCA_031422675.1 Acidimicrobiia bacterium | reverse complement strand
TCGCTCGATCGCGCGCCCGAGCAACGCAACCCGCGCGCCGAGCACACCCTCGACGTCAGGATGCTGGTCGAGTGTGGCCACCAGCGCCAGTAACTCCTCGGGCGGGGTGGCGAGGTCGCCGTCGTAGTAGCCGACCAGTGGGGTCAGGCCGTCGAGGGCTCGGACCAGCCCGCGGCGGACGGCCTCGGCCTTGCCCTGATTGGCCGTGAGGGTCATGACTTCGATGGCATCACATGCTTCCTCCAGGCCGCGAAGCGCGGCCGGCGTGGCGTCGGTCGACCCGTCGTCCACGAACAACAGCTGCACCGAAGCGTCCCGCGCGAGTCCGAGGAGCGCGTCAGGATCGAGCCGACGGGCCTCGTTGAAACAGGGGATGACGATGGTCGCCACAGGCTCGGATCCGCGCCCCGCACCCTCCGGATCTCCCGACTCCGGACCCGTCACGACGCTCGGGTGCACAGCACCCAACAGGACAGTCCCGGCAGCGGTGCGCGCCGGCGCGCCAACACGCGGCCCACCGCGGCGTCCGCCGACAACGCGGCGACGATCGCGCGCGTCTTCATCGGGCCGCCGGACCATGCGCCCACTCCGGTCCAGTCCGGAACGGGATGCGAGATCCGTTCGCGCAGCTTCGTGAGTCCGCGTGCGCCGAGCAACGAGGCGAACAGGCCACCGTGGGCGACCACGCGCAGGCCCGCGCCTTCGGCAACGGCCCGGAGCGCTCCGGGCGTGTACCGGCGAAAGTGGCCAAGCGCGGTGTCGTGCGCGGAGTAGAGCACCTGGTACGCGGGAACACTGACGAGGACCACGCCGCTGGGTTCGAGCAGATCGTCGACGATGCCGGTGAGAAACTGGTGGTCGTCCTCCACGTGTTCGATCACGTCGAGGAGCGTGATGCGCTCGAAGCGTTGTGTGGGTCGTTCGGCGGCGAGCACCACCCGACCGTCGGCCGCGTCGAGCGCGCCAACGTCGTCGGGCGAGTAGTTGATGTCCCAGGCGGTGATGGACGCGTCGGCCGGGAGGCGCGCCAACAACTCGACCGCGAACCACGCGTCACCGGCACCCACATCGAGCCAGCGAGCCGCGGCCAGCAGGTCGTGATCGGCCAGGAGCCGTTCGAAGAACTTGGCCCGCACCAGCTCCCACGGGTGCCGATTCGGCGTCTCGGCCGGACGTTCGCGCAGGTCCACCGACCGAGTATGACCGAACTCGTCGACTCCGACGCCGCCAATCGATGATCGTAACGATGATTCGCTCTGGTTTGACGGAAGCTCGATGCTGATCCCCGGCCGTTGCTGGATGATCGGCTGGTTGGTCCGCCCAGCTCGCCGCTTCGAACTCGTTGCATCCATCTGTAATCATGGAGACCTTCATGCCTTACGACCGCGTCTCGAGGCCAGACGTCGTTGCGCTGGGTGCGTTTCGCGTCGGCGCAGTTATTGGTGACGTGCACGGGTCCGCTCTCTCCTCGTCGTCGCACGCCAGTACTTGGCTCAAAGCACCGAACCCGGGGGCCGCCGCGAAGCCGGATTACCGATCCATTGCCATGGTGTCGACTGACGAACGCGTCGGGCTTTGGCTTCGGCCTCGCCCCGAGACGCTCCGTCGCTAGCGAAGCCAGCCGGCACGACGATGTACATCGAGCAGAGCCGACGTTTCACACCCCACCGGCTCGACCGTTTTGGCTGGTGTCTGATCCTGTTGGCGATTGCGCCGCTGGTCGTCGCCGGTGGGTATGTACTCGCTCATCTCGGGGGCGAGTATCACGCGAACGGCGACGACGCACTCAACGAAATCGTGGTGCGCCAGATCGGAGATCGTCTGCCGCTACTCGGCCCGTACTCGCGCGGAAACTGGAGCCACCCAGGGCCGCTGTATTTCTACCTGATGTGGCTCCCCTACCGGACCTTCGGATCCAACTCCTCCGCCATGCTCGTGAGTGCCCTGGTATTGAACGCCGCGGCCGTCGCTGGAAGCATCGCCTTCGCATACCGCTGGGGAGGCCGAGGCTTCGGACTGATCACCTCGTTAGGGTTCGCGTGGCTCGTGCTTCGCTTGCCGAGCGGACTGCTCGAAAACCCTTCGGGGCCGTTTGTGACACTGGTGCCCTTTGGCTTGTTCATCCTCACAATATGGGCGGCACTCAACGGAGATCGCTTCGCACTGCCGTTGGCCGGAGTCGTTGGAACCTTCTGTGCTCAGACCCACGTCGGTTATGCCGCGCTCGTGGCCGCCGTCCTTCTCGTTGCAGCTGTCGGCACCATCGTCCGACGAGAGTCAACCGCCGCAAGCGGGCAGCCCTACGGCCTCAGCCCACTTTTGTGGCTCGGCGCGGCGCTGACGGCGTTGTGGATGCCACCGCTCATCGAACAGCTCCTGCATTCGCCCGGCAACATGCGCGACACCGTCCGACATCTAACGAGTGGCGATGCAGCCAAAACCCTCACCGCAGGGGCGAACGCAGTTCTAAGCCAGTTCCACTGGAGACCCGATTGGATCGTCGGAGTTCGCTCCTTGAACCCCGCGACCGACGAACCGGCCTCGCCGGCTTGGTCCCAGATCCCAGTCCTGCTCGTACCGTTCGGTGTCGCATTGTTGGTCGCATGGCGGCGGCGAATGGTGGCGGCGCGCAACCTACTGACCCTGCTCGGATTCGTCGTGACAGTCGGAATCGCGGTCGTGGCGCGAACGACCACTCTGATGGACGACCACATGCTTCGATGGGTGTGGGTCATCGCTATGCTCGTCGTCGCCGGCACGCTTTGGACCTTCGCGCTTCTCATCGACATCGGCCGGCAAAAAGCTGAGCGGTTGTCCATCGCAGCCCTCGCGCTTCTCGTAGCGCTGAGTAGCCTCGGCGTCACAACGACGCTCGACGCTGACCCACCAGGGCTCGACAACACCTTGCTCGCCGACGGCCTGACACGACAGGTGATTCGCCAGCTGCCGTCCGGCCCCGGTGAGATTGAGCTGGTCGGGACATCGCCCGAGTCAGAACGCTACGTGCCGGGATTGATGCTCCGGCTCGGACGGGCCGGATACGCGACAAGGGTACCGATGACCACCGGTAACCGGCTGCGTTTCGGGCCGACACACCTCACGCGCGGGGTCGCACCGAGGCGGGTTACCATCGTGGCGAACGCGGACATCGAAAAGTGGGAGCGCGTTCCGGGTCTAAAGGAAATCGCGTTCTTCAGTGAGACTCCCCGGTCTGATCGGGCGCGAACATCTCGTCGGCTGACGATGTTACTGAACGCCGATACCAAGGCGCGGCATCACCGAGCGAAGGAGTTCGCACGCTTGCGAGCCGCGCTCACCGGGAGCGCGGCATTCCTCTCATCACCAGCCGGAGCAACACCCGATCCGATCGGCAGCCCGATGGGTCAATCCGATCTCAGAATCCCAAGATCCGCGCTCATCTACGGCGACGGCATCGCGTATGAATCTCGTTTCGCGATCTTGAAGTGGTTCATGCTTCGACCCCAGTGGACCGTCAACGTGCTCTCATTCGGATATTTCGCGCCGTGCGATTGGCTACGGTTCCTGCCCGCTGAACTCGGTACGAAAAAACCAATCGTGGTCGGAATGCTCACGGCAGGCGACACCGGGGCTACTCCCTGCATGAAGGACGCTGCCGGCCTGGCGATCCCACTCGGGTCCGACGCCTATTACGCGAGGTATCGCGAGGATCTCGACGTGCTGTTCGCGGTAATCACTCGTACCGGAGCGAAGGTCGTGTTCTTCGATGCGCCACCCTTCGCCAACACGGCTCGATCAGCGGCGACAGAGCGAATCACGTCGATCGCCACCGAACTCGCGGCCCAATATTCCGGCGTTAGCGTCAGTCGTTCGGTGCGCTCCGCGCTTTCTGAGGATGGTCGCTACGCGGCGACGCTCGTGTGCCTCCCGTTCGAAACTCCAGCGATGGGATGTGACGCGTCGGGGCGCATCGCGATTCGCACCGTGCCGGGTCTGCCGGACAGTGGGCTCCACTTGTGTCCGACGGGGCTGAAAAGCGGAACTTCCGGGGATTGTTCGGTCTATTCCAGCGGCCAGTTCCGCCTCGCCGAGGCGATGGCAAGCGTTCTCATCGCACGGGGAAGCCCAAAGTGATCGGCCGCGAATCCGTCCCTCGTGCGACGACCGAGGAGCGCGACCTCGCACTCGGGGCTCTGGCCACACTCCTCACGCGCACCAGGGCCGTGACCGCATTCATCTCAGGACCCGAGCAGCCCGACCCCGATGGGGGTCGGCCCACCCCGCCGACCTGAGCCTACGCGACGTCCCAGACGCCACCGGACTCGAGCAGGGTCCGGAGATCGCCCGGCCCCCGATTCGCCTGCGCGGCGCCGAGTTGGGCCTGGACCTCGGCCTCGTAGGTCGGGCGGGAAACGGCGCGCAGCACCCCCATCGGGGTCGGGCTGGTCGGCATCTCCGCGAGGCGGGACAGGGCAAACGCAACCGTAGGGTCGTGACGGGCTTCGTCATGCACCAGCAACGCGTCGACACCCACGTCGGCCACGTTCACCACCTGCGCCTCGCCGTACTCGTTCAACCGGACGCCGAACTCCGCCTCCGCGCCGAACCGGACCGGCTCACCGTGACACAAGTTCACGAGCATGTCGGCCCGCTTGTCCTTACTGGTGATGTGATCGAAGGCGCCGTCGTTGAAAACGTTGCAGTTCTGGTAGATCTCCACGAACGCGGCGCCCTTGTGTTCGTGCGCACGACGGAACACTTCCTGCATGTGCTTGCGATCGAGATCGTGGGTGCGGGCGACGAACGTGGCTTCGGCGCCGATCGCCACCGACACCGGGTTGAAGGGATAGTCGAGCGAACCGAACGGCGAACTCTTCGTGACCTTGCCCACTTCACTCGTCGGCGAGTACTGACCCTTCGTGAGCCCGTAGATCTGGTTGTTGAAGAGCAGGATCGTGAAGTTCACGTTCCGGCGCAGCGCATGGATCAGATGGTTGCCACCGATCGAGAGACCGTCGCCGTCACCGGTCACGACCCACACGTCGAGGTCCGGGCGAGCGAGTGCCACCCCGGTCGCGAACGCCGGCGCCCGCCCGTGGATGCTGTGGATCCCGTAGGTGTTCATGTAGTACGGGAACCGGCTCGAACATCCGATGCCCGAGACGAACACCTGGTTCTCCGGGCGCACTCCGAGTTCCGGCATCAAGAGTTGCAGCGCGGTCAGGACCGAGTAGTCCCCGCACCCCGGACACCAACGGACCTCCTGATCCGAAGAGAAGTCCTTCTTCGTGAGTGCGACCGCCTCAGCCATTGATCATCTCCAGAATCTTGTCTTCGATCTCCGCGGCGCGGAACGGCAGTCCCGACACCTTCGTGAGGCTCTTCGCATCCACGAGATACTCGGCGCGCACCAGCCGCGACAGTTGACCCAGGTTCATCTCCGGGATCACGACCTTGGGGTACCGGGCGACAATGTCCCCGAGGTTGGCGGGGAACGGATTGAGGTGCACGAGGTTCGCGGTGGCGACTGCATGGCCGTTCGCGCGCACGCGCCGGGCCGCGGCCTTGATCGCGCCCCAGGTGCTCCCCCAGCCGAGAACGAGAAGTTCCGCGTTGCCATCCGGATCGTCCACTTCGACATCCGGAATGTCCCGCGCGATGCCGGCGATCTTCTGCGCCCGCAGGCGCACCATGAGTTCGTGGTTCGCGGGTTCGTAGTTGACGTTGCCGGTGCCGTCCTGCTTCTCGATCCCGCCGATGCGGTGCATCAAACCGGGGGTCCCCGGAATCGCCCACGGGCGGGCGAGGGTGGTCTCGTCCCGGACGTAGGGCCAGAACTCGGTGGAACCGTCCTCGTTCAGATGGTTCGGCTCGGTGGTGAACGGCACCGAGATGTCCGCGAGATCATCGACGTCGGGGAATCGCCACGGCTCCGACCCGTTCGCGAGGTAGCCGTCCGTGAGCACGATCACCGGCGTGCGGTACTTCAGCGCGATGCGGACACCTTCGAACGCCGCGTCAAAACAGTGACTCGGCGAATACGCGGCCACGATCGGCAGCGGGGCCTCGCCGTGGCGGCCGTACATCGCAAGCAACAGGTCGGCCTGTTCGGTCTTGGTGGGCAGCCCGGTCGACGGGCCGCCACGCTGGACATCCACGAGGATCAGCGGCAACTCGAGGCTGAGGGCCAGGCCGAGGGCCTCGGCCTTCAGGTCCACCCCCGGACCACTCGTGGCGGTGACCCCGAGCTGACCGGCGAACGCGCCGCCGATGGCCACACTGATCGCGGCGATCTCGTCCTCGGCCTGCATCGTGCGCACGCCGAAGTTCTTGTGCTTCGAGAGCTCATGCAGGATGTCCGACGCCGGCGTGATCGGATACGACGCGTACAGGATCGGGAGCTTCGACTGTTGCCCGGCCGCGATCAACCCGTACGCAAGGGCCACGTTGCCGGAGATGTTGCG
>JANPMG010000122.1:0-17689 GCA_031422675.1 Acidimicrobiia bacterium | reverse complement strand
ATCAACACGTGGATCGGCGGATCGTGGCGGAGTGACTCCTCGACGCCGATGCTGAGCAACTCCGGGTCGGCCGTGAAGGAAGCGAAGAGTGAGGGATCGAGGCTCACGGCCTCGAGGAGGTTGCCGATCAGGTGGCGAGTGGTCTCGTTCCCGGACATGAGCAGGAATGCCAGTTGGGTGCGCATCTCGAGGGGCGTGAGCGCGATCCCATCCACCTCGGTGTTCAAGAGGCGCGTCACGAAGTCGTCGGGCGGATCGGCCATGGCCGCCCGCTCGGCGATCATTGCGTCGAGGTAATTGGTGAAGTCGGGGGCGACTCCCGCAAGGCCCTCGTTCTCCTCGCCGTCGATTCGACGGTTCTTGGTGGCGTAGCCGGACGCCACGACGAGGTCCGACCACTCGGCGAAGTGACCGTGGTCTGCCGGGTCGACGCCGAGCAGGTGCGCGATGACCGTCGCCGGAATCGGAGTGACGTATTCGGCGACCAGGTCACCACCACCCCGCGCGAGCACGTCGTCGAGCAACGAATGACACAGCTCGCGGACGAACGGTTCCACTCGGCCGAGTCGGTGCTGTGCGATGGCCGAGTTGATGATTCGGCGGATCTCGCTGTGGCGCGGTTCCGGGATCTCGCTGATGAGCTGTTCCTCCGGTGGGACGACGACGCCCGGTTCGCGAAAGCTCGCCTGGAACGATCCGATGTCCTTGGTCGCGGCGAGGACATCGGCGTAGCGGGCGAGGAAATACGCCCCGGTCTCGGTCCTCGAGACCGGACAGGTGGACCGCAGTTCCGCCAGGGCCGCGAACGGCACGCCGTCGGTGGTGTCGAGTGGATCCGTCGTCATAACCGGATGCTGACACGATTGGTCCGTCGGCTGCGTCGAGACCAGCATGGGCGAGAACCACGTGGTCGGTGTCGACCGGGCTGCGATCGGCACATCGAGCGACAGGACAATCATGGAACGGACGATCTTCGACGCCGAGCACGAAGCACTGCGCGCCAGCTTCCGGGCGTGGCTGGACAAGGAAGTGGTCCCGAGCTACCTCGAATGGGAGGCGGCCGGCATCGTTCCCCACGATCTGTTCGCGGCGGCGGGTCGGCACGGGTTCCTCGGTATGGCCATTCCCGAGGAGTACGGCGGCGGCGGCGTCGACGACTTCCGCAACAACCTCGTCATCGACGAGGAGATCCAAGCCGCGGGAGTGGGCGGCGCCGGTCTCGGCCTGAGCCTGCACAACGACATCTGCCTGCCGTACTTTCTGGCCTATTGCACGGAGGAACAGCGGACCCGCTGGCTGCCGGGTATCGCGAGTGGCGAGCTCGTCACGGCTGTGGCGATGACCGAGCCGGGAATCGGATCCGACCTTGCGTCGATGGCGACCACGGCGATCCGCGACGGCGACCACTACGTGGTCAACGGGTCGAAGACCTTCATCACCAATGGCATCAACGCCGATCTGATCATCACCGCGGTGAAGACCGACCCGTCGCAGAAACATCGGGGCATCTCGCTCCTGATTCTCGAACGGGGGATGGACGGTTTCGAGCGCGGTCGCAACCTGGAGAAGCTCGGGCTCCACTCCCAGGACACGGCCGAGTTGTTCTTCACCGACGTGTCGGTGCCGGTCACGAACCGCTTGGGCGAAGCCGGTGCGGGGTTCCTGCAACTCGTGCACAACCTCCCCCAGGAACGGCTCTCGATCGCGGTCGCCGGCGTCGCCGCGGCCCGTGCTGCCCTCGGGTGGACGTTGGAGTACGTGAAGGAGCGTCAGGCATTCGGTCAGCCGGTCGGTTCGTTCCAGAACAGCCGCTTCGTTCTCGCCGAACTCGCGACGGAGGTGGAGGTCGGCCAGGTCTTCGTCGACCGGTGCGTGGTCGCGTTGAACAACGATGCGCTCACGGCCGAAGAAGCCGCGATGGCCAAGTGGTGGTGCACCGAACTCCAGAAGCGGACCGTCGACCGGTGTCTGCAACTCCACGGCGGCTACGGCTACATGCTCGAGTATCCGATCGCCCGCGCCTACGCGGACGCTCGCATCACCACCATCTACGGCGGCACCACAGAGATCATGAAGGAGATCATCGGCCGGTCCCTCGGCTTGTAACGGCCGTGGACCCAGTGGCAGCAGTTGCTCTCAGCCCGGGCGTACGGCGCCACTCAGATTGGTCCCCAGGGGCTGGAGCTTGACGAAACTCCCCGTCTGGGTCGCCGCGATCTGCATACCACCGCCGATGTAGAGCGCGACGTGGTCCACACCCCCGCGGCCCTTGAACACGAGGTCTCCCGGCTGGAGATCCGAGAGCGCCACGTGGGGGAACTGGTTGAACTGCGCGCCCGAGAAGTGGGCCATGCTCACACCGGCTTGGCGCCACGCCATCATCGTCAGGCCCGAGCAGTCGAACGTGTTCGGGCCGGCCGTCGCGAAAATGTACGGCTTGCCGATCTGCGCCCGCGCGTACGCGATCACCGCGGCGACTCGACCCGAGGTGGGGATGTTCGGGAAGTTGCCACCGACGGTTCCAGGATCGACGGCGCCAGGGGCTCGGCCTCGGTTTGCGGTCGGCGCCGTCCGGGCGATGGCGGATCGGCGCGCCGCGTCCTCGCGTCGACGCTGGTCCTCGGCCATGATCGCGGCGATTTCACCCTTGACCTTGCTCAGTAGCTGCTGCTGAGCGACGTTGGCGGCTTCGATCTCCGCGCGTGCCTGGCGCGCGGCTTCCCGCTGCCGGCCGGCGTCCTCCTGCTGACGCTGTGCATTCCGCTTCTCGACCCGGAGTTGATCTCGGGCGCGGCCGAGCTCCCCGATGATCGTCGTGTCGCGGTCCGACGCGGCGCTCGCGTATCGCGATCGTGATGCGAGCTCGCGGACGCTCGCGACTTCGAGATCATCCAACGGCGACTTCGATCCGGCCGACGTGTAGAGCCGGACCGCACGCTCCCGTACCAGGGCTCGGACCCGGCGAGTGTGCGCACGAGCCGTTTCCAGTCGTCGCTGCGATCCTTCGATCTTCGCCGTCGCTTCGTCGAACGCCAGTCTCGCTCCGTTGTACTGCTCGCCGAGGGACGAGATGCGCGCGCCGTTGGTATCGATCTGCTGTTGGAGCCGGGCCGCCTCGGCGCGCTTGCTGTCGACGGGCGCGGCCCCGGTGACGTTCGCGTCGAACACCGCGAATCCGCTGCCGAGTGTGATCGCAACGGCGATCAGCGAAGTGAATCGTTGCTTCATGGGGACTCCCTGGCCTTGCGGCGGTTGTTGTCCTTGCGGAGCGCTGGTTCAGCTGCACGACGGGCGCGTCGAAGACACGCCGACGAACGAGAAGAACTACGACGTTACGTCGTAGGTTTTCTCGTCGCAAGTCGCGCCGTGGGTTTGCACGCCCTCCGAGGAACGGCGACGATCATGAGGTGCCGGCTCGACAGCGTCCATTGGCCCGTGGCGAACTCGAAGCGATGGTGCTCGACGTCCTGTGGGATCAGGACGGCTGGTTGACCCCTCGTGACGTGCACACCGTGATCGAGATCCGTCGCAAGATCGCGTACACGACAATTATGACGACGCTCGCCCGGCTATGCGCGAAGCGACGGCTCGAACGGCGTGGACGCGGGCGCGCGTTCGAATATCGGACTGTCATGAGCCGGACGGAATACGCCGCAGCTCGCATGACCGAGTTCTTCGACGCCGCAGGAGATTCGCGCGCGGCGCTGACTCACTTTGTCTCGGCGTTGGACGATCGAGACATAGCGGAACTCCGCCGGGTGATGCGGCGGCGCCGGGCATGACCCAAGTTGTCGTCGCGATGGGATTGATCTTGCTGATCCTTCCCGGATGGTTCGAGTCCCGCCACCATGGACTCGATGCCCGAAGGAGGGCGCGTGCGTATCGGACCGCGCTACTGGTCGGGCTGATTGCAGTCGTGGGCGGTTCGTTGCTGTGGGCCGCCCCGATCGTTTGGCACCTCGCGGACGGGCTGGGCCTCCCGGGGCTGTGCGATGGTGTGGTTCACGCGCTCCCACTCGGCGGTTTCGAGTTTGCAATCGTCGCCTTGGTTGGCGGTGGCCTACTCCTGGTGCGCCTCGTCGGCTCGCTCGCACAATCGGTGGCGCGCGGCCGCGACGCTCGCGTCGATACCTTTGTCGGAAGTCACCGCGAGGTCTCTGAGTTCGATGTCGTCGTTATCGCGAGCGACCGATTGCTTGCGGTCGGCGTGCCCGGCGATCAGCCCCAGATCGTCATCACCGACGGGCTTGTCGCGGCGCTGGAGTCCGACGAGCTCGACGCAGTACTGCGGCATGAGATCGCGCACCACCGACTCGGACATCGGAACTATCTCGTTCTGGCCAGCACGGTGAACCACGCGTTTGGCTGGATCCCTGCCGTGCGGTCCAGCGCGGCGGCGCTCGCGGGCGCACTCGAAGAGTGGGCGGACCTGGCCAGCACCCGACTCGCGCCCGAACGAGTAGCTCGCCTCCGGTCCGCGCTCAACCGGCTCGCCGAACTCCACGTCACCACGGCAGCTCGGCGTGCGCTGGAACAGCGTCTCGGAAATCTCGACCGATCGCCCGCGTCGGCGCGCACCGGATCAGGAGCGGATCAGCGTGTGGGTCTTACAGTTGGGCTCGCAGGAGCGGGCGGAATCGCGACCCTGTTGTTTGCGGTCGGATATCAGACGTTCTCGGTGTTCGGCAGCTGCACAACCTGAGAGCTGCCTCAGCCGAACCGAGCTACGACCGGTCGTCGTAGTATTTTCGACTCCATGAACCTCGGAATCGGCTCCGCCCTTCGTGCGCGGCCCTGCAGGAAGCGTCGAGGGTCGCGCCGACACGCGGCGTTGGCTATCGGGTTCATTGGTTCCTTCGCCCTGGTGCTCGGGGCGTGCTCGTCGAGCGGAGACGGCTCCGGAATGCACTCGATGACGAACGATCAGAAGGAGAACGCGCCGGTCGGGAAAGGCGCGCGTGAGATCGCGATCACCGGAACGTCGTTCGCGTTCTCGCCGAAGACCATCGAGTTGAAGGCGAAGGAAAAAGTGGCCCTCGTCTTGACCGCCGCCGACGCCGAGCACGACGTCTCGGTGGAAGGAGTCGCGGGGGTGGACCACGTCGTGCACGCCGAGAACGAGAGCACCGAGCAGGGCGGGCTCACGATCGCCGAGCCCGGGACCTACACCTTCTTCTGCTCGATCTCGGGTCACCGGAAAGCCGGCATGGTCGGCCGGATCATCGTCTCGCCCTGACCGCACCGATAGTCACGAACGTGCGGAGCGCGTGGCATCGTGATGTGATGACGACGTCACTCCCGGCCGGACCACCCCTCGAAACTCCGCGCTACCGGGTGGGTCACTCCACGTCGATGCTCGTCGACACCGATCGCGGCGGTCGGCTGGTCCCGGTCGATGCGTGGTATCCGGCGGCTCCGGAGGCCGACGGTCCGGCGGCCAACTACGAGATCCTGCCCGGAGTCGGGTTCAGTGCCGCCGGCATCGAGGACGCACCGATCGGTGACGCTGCGTTCCCGGTCGTGCTGTGGTCGCACGGTCGGACTGGCACCCGCACTGCGTACGTCCTGTTCTGCGAGGCGCTGGCGGCCCGTGGCTTCATCGTGCTCGCACCCGAGCACGCGGGCGACGCGCTCGGCGACTGGATCAGCGGCGCCGCAGTTGACGACGCGACCAACGAGGCCAACCGGATCGGCGACGCCCACTTCGTCCTCGACGCCGTGCTCGGTGCGGCGGGTGCTGCGATCACGAACGAGCCGTTGGCATCGATCACACCGCACGTCGACGCCGATCGCATCGCCGCCGCGGGCCACTCCTACGGAGGGTTCACCGCGCTGTCCGTCGCCAGTGGCGTGAGCATCCATCCGCGCGTGCGGGCTATCGCCGGGCTGCAGTCCTTCACGCGCTCGATGCCGAAGCAGGCCTTCGAGGCCATTGCCGTCCCCACCATGTTCGTGGTCGGCATGAAAGACGCGACGACGCCGCCCGGAACCGACGCCGATCGGGCGTGGGCGAAACTCGGTGCGCAGCCCGCGTGGCGCGTCGATGTGGAACGCGCCGGCCACCAGGGATGCAGCGATGTCGGCCTGTACCTGGAGCTGGCGCCGCGCGTGGACGACGTGCCCGATCTCGTGCGGGCGTTCGTCGCGTCGATGGCCGCCGACATCACCGGGACCGCCGGTGACCCCTGGCGGCCGACGGTGGCGTTGCACGTGCGCATCCTCGGCGCATTCCTCGACGGGGCGCTCGGGATCGACACCCAGACGGCCACCGACGAACTCCGAGCGATCGGCGCGCTCGACGGCGTGACGGTGGCGAGCCGCGGCGCGTTCGATCAGAGCAGGCGCACCAACGCGGAGAGGCCGACGACGACGATGACGACGCGCAACAGCGTCGGGTTGAGTTTGCGTCCGACGGTTGCGCCGAGCTGACCGCCGACCACGGAACCACCGGCGATGCAACCGACGACCGCCCAGTCCACGTCGGTCGCAATGATGAAGACGGCCGACGCGACGAGATTCACGCTCATCGCGAGCACGTTCTTGACGCCGTTCAGTCGCTGTAAGTCGTCGGCGACGAAGATGCCGAGGAGCGCGATGAGGATGATTCCCTGCGCGGCGCCGAAGTAGCCGCCGTAGACGCCGGCAAGTCCGACGAGGAAGACCAGCGGAAGCGTGATCGGCGCGGGTCCGGTTCCGGGACGGGCCAACCCGCGCGCGAGCCGCGGCTGGGCCACCACGAGTACGAGTGCGATGACGATCAAAACGATCACCACGCGCCGGAACACGCCGTTCGGGAGTTCGAGGAGCAGGATCGAACCGGTGACTCCGCCGACGATCGAGGCCGGCACGAGCCGGATCAGCCGGGCGCGCTGGCCGCGCAGTTCGCGGCGGTAACCGATGACGCCCGAGAGCGCACCCGGGACGAGTCCGATGTTGTTCGACACGTTCGCCAGCACCGGCGGGTATCCGAGGGCGATGAGGGTTGGGAACGTGACGAGGGAGCCCGAACCGACGACGGTGTTGATCATTCCCGCGGCCATGCCGGCGAGCGTGATGAGGATTGCGTCGCCGGGACTCACGAACGCCTGAATCTAGATGTCGGTGCGCCGAGATCGGCGCTCAGTCTTCGCGGGCGATGAGCCAGTCGTTGCGCAAGCTCTCCACGAACTCGGCGTTGGAGCGGCCCTCCTGCGCGAGGGTGCTGAGAACTTGTCGCACGAGCACGATGTGGAACTCGTCCGCAGCCGCAGGCCGCAGCTTCATGTCGCGATGGGCAGTTCCGTCTTCGATCTCGAGTCCGGCCTGGTACAACGCCTTCATCAGGAACTCGACGCGCTCGGGTGCCTCGTCGGTCTCCCAGTGAAACGGCCCCGGTCTCTCGGCTGCGACCCGCCACGCGGCGATCAGCGACTCGAACCCGTCGATCGCCGAGGGGGACAGGGTCTTCGGCGCCACCCGACGGAGGTCGGCGATCGCGTCGGTGCCGTAGTCGAGCCAGGCGAGTGCGCTGGCTCGGGCCACGGGGCCGATCTCGATCTTCACGCTTTTAGTCTCGCGCCACGACCACCCGGGGTTCTGGACGCACGCGCCGGATTGGTAGCCTCTCCGATCGCAGAAAACCGCTGGGGCACCACTCTGGGTGCGCGGCGGCCGCATCTCAACGGGGAGTCGTCGTGAACCAGGAACAGCTCGAGAAGGTCAAGTCCGCGCCCGGTTTCATCGCGGCGTTGGACCAGAGCGGTGGCAGCACGCCGAAGGCGCTCGCCCTCTACGGCGTCGACGACTCGGCCTACTCCACCGACGAAGAGATGTACACGGTGATGCACGAGATGCGGACCCGGATCATCAAGAGCCCGAGCTTCAACGGTGACCGGATCCTCGGTGCGATTCTCTTCGAGAACACGATGGACCGTGAGATCGACGGCCAGGAGACGTCGCACTACCTCTGGAACGTGAAGCAGGTGGTTCCGTTTCTGAAGGTGGACAAGGGCCTGGCTGACGATGCCGACGGTGTGCAGCTGATGAAGCCGATGCCGGACCTCGATGCGTTGTGCGCGCGTGCCGTGGCCAAGGGTGTCTTCGGCACGAAGATGCGCTCGGTGATCAAGCTCGCCGACGCGAGTGGAGTGGCGGCGATCGTGGATCAGCAGTTCGATGTCGGCCGCCAGATTCTCGGGCACGGACTCGTGCCGATCATCGAGCCGGAGGTGGACATCCACAGCCCGGCGAAGGCCGAAGCCGAGGCCCTGTTGAAGACTGCGATCACCGCCCAACTGGACGCGCTCGGCGCGGACCACGCAGTGATGTTGAAGCTCACGCTCCCCGAGGCCGACGGCTTCTACACCGACCTCGCGAACCACCCGAAGGTCGTACGCGTGGTTGCGCTCTCCGGCGGTTACAGCCGCGAGGAATCGAACGCACGCCTGTCACGGAACCTCGGTGTGGTCGCGAGTTTCTCCCGGGCCCTCACCGAGGGCTTGTCGGCGCAGCAGAGCGACGCCGAGTTCGATGCCGCACTGGACGCGTCCATCGGCAGTATTTTCGCCGCGTCCAACACGTAACCGGCGCGGCCATTTCGTGGCGGGCTCAGAGCACCTGACTCGCGCGCGCCATCTGGGCCGCGAGGTCGTCCGGAAGCCGGGCGAGCACCGGCTCCAGCGGGGCTCGGCCGGCGAACGCATCGACGAAACTTGCGGCGGACCCGACCGCGCTCGCGTGGGTCGATGGGTCGGTGGTGCGAACATCGATGGTGGCGTCGATGCGGACGCGCAAGGCAACGTCGGGAAGGTCGTCGAAGGTCAGGGTGGCGTCGATCGGGGCGTCCGGTCCGGGTCCGATCGGGTCCGGGTCTTCGAGCGTTCCCCCCTGTAGACCGGCGAAGCAGCACGAGAACGACGTGACCGCGAGCAGCTCGTCGGCCGGGGTCGCCGGGGTGGCACCCATCGGCAGGAGGATGTCTCGCTCGTGGAGCCACGAGTCCCAGAACATGTGACCGACACCGCACGCCATTGGGAGGTGCCCGAGCGGAGATTCGCAGCGATGCTGCCAGCCATCGGCGGTAAACGACGCGAGGATCGCATCGAGTGCCACCACTCCCGTCGAGAATCGATCGAGCAGCTCGTCGATGGTGAGCGGGAGCGTCGCGGCGACCAAGTCGTCGGTTGAACTCGACGGATCGAAACCGCGCAAGAAGGTGGTGGGTTCCTGGCCGCGGCGACCGTTGGCGAAGGTCATGGCCCAGAATCCGTCGACGACGACGAGGTGTCCGACCACTTCCCGCACGTTCCATGCCGCGCATCGGGTGGGCTGTTCCCATGCGCTCGTCGGGAACGCGCGCAGGGTGGATTCGAGGCGAGATCGGTGCGCCCGCCACGGCCCGAGGTTGGTGGTGAGGTCCGGGTCGATCGTGACCGAAACCGGTTCGTGTTCGGGGACGAGGTAGTGCTGGCGGACCGGTCGAGCACCCATGGAACAAGCTCCTCGCGTGATGAGCCGCGTCGGCGGCGGTGCCGTCTCTCTACCAGAATCCGCCCGCTGCGCCGCCGAATACCCGTTAGGGTCGCCGTGGGTCACCGTTGCGGGCGGTGGTCACCAGGATGCGGCCGGTAGGCCTGGACGGGCGAGAGGAATCTCCAATGGCGGACAAGTCTCCGAAGAAACCGACCAACAAGAAGGTCGGCAAGTCACTCAAGGAAAAGCGCGCCGACAAGAACGCCAAGAAATCTGACAAGAAGTACGGCTGACACTCGGACGTTCACGCGAACGAGTGTGCGTCTCGGAGCCCAGGGCTCCGAGACGCACATCGCGTCAACAGCTGCGCGGGGCGAGCCAGGCTACGGGGAGCCAGCCGCGGGCGAGCGCCTGAATGCTCTGACTCGTCGCGAACGTGTTCACCGGCGGGAACGAATCGTTCGGGCTGGTGATGTGGCCGTCGACGGCCTGCTGGCTGCGGAGCCAACCGACCGGGTTCGCGTATGGACTCCCCACCCGCGCCGGCCGCACCGTGTCCCGCCAGCATGAGGTGGTGGGGTTGAAGCCGGCGGCGGTCACCGCCATGATCGCGGTGGCGGTGGAGTTGGGATCGTTCGTACCGAAGGCGGCCCAGGCGCCGCTCGCAGTTTGCTGGTCGGCCAGCAACTGGAGTCCGGCCACCAGATCGGCATCGGTCGGCCCCACCTTCGCGGCGACCAGTGCCTGGAGCGCCAACGCCGTGGTGTCGATGTCGAGGTCGGTCCCGGCGGCATCGCCGGAGTAGTTCCAACCGCCATTGGCCTGTTGCGCGCTGCGAATGAGGGTGATCGTGGGCCCGGGAACACTTCCACCGGTCTGGCGCTTCGCGATGGCGGCGTAGAGCGTTGCGTTGAACGCACCGTAGGAACCGTCGGGCTGGGCCCCTTGATTCACGACGCTGAGCAGGTTGCGCGCGCCGTCACCCTGGGGGTCGAACGCGGTGGGGCTCAGGCCGAGTGAGGTGGCCACGAGGACGATGAGCTTTGCCGCCTGACCGGCCGAGAGCGTGCCGTCGGCGAAATCGTCGACCGCATCGAGTGCCGACTTGCCGTTCGTCTTCACCGCCAACACCGCGTTGCGCGCCTTCGTGGCATCCCATGCCGAGCTGGTCTGAGCGCGCTCGGCGATGGCGACGATGGCGTCCGGGGTCTCGAACCCGGCGAAGCCGCCGACCTCGAACGAGCCGTCTGCGAGTTGCTGGCTGTTGAGCCAGGTTCCGGCCTTCGTGAGCACCGGTGGATTGGCCGAGTCCAGGAACCCGGTGTTTTTGCAGCCGGTCGCCACGAAGGCGGCGACGAGCGCGCATAGGAAAAGCCGACGAGATCGTTGCATGGTGTGATCCTCCGCGGGCCCCGTTCCACGAGGGCCGTCTGTTTGGTGGCATGAGCCGTAACGGGTAAGAGCACCAAGCGCTCGGCCTGGCGGAGCGCGGCGGGGATCTGGCTCACGCAGCAAGTGCTGCGATCACAGTTGCGGGTCAGCGCCGGAATCGCACCGGCTTCTCCCGTTCCGAACTCGGGCGGGACCGTAGTCCATTTCGCACCGGGGTGTCCGTTCCGAGAGAAGTCAGGAGGGTCAGCTCGTCGGGTCGACGATCTCGACCACGGGATCGAGGCGGTGCGCGAATCGGCGCAGGGTGGCGAGCACGGCCGTGCCGGTCAGCAGGATCAAGACTGCGTTGGCCAATGCCGATGCCGCGTCCCACGGATACGAGGTGGCCACGTAGAACGACCAGTAGTGACGGAGGGTCGAGGTCACGCTCGAACCGGGGATCCAATCGAGTTCGCCACCGTTGCGTTGGAACGGCCAGAACCAGAGGTTCATGATGGCGCCGTAAACGAACCCCCACACCCAGCCGTAGGCGGCGAGGGCCAAGAGTTCGGCACGGCGGGGCCAGCGGCGCGTGAGGATCCCGAGCGCGCCGGCCAGCGCACCCATCCAGCTCAGCGTGAGCATCTGGAAGGGGAGCCACGGGCCGATCCCGCCGGTGATGATCGCGGACACCGCCATCGAGCACAGACCGAGCAGCATCCCGAATCGAGGTCCGAACGCTGCGCCCGCAAGTACCACGAGGAAGAAGATGCCGTTTCCGCCGAGTGGCAGCGACAAGAGACGGAGCAACCCGGCCGACGCTGCCAGCACGCCGAGGATGGCGACGGTCGCGCCGTTCATCGTGCCGCGGCGAACTTCGAGGGCGACCGCGGTCACCGCGAGCGCCGCAACGAGTCCGGCGACGAGTGGCGCGTCGCCGCTGTGGGCCTGGTTCGGCAACGCACTCGACGGAATCCAGAACGGGTAGAGGAACGCACCCATGCCGACGAGGACCACCAACGTGTAGACGATCGCGGGTCGGATCTGTGTCGGTGCTCGACGTTCGTTCGCGATCGCTGTCATCGGACCGCGTCCCGCGCGTGCTCGACGTCACCCACGGTGAGGTATCCGGGAAACACGCGCGCCACCTGAGGCGCGAACAGCGATCCGCCGAGCACCGCGCGCGCCGGCCCGTCGGCCACCACCTCGCCGTCACCGAGCACGATCGCGCGATTCGTGCACCGCGCCGCGAGTTCGACGTCGTGGGTGGCCAGGACCACGGCTCCACCATCCCGACAATGCTGGGTGATCGCGTGCTCGAGCGCGACGCGTGATGCCGCGTCCATGCCGCGGGTGGGTTCGTCGAGGAGGAGCACGCGCGCGTTGCCCACCGCCACCGCCGCAATGGCCACCCGCTGGCGCTCGCCGCCGGAGAGTGAACGCGGGTGACGGTCCGCAACGGCGCCGAGCCCGAGTGCGTCAATCCAGTGTTCGATCGCGGCGGGATCGGGACGGTTGAGGAGTCGCAACGTCTCGGCCACCTCCGCCCGCACCGTGGACCGGAAGAGCAGGCTTGACGGATCCTGGGGTACGTAGGCGCGCGTCACGTCACCAATCACCGCGCCCCGATCGAGTTCGATCAGCCCGGCCAGCGCGCGCAGCAGCGTGGACTTTCCGGCACCGTTGCGACCCAGGAGCGCAACCGCATGGCCGGCGCGGATCTCCACGTCGATCGAGTGGAGGATCGGGTGGTGGTCGAACCGAACCCCGAGACGTTCAGTGCGGAGCAGCACCGCGCCAGGGGTCCCGTGGTCGGACGGCATCGGCGCGGGCGGCGCGGCGGGTATGTACTCGTACTGCGCGTGCCGGCGCGCGTCGCGAACGGTCAGGGGTGGCGGATCCCATCCCAACGCCCGGCCGAGGAGCGTCACGGCCGGTGCACCGGGGTACGTGGCCAGGACCGCGCCGGTCGACCCGGGTTGGGAAACGCGTCCGTGTTCGACCAGGACTGCGAGATCGGCGATCGGTGCGGCGCGTTCGAGCCGGTGCTCCGCAATCACCACCGTGGTCCCCAGCTCCGCGTTCAACCGGGCCACGGCCGCGAGCACGTCCTCCGCGCCCTGCGGGTCCAGTTGGCTGGTGGGTTCGTCGAGCACCAGGATCGACGGCGCGGTGACCAGCGCGCCGGCGATCGCGCATCGTTGGCGCTCGCCGCCGGAAAGCGAGGCCGGATTGCGATCGCGAAGATGCGCCACCCCGAGCGCGTCGAGAACTTCTTCGACGCGGCGGCGCATCGCGATCGGATCGGTCCCGAGATTCTCGAGCCCGAACGCGATGTCGGACTCGACGCGGTCGATCACGAACTGCGCTTCGGGATCCTGGTGGACGAAGCCCACCAACGCGGCGAGATCGCGCGGATGGAGACCGCGTGTGGAGTGTCCGCCGACGGTGACGTCGCCACTGAACCGGCCGCCGCTGGCGTGGGGTACGAGACCGTTCGCACAGCGCAGCAGCGTGCTCTTGCCCGAGCCCGACGATCCGATCACGAGGACGACGTCACCCGCGGCCACCGCGAGGTCGACATCGTCGAGCGCGAGTGGCGAGTCCGGATACCCGAAACTCACACCCGAGTACGTGAGCGCCGCGCTCACGACTGTCCTCTTGGCCCTGCGGGCCGGGCCGGACGGGCCCCGCTCCGCTGGCTCGTCGGCTGCGTGTATGTGCCTGTCTCCGCTCCGCTCACGACTGTCCTCGTGGTCCGGCGGCGCCCACGAGCGCGGCGGTCGGTTTCGGACGGACGGCAGTGGGCGGCGTCGGGGCCGCGTGGGGGAGCAGGAGGAGCGGTGCGAGCAGCGGAACGAACGCGAGCGCAACGGTCACGTCGAACCGCGGCCAGCCCAACGGGCTCGCGTACCAGGCCAGCGACGAATTGCCGATCGCAGTGAGGACACCGAGGGTGGCGGGTGCGACGAGCGCGGCGCCCACGAGGAGCCAGTCGGTGAGGGCCAACCGCCGCCGGCGGTAGTGCTGGCGCTGCACGCCGCGCGACCCGCTGATCACCGCGGCGAGCAGCAGCCCGGCTCCGGCGCCGGCGCACGCCAACGCGATCCCCGTTTCGCGTCCGATCAACGCGACGAACGTGCCACCGAGTGCACCCATGGCCAGGAGCGACAACCACCCTGATCGCACCTCGACCGCCGACGCGCGCCCGGCACCGAAACCGCGCGCGTCCATGGACTCGGACAGCGCCACCGCGCGTTCCATCCCCCGTTCGAGCACCGGCAGCGCGGTCCGCAACACCCGCCCGCGCCGGACCGGGTGGCCGCCGGTGCGGGCGCGGTCGGCTTCCCGCACGGCACCGATGGACTCGATGGTGGCGGGGACGAACGCCAGCGCCACGGTGATGACCACGCCGAGTTCATGGAACGCGCGCGGCGTCGATTGCACCAGCTCGTAATGCGACCAGATCGCGTTCGCGGCGCCGAAGACGGCCATGACCCCCACCACGGTGAAGCTGCTCGCGAGTGAATGGAGAACGACGCCGGCCTCTACCGTTCCGCCGACGGTGAACCCGCCGAGGATGTCCGGCAGCGTTGCCTGCGGCACCGTGAAGAGCACGTCGACGCCATTGTGCGTGGTCAGCGCGGCGATCACCACCCGGATGAGACCGAACGCAACGCCGACCGCGATGAGGGCAGGGAAGGCGCGCCGGTACGGACCGTCGGCCGCATGGGCCTCCACGACGAGCCACGCAATCCCGATCGCGAGAGCCACGTACACCGGGCTCGGGGCAAGTTGCACGCACGCCGCCGCCGCCAACGACCACACCAACCAGGCGATCGAGTGGAAGGGACGCGGCGTTGCCGCGGGCCGATGCATTCCCCTAGGGTGCCCGACCGAACGCGGTCGCGCCCAACCCCGGATGGTGGGCGCGGCTCAACCGGACGGGTCGATCCCGTCCGGTGGGTGGAGGAAGCCGGTGGGAGACCGGCGCTGACCCGCAACTGTGAGCGTCCCCAGACACCAGCCGTGTCCGGGGTCGTGAGCCAGGACCACCGCCGCGTTCCGCCGGGCCACCGGTGTATCCGTTCCTTTCGGGATGACGATGAGGGGCCCTCGTGGAGAGGGGCCCACGGAGGATCCATGGCTCGTTGGCGCTCACTCGGTCTCGCGGTCCTGCTCGCCGCGGGCGGGTTCAATGTTCTTTCCTCGGCACCGGCGCCCGCGGCGGGCCCGAATCGTGCCCTCGTGGTGGTGGACACCGGTGCCACGACCTACCGCCAGACCATCACGTTCACCGAAGATTCGGTGACTGGTATTCGCGCGTTGGAGCTCGCGGGGGCGAACCCGGTCCTCTACTCGTACGCAGGTCAAGGCGGCGCGGTGTGCCGCCTCTTCGGTGTCGGGCGGGATGCCGGTCCGGGCTGTCTCGGCGGTGCCGACGGCGACAACCGCTACTGGGCATACTTCCGCGCCCCGAGCGGCACCTCGTGGTTCACGTACTCACGCGCCGGCGCCGGGTCGGTGCAGGTCCGGAACGGCGACGTGGAGGGCTGGAAGTTCGGCACCGGTCAGGCGCCGGCATGGTCGGCCGTTCCCCCGCCGCCCACGACCACCACTGTCGCCCCGCCTCCGCCGCCGCCTCCCACCGCGCCCACCGGTGGGGCTGCGGGTGGTCCGACCCCGCCGGTGAACGGGGGAACTGCTCCCGTGGTCGGCGGTCCGGCTCCCGCGTCGGGCGTTACTGCGGTGGCGGACCCGAATGCGCTCACGTCCTCCACCACGATGCCGAGCCCCACCGGGGCCGACCCGAAACCTTCGACCGCGGTCGGCGGCAAGCAGGCGTCCCGAGGCGCACCGGCGCGCGTCGCGTCGGGGCCGCTGGACCCGTCGAACGGCGGCGGGAGCGGCGGCGGGGCCGGCTCGCTCGCGATGTTCGGGGTCGTGGCCGCCGCGCTCGCAGGTGGAGTGCTCTACCTTCGTCGTACGCGACGCGCCCGCAGCACCTGACCCGTCGTCTCGAACCCGAGGGTGGTCGATGGAACTTGATCGCGTCGAGACTGCCGGTCCCACCAACGTGTGCGTGGTGCTGCTCGATTCGCTGAACCGGCACCTGCTCGGTGCCTACGGCGGCGCCGAGTTCGAAACGCCGAACCTGGACCGGTTCGCCTCCGAACGCGCCACTCGGTTCACCAACCACGTGACCGGCTCGTTGCCGTGCCTCCCCGCCCGCCACGACATTCTCGTGGGCGCGCTGGACTTCCTGTGGAAGCCGTGGGGTTCGATCGAGCTCTGGGAACAACCGATCACGCGGGTACTCGGCGCGCAGGGCGTCACGACCGCGCTCGTCACCGATCACCCGCACCTGTTCGAGACCGGTGGTGAGAACTTCCACACCGACTTCGACGGCTGGGAGTACGTGCGCGGCCACGAAGGCGATCAGTGGCGGACGCACGCGGATCCGAGTTGGATCGGCACGCCCACGCTGCCGGCGCGGTCCGCGGGTTGGTTCTACGAGCAGGTCTTCGGAACCTCGGCGATCCACCGTGGCTATGACCGTTCCCGCACGTTCTTCCGGTCCGAGGAGGACTTCCCCGGGCCGCGCACGATGACCGAAGCCGCACGATTCCTGCGCGATGCGGCACCGCATCACGATCGTTGGTTCTTATTCGTCGACGAGTTCGATCCGCACGAACCGTTCGACACGCCCGCGCCGTGGGTCGGCCGGTACGAGGACGAACCGTGGGACGGCGAGATGTTGATCTGGCCGCCGTACGCCGACGGCGCGATCTCACGCGGTCAGCTGACCGAGTGGGAAGGCCGACACGTGCGCGCCAACTACGGCTCGAAGCTCTCGATGATCGACCACTGGTTCGGCGCCGTCCTCGCCGAGTTCGATGCCGCGAACCTTTGGGCAGACACCGCGCTGATCGTCTGCACGGATCACGGCCACTACCTCGGTGAGGTGCGCGCCGGCCGGGACCTGTGGGGCAAGCCCGGAGTGCCGAACTACGAACCCCTGGGTCACACGCCACTGATGATCGCGTGGCCCGGCCGATCCGGTGGTGGAACGTGCGACGCGCTGACCACCAATGTGGACCTCTTCGCCACGATTGCCGACGCGTTCGACGCTCGCGTCGATCATCCGACGCACGGCGTCTCGTTGGCGCCGCTGCTCACCGGCGCAGCCGACACCGTGCGCGACTGGGCCGTCGGCGGCGTGTTCGGCAATTGGGTGCAGATCACCGACGGTGTGCGCAAGTACGCGCGCGGACCGAGCGGCGACCTGTTTCCACTTTCGATGTGGTCGAACCGTTGGTCGACCATGCCGCTTCACATTGCCGGTATCGTCGGGTTGCCTGATCCTGACGACCGCGCGTGGTTGGACCGCATGCCGGGATCGCAGATTCCCGTGATCCGCCAGCCGTTCGCGGCCGGCGACCGCCTCCCGTTCTGGGTGGGGCGCGCCGCAGTGGACCGCCATGAGCTCTACGACCTCGGCGTCGATCCGGACGAGCAGGAGAATCGCGTCGGCACGTCGGTCGAGACCGAGATGATCGAACTATTGCGGGTCGCGTTGGCGGATCTCAACGCGCCCGACGAACACCTCGCGCGCCTCGGAATCTGACCGGGGGACTGGGGTGGCCGCGGCGGAAACGCCCCGCCCGATCAGGTCCCGACTTTCGTGCACTTTGCGGGTCCCGGGCTCGGCAAACTGCACGAAGATCGAGGTGGGGGCGGTGCGGGGTCAGTCGGTGCTGCGTAGGAGGCGGCCGGTGAGGGCGCCGGTATGTTCGCCGTGGTCGAGGAAGGGTGTGCCGTTGACGATCGTGTGGTCGATGCCGCGGGCCCGTTGTACGAACCGCGG
>JANPMG010000121.1:0-2244 GCA_031422675.1 Acidimicrobiia bacterium | reverse complement strand
TCCGCCGAAAAGCAGCGTGGTCGCAGGATCGGCTCCGCGCTCGAGGAGGGCTCGGTAGGCGGTGATCGCGTCGTCCAGTGCGGCGGGGTATGGGTGCTTCGGCGCGAGTCGGTAGGTGATGCCGAAGGTGTCGCAGTTCGAGAACACGGCGAGCTCCGCGGCGACGCGTCGTTCCATCCGGGCGCTGCCGGTGACGAAGCCACCGCCGTGAAACCGCAAGATCGTTCCGGACGGCCGCGCCCTCGGGCAGTAGCGCTCAGCTCGAATACCACACAGGTCAACGTCCTCAACCGTGAGCTCACGGCTGGTATGCCGGCCAAGTGGCGGCGTCAGTCCTCGGGTGCGGGGACCCATCAACTCGACGTCCCAGCCACTCGCCACCAGTGCCGCGCGCGACGCCGCGACGAAAAGCTCTTCGGTCCACGTCCAGGTCGGTTGCGCGGGCCCGCGGAACGGCCGCCGCAACAGCACCCGGGCCAGAGCGACAGTTGCCGCCACGATCACGCGAGCCCTGAACGCCAATCGCCTCACGACGTCGGCTCAAGCCGCACAACGATGCACATCACTTCGAAGTTGCTCCACGTGTCGGCCCCGAACCCGGAAGGTCGAGCAGCACGGCGATCATGCGTCGACCCATCGATCCTCACGCTCGTACTCCAACATGCAGATCAGCATGCACCCCGGCTCCGTTCGGTGCTGCCGGCTACGGAATCGCAGCTTGAAGCGCCGCGGCGTTGGTCCTCAGGACATTTCCACAGTAGGCGGTCACCTTCTTCGGGATGTTGTTCTGAATGTCCTCGCGGAACGCTCCGAGAGTCTTGTCGGACGCGCCGTCGTTTCCACGAAGATCTGCATCCTCGGCCACACGAAGCATCACCGACAGCGACTTGTACAGCGAATCACCCGAGAGGCACTTCCGCACGGAGTACGCCTTCGTCAGGTTCGCACGAAGACTCGCGAACGTGACCGTGGTTCGCCACGGAACATCGCGGGTCGCCACGTTGCCGAGGAGATCCGCGACTCGAGCCCGGTAGACGTGGACCCCCGCCGGGTAATCGAATAGATCGATCGTGGTCGGGATCGGCGACACCTCGGTGCCGTCCGCGAAGTGACGCCGCGTCGTCGCATCCACCCCGGCTCTGGCGTCAGTGGCGGTGAAGTTCAGCGGCAAGAAGCGGTCCGACAGGTAGTCGGCCGGGCCCGGGGGTGTCGGGCTCAGCACGGTGATGTCGGGGGGCGTGTTGTCCAACGTCACCGCGCGCGACTGTTGGGCTTCCTGGTTGCAGCGGCCCTTGCCATCAGTCCCGAAGAACTGCACGAGCCGGGGGCCGTCGGCGCCGGACAGCGAGAAGGCAGCCGGGTCCGCGGGGACGCCGGATCCGTATGCGGGCGGTGTGGTTCCCTCCGGGAACGTCCGGCTCGAGACGCGCACGTCGGACTTCGACCAGTAATCGTCAGACGACGTGATCGCGATCTGGGTCGCGCCCGAGACGTACGTGTTCCCGCCGTTCGTGACGTTCGGTCCAGACAGCGAGCTGCTGGAGGTTGGCGCGGTCGCATCGGAGCGCCCCTTCGGAGGATCGTCGGCGCTGTCCGCGAACGCGTCGCTTCCGGTGACCGGTTGCGCGAAGACGTTGCGGATGACGCGATCACGGGACACGCAATCGCTCCAGAACGCCATCGTGCCGTTCCCGTAGGAGCGTCCGTCGTTGGGCGAGCGGAGTCGGAACTGATACTCGGCGTCGAACGACTTCAGCCAGCCCGGCCCGCCGACCCCCATCATGACGTTGTTGGGCACCGGCCACGACACCTTCGTCGACGTGCCCAGTGTGAGCATGAGCGGATCGTCCTGCGAAGTGTACGCCGGGAAGAGATTCCCGAGCGCCGCGACGTTGCCTCCGGCCTTGGCCTTGAAGAAGAGATTCAGGCCGTTCTCGTCGAGGAGCGCCAGCTTGGCCAGCGTGGTGGTGTTCTTCAGCGGTGCGAACCGCTCCGGGTCGTAGTTTCGGTAGTACCCGTTGACGTCGTCATCGGCCCCGTCGAGCGTGATGGTGGTGCCGGCCGCCTCGCTGCTGTCGGGATCCACGCCGTTGATCAGATGCATGTCGGCGTCGAGCTTCGCCCGCGTGCCGGGCGGGAACAGCGCGCTGTTCGTCAGGTACACCACCGGGTTCTTGACGATCTGGTTGATCTCGTCGCATTCGATGTCGCCGTCCGCGTTCGTATCGAGGGCAGCCTTCAGCG
>JANPMG010000120.1:0-16639 GCA_031422675.1 Acidimicrobiia bacterium | reverse complement strand
CACGCCGGGACCGGCTCCCACGTGGTCGGACTCCCGTCGAAGTCCGCCCAGATGGCGATGAAGGTGTTGGGCCAGTCCTCGCTGGTTCCCTTCGCTCCGTACCACTGGCTCCTCTACGGCGAATCGCTCTGGTTCGACGTGAGCAAGGCCGAGCACGAACTCGGGTGGGAGCCCACCCACTCGAACGCGTCCGCGGTCATCGATTCCTACGAATGGTTCCTGCGCAACCGGACGACGCTCGGCGGTGCGGGAAAGTCCCACCACCAGTCGCCGGCAAAACTCGGCCTGCTCGCGATGGTGAAGCGCCTGCCGCTCTGAGTCAGGCGAATGAGTTCCACCTGCCCGCTCACCGAGTCCCGTCAGGTGGCGAGGAACGCGTCGGCGTTGCGGGCGGCGATCATCATGACCGCGGCCTGCGGGTTCACACCGGGCGCGTCCGGGAGTAACGAAGCATCGTTCACGCGGAGGTTGTCGGTGTCCCAGACTCGGCCGTAGCTGTCTGTGCCGGTGAGGTCGCTCGCGTCACCCATGCGCACGGTGCTGGTGAGATGCACGGTCATCAGATTCGAGCGTGAGCGGGTGAGGGCGTCCCACCACAGGCCGAGATCGGCACGGGTGCGCACGATCGGACCGCCGGCGATCGAGGGAAACAGCTCGAGTGCGCCGGCTGCGAGCAACACCTCACCGAGATGCACGAGACCGCGGGCGAGTCGGCTGAGATCGGAGTCGGTGAGGGCATAGGTCACGAGTGGGGCGCGCAGGCCGGGAATCGCAAGAACCCGCCCACTGCCGACGCTGCGAATCGCGGCGTAGTACACGACTACGTTCCGCCACTCGTCGAGCACGCGGTCCAGATCGCGCGGCGCCGCGTCGGCGACCGCGAGGGCCACGTGACCCCGGCGGCTGGCCGAGCCACCGATCGTGAGGAACGGATCGAACTCGGTGACCCGGTGGACCGGTACCTCATCGTGGTCGTAGGGGCGACCGAAGCGAGCCGCGACCTTCACGGTGGGGTGGAACTTCAATCCCGATCCGATGTTCCGTCGTAATCCGCTGCGTTGCAGGAGCGTCGGTGACTGAATCGCGCCCCCGCAGACGAAGACGTGCTCGGCGCGCAGGGTCACGGTCTCGGTACTGCCGTCCGGATGTCGGAGACTCGCCGTTGCGCCGGTGACCCGCCGCCCGTCACGGTCGAGCTTGAGGACGGTGCAATCGGGTTGGATGATTGCACCGGCAGCCACCGCCTTCGGGATCATCGTCCGGGACATCGTTTGCTTGGTGCCCCGACCCTTGTCGTCGTAGGCAAAGACGCGCGCGAACTCCACGCTGTGCCAGCCGAGCGCCGCGGAACCCTGTTCGAGCACCCTCGACGACGGCGGGGCCTCGCCCGGGAGGTACGAGACGGTCACCGTCTTCTCGATGTCGGTTGCGTACCGATCGAGGGTGGCCTCGTCGAAGTCTGCGATTGCGTACTTCCGGCGCCAGGCCGCGGCAAAGTGATTCGGGAGGCGGTGGTACAGCCCCATGTTGATCTCGGTGCTGCCACCGACACAGCGTCCTTCAGCGAAGGCGATTCCCGGGCTCCCGAGCGCGGCACACGCGCCTTGGTGTCGATAGCGTGCGGTGAACTCCTCCAACGACGACGGTTCGTGCGCATCCGGGTCGTACCAGGGTCCCTCTTCGACCACGAGGACCGAGCGTCCCGCCTCCGCGAGCCGCGCCGCGGTCACTGCGCCACCGGCGCCGGACCCGATGATCAGCACCTCGGTATCGATGACCCGGCTCATGCGTCGATCGTCTCCTGCTGGGCGAAGATCACCAACGACGAGAGCAGGCGCGCGTACTGGCGGATCACTCCGATCGGGTGGTGTTCCCACTGCTGAATCGACGCCAGGATCACCTCACGGTCGGGATCGAGTCCGTGGCGCACCCGGACGTAGGCGCCGAGCAGGATCGACTCGCCCACGACGCCCAGCCGGAGGTGTTGGGGCATCGCATCGAAGGACGATCCGACGAACTGGGTGATGGCGCCGCCGGTGCGCTCGTCGTCGGGTCCGGCGAGAGCCATGACGACGCGGCGTTCCAACCAGAGCATGAGGGTCCGATCTTAGGACCCGGTCGGATCGGTTCGGGGCGTCGGTCGGCGACGAAGATCGAGACGAGATCCGAACCAAGATCCGATTGAACCGAAGGTGGTGGCGGCGGTGATGAGAAGCGTCGGTTCGGCCCCGATCCGGAACCGTTGGTTCCCGTAGGTGAGCAAAGTCGAAACCATGACGCTCACGACCGCGGCGACGAGTGGCCACGCGGGCGACCGTCGTCGCACGAGTAGAACCAGGCCGACTGCGGCGAAGGGATACAGCACCCAGTCCAGGTACGTGCCGGCGCGCTCCCATCCGAGCGGCCGCCCTTCAAGTGCCTCGAGTTCGATCTGCTGGCTGGGGCGGAACACGCCGGCCGTGCGGAGCAGACGTGCCACCGCCACCTTCGGCAAGTCGCCCAGATGATCGCGAGCGAAGTCGACGCCCTCCTTGCGCGCCGCGCCGGCCGCAGTGGCTTCGTTGAACCGAGGTTGGCGACCGTTGAAGCCGGTGAAGCACTGCCCCGAATCGGCGTCATCCGAGCCGAAGGTCGAGCGCCAGAAACCGAGGGTAGGCCCGGAGTACGTCAGCGGGCAGTTCGCACCGGCGAGTGCAGTTCCGAGGTTGTTCGACACCGGCACGAACGCGTCGAAGGTGTTCTGGTTTCGCACCGTCCAGGGCACGACGACGGCGCCCACCATCAGGAGCCCCACAGCGGCGAACGTCACGCGCCGGCCCCGAGTCGCCGGCGCTCGGCCCTCGGCCCGTACCGCAAGCGGCACCACGAGGAGGAGTGCGAGCACACCGGCTTCGGCGCGGGTGAGCACGGCGAGTCCGAGCACCAAACCCAACCCCGCAAATCCGCCCAGGCTCGGCGCTGCTCGCACCCGGCCGGCGAAGTAGAGCGCGAGCGTGACGAGGAACACGAAGAGCGCTTCGCTCATGAGCGTGGCCTCGGGGAGGAACATCATTGGTGACACCGCCGCGAGTGCCGCGGCGATGAGTCCCACCCGGGTCCCGCCGATCTGGCGACCGACCAGCCCCACGAGGGCGACCGTTGTGGTCCCGACTGCGGTGAGACCGAGTCGTTGTGCCTCCACGCTGCGGAGTCCGAGCCGCGCGAACAGAGACAGCACGAACGGATGGAGCGGCGGATACTCCGCAGTGGGGACTACCAGGTCGAAGCGGATGAGGTCGAAGGGTCGGATGTAGCCGCGGCCGTCCGCGAGGTGGTTGGCGAGCAAGTGGTATGCGCTCGCGTCGCCGAGTTCGGGGACCTGAGGATCGACGATGACGACAACGAGGACCCGGATGATCGCGGCGAACGCAGCGATCACCGCCAGCGCGACGGTGAACCGCGAGCCGACCGCCTGGTGCGGACTCGCCGTCGCCGGGTGCGCCTCCGTACTCACGGCCTAGTGCGGAGTGGGGAACCGGCGGGGCTTACGGGCGATCGCGAAGAGGACCGGCGTGGTGGGCTCGATCGTGTCGGTGGCGAAGAAGTGAGAGTCGTCGAGTCCGGAGCCGATTCCGGTGTTGCCCGAGCCGAGCACCTTGTAGACGACGGGGAGTGCGTGCTCGTAGGACCACACGTACCAACTGCGGGGCATCCGTTGGCGCAACTTCAACACGTCGAGTTTGAGGAGCTTCTCGCCACTCGATCGCCGGGCCGCGAAATCCGCCCGCAACACATCGTCGCCCTCGAGTCCGATGACCTCGACATCCTCGAAGAACAACTGCAGCAACGACGCGAGGTGATCGGCCTCGAACAAGTAGACGTGGAACGGGTTCTCGAAGTCCGCAGGTCGGTTGGGAGTGATCACGAACGCGGTGCCGTCGTCGGTGCAGACCCGAGCCAACTCGGCCGCATGATTCTCGGGCATGACGAAGTGTTCGATGATGTGCGAGGAGCACACGGCGTCGAAGCTGGCGGACCGGAACCCGAGGCTTCCTCCGTCCATGGCGACGAACTCGGCGTCGGTCCCGCGCGGGCCGCCCGGACCGAAATCCGATCGGGCGAGCGCCGCGGTGGCGGCGTCGTAGTCGACCCCCACCACTCGCCGTCCGGGGCCGCAGAACCGAGCCGTCTCCATCCCGACGCCACATCCCACGTCCAGGATCCGTCCGGTGCCGAGTCGGGCGATGACTTCCCGGTAGCCGGCATCGTGGAGGGCGAGCAGGGAATCGGGCGTGTGCCCTTCCATCGGGCGTTCACCGGTGAGCTTGACCACGGGGTCCTTCGGGGTTGCGAGTCGTCGGCTGCCGCACCCGGCGCACCGGTGGCAGGGTCCGCGTCGGACCGCGGGCCGCTTAGAATATCGGGCTGCTCCGCATGGGCGGCGCGTTGGGGGAGACACGCAGATGGCTGATCTCGAAGGTCTCGCGACCACGGCCGAAATCGCCAAGTTGGGCGACCTTGCCGCGGAAGCGGGTCTGGCGCGGGTCGCGATGCTGGCGTGGCGCGATCTCGACGACCCCGAGGCCGGCGGATCCGAGGTGCACGCGTCCACCGTCGCCCGACTCTGGGCCGAAGCCGGTATCGAAGTCACCATGCGGACTTCCTTCGCCGCCGGTCAGCCTCAGATGAGCTGGCGGAACGGCTACCGCGTGATCCGCAAGGCCGGTCGATACATGGTGTTTCCCCGGGCCGCGTTCTCGGAGATGATGGGCTGGCACGGCGGCCGGGACGGTCTGGTCGAGATCTGGAACGGCATGCCGTTCATGTCGCCGGTCTGGGCGCGGACCCCCCACGTCACCTGGTTGCACCACGTCCACGCGGACATGTGGAACATGACCTTGCCGCCCAAACTCGCCGCGGTCGGTCGTACGCTCGAATCCACCATCGCGCCGAAGTTCTATCGCCGGACGCCCGTCGTCACGTTGTCCAACTCGTCGAAGCACGAACTCGTCGACGATCTGAAGTTCAAGCCGTCGATGGTGCATGTAGTCCCGCCCGGAATCGACCCTCGGTTCTCGCCCCTCGGGGAGAAGTCACCGACGCCGCTCGTCGTCGCGGTAGGTCGGTTGGTGCCGGTGAAGCAGTTCGACGTTCTCGTTGACGCGCTGGTGAAGCTTCACGCCCGCCATCCCAGCATGGAAGCGGTCATCGTCGGAGAGGGATACCGCCGCGAACAGCTCGAGACCCAGATTCACGAAGCCGAGGCGGAGCGCTACATCCACCTACCGGGCCGGATCTCCGACGACGAGGTCATCGACCTGTACCGCCGGGCCTGGATCCTCACGAGCGCGTCGGCGCGCGAAGGTTGGGGAATGACCGTCACCGAAGCCGCCGCGTGTGGGACGCCGGCGGTGGTGACTCGGATCGCGGGTCACTCCGACGCGGTGGCCGAAGGTCGCTCGGGCCTGCTCGCCAACAGCCCGGACGAACTCGTCGACGGCTTGGACCGAGTGCTCGCCGATGGCGAACTCCGGGCCCGCCTGACCGCGGGCGCGCTGCGGCACGCCGAGCAGTTCACCTGGGCCGCCACCGCGCGCGGCACCCTCGAAGTGCTCGCCGCCGAGGCATTGCGCCGTCGAGGGCGCTCGTGACGGATCCGCCCACGGAGGCGGAGACGGCGCCGCCCGGGGGACGGAGCACCCTCGGCCGGCGGCGAATCGGATACCTGCTCCTCGCCGCGCTGGCCTACCTTCCGGTCCTCGCGAGCGCCACTGGCCGGGTCGCGGCGGACACCAAGCAATACCTCTACCTCGATCCCGCCCGCTTGCTCGAACGCGCGTGGTCAATGTGGGACCCGAACATCGGCTTCGGAACCGTCACCCACCAGAACATCGGCTACTTGTTCCCGATGGGGCCGTTCTACTGGCTCTTCGAAATTGTCGGCTCGGCTGATTGGATCGCCCAACGACTCTGGCTCGGCTCGATCCTCTTCTCCGCCGGGCTCGGGATGCTGTTCCTCTTCCGCACGCTGGGATTGACGGGAGCGGGCGCCGTCGTCGGCGCGCTGGCGTTCATGCTCAGTCCGTATTCGCTCGACTACGCCGCGCGGATCTCGGTGTTGTTGTTGCCCTGGGCCGGTCTTCCCTGGTTGCTCGGATTGTTGATCCGCGGTTTGCGCGTGGGCGGATGGCGCCACGCTGCCTGGTTCGCGTTGATCGTGCAAATCATCGGAGGTGTGAACGCCACCGCACTCGTCTTCATCGGACTGGCGCCGCTGCTGTGGCTCGCGCATGCCGTGTTCATCACGCGCGACATCAGGATCGGGCGCGCGGTTTCCACGGCGCTGCGGTTCGGGGTCCTGACCGTCGGCGCATCGATGTGGTGGATCGCCGGACTCTGGGCACAGGGTGCGTACGGCATCAACATCTTGAAGTTCACCGAGACGCTCCGTGCGGTCTCGCGCACCTCGCTGCCGAACGAGATCCTGCGGGGTCTCGGCTATTGGTTCTTCTACGGCAAGGACAAGCTGGGCCCGTGGATCGAGGCCGGACCCACGTACACGCAACGACCGCTCATCATCCTCATCAGCTACGGAATACCGGTGCTCGCGTTGGCCAGTGGGTTCTTCGTCACGTGGAAGTACCGCAGCTTCTTCGTGTCCACCGTCGTGGTGGGGGTGGTGATCGCGGTGGGCGCGCATCCCTACGACAGTCCCACACCGCTCGGCGCGTGGTTCAAGGAGGCCGCCGCGACGTCGACCGCGGCCTTTGCGCTCCGGAGTACGGGTCGAGCCACTCCGCTCGTCATCTTCGGACTCGCCGGACTGTTGGCGGCCGGAATCAATGCATTCGTCGCGCGATTTGGGGCCGTCCAGTTGGTGCGGATGCCGGTGCGGATCGCGATTCCGGTGGTCGTCGGCATCCTCATCGTCGTCAACCTGCCTGCGCTCTGGAACGGCACGTTCTACGGCACCAACCTGCAGCGCGGCGAAGATGTGCCGGGCTACTGGCACGCGGCGACCCGGGCACTGGACGCGCAACCGCCGGGTACCCGGGTCCTCGAACTTCCGGGTGCGGACTTCGCGTCCTACCGGTGGGGAAACACCGTGGACCCGATTACCCCCGGACTGATGGACCGTCCCTACGTGGCGCGCGAGCTGATCCCGTACGGGTCACCGGCGTCGGCGAACCTGCTCAACGCATTCGACCTCCGAGTGCAGGATCGGAACCTCCCCCCGAGCGCGCTCGTCCCGATGGCCCAGCTGATGGGGGTCGGCGACTACGTCCTGCGCAACGACATTCAGTTCGAGCGGTATCGCGTCCTGCGTCCGGAGTTCGCCGAAGCCCTCTTCACCCCGCCACCACCGGGGATCACCCGCGTCGGCAGCTTCGGACGGCCGGACTCCGCCGAACTCGCCCAGTACCCGTTCAACGACGAACAAGCTCTCGGAGCGCAGCGCCGGCTCCCCGCCCCGCCGCCGGTCGACGTCTATCGCCTCACGCGCCAATCACCGATCGTGCGCGCCGCAGGCGCCGATCGGCCGCTGCTCCTCTCCGGCGACGGTGACGGCATCGTCGATCTGGCGTCGATCGGTGCCATCGATCCGAACGTGGTGGTGCTGAACTCGGCGGCCTTCGATGCCCGCTCCATCGTCCGCCACCTGGAACCGGGTTCGCCGCTGGTCGTGACGGACACGAACCGGCTCCGGGCCCGCCGCTGGAGCACGGTCACCGACACCGTCGGCTACACCGAAGGCCCCGGCAACCACCCGATCGCCTTCGACGAATCGGACGCCCGCCTCGATCTGTTCCCGGACGCGCCCCGGTCCGCATCGACGACGGTGGAACTTCGTGGCGCGCGTCGCGTCGGGGCGACCAGCTACGGCAACCCGATCACCTACACCCCCGAGGATCGGCCGGCCCGGGCGTTCGACGGGGACACGAGAACTGCGTGGCGCACCGGCGCATTCGACGATGTGACCGGTGATCAGATTCTGGTGGAGACCACCGATCCGATCACCACCGATCACGTGAATCTCGTGCAGGTGATGCGCCCGCCGCGCGGTCGGTGGATCACCCGCGCGGTGTTGCGCTTCGACGGTGGCGATCCGATCACGGCGGACCTCGGCCCGGCGTCGCGCACGCGGACCGGTGAGACGATCAGATTCCCGTCTCGTCGCTTTTCCACCTTGACGATCGAGATTCGTGACACCAACCTCGGGCAGCTTCGGAACTACGGCGGGGTGGACCCGGTGGGCTTCGCCGAAATCCGGCTCCAGGACGCCGACACGCCGGTGCGGGTTCGGGAAGTGACGGTTCTCCCGACCGATCTCGTGAATGCCGTCGGCGACCAGTCGGCGTCCCATCCGCTCGCGTACGTCATGAGCCGCGAGCGGGTGATTCCGGTGCCACCCCGACGCGATCCGGAGCTTGCGATCACCCGCCAGATCGAGGTGCCGACCGCGCGGGACTTCGGGATCGGCGCCGAGGCCCGGCTCTCCTCGTGGGCACCGGACGTGGTCGTTGATCGGATCCTCGGGTACCGAGGCGACACCGCGGTCACGGCATCGGCGCGCCTTCCTGGTGCGCCGCGGTTCCGCGCGACGGCCGCGGTGGACGGCGACCCGGCAACCGCGTGGGTCACACCGTTCGCGGACGTCGTCGGTCAGTCGGTTTCGGTGACCACGCCGATGCCGCGGACCATTGATCGCCTCGATCTCCAGGTGGTCGCCGACGGGTTGCACTCGGTTCCCACGCGCCTCGACATCAGCAACCAGGCCGGTGAAGTCCGAACCGTCGACCTCCCCGCCGTCGCCGACGTCGCGGAACGCGATGCGGCCGTGCCGGTCCCGGTCTCGTTCCCGGCCCTGACCGGTACCCGGTTCACGTTCACCATCGACGCGATCCGAGCGGTGACCACTCGCGAGTGGTTCTGCGAATGCGATCAGACGATGCCGGTGGGGATTGCGGAGCTCGGCATCCCGGGCCTCGCCCCGGTTCGGGTGGCAGAAACGATTCCCAGTGAGTGCCGCGATGATCTGCTCATTGTCGACGGGCAACCGGTCGCGGCTCGCCTGCGCGGCTCCGCCGCCGCCGCGCTCGCGTTGGAACCCCTGCGGGTGGAGCGGTGCCGGGGCTCGGAGCGGCCCGAGGTGTCACTCACCGCCGGTGCCCATGAGATCCGCACCGGGCGCGGTGATCGTTCGGGATGGAACCTCGATCGCATCACCCTCGCCAGCGGAGCCGACGGCCGGGCCGCCGCGCTCGGAGCCGGCGCAGCGGTGGCGCTGGAGCTGCCGGCGTCACCGGCACCGCCGCGGGTGGTGGTGAAGTCCCAGACCGCCACGACGGTGCGCGCCGAGGTGCGCGATGCGACGAAGGCGTTCTGGTTCGTCCTCGGGCAGAGCGAGAACTCGGGTTGGCATGCCACCGTGGACGGCAAGGATCTCGGCGAGTCCACGTTGGTGAACGGGTTCGCCAACGGCTGGCGGTTGGCGGCGCGCGACGGGGAGCCGATCCAGGTCGAACTCGAGTGGGTGCCCCAACGGACGGTGAACCTGGCGCTCGGCGTTTCCGGGGTCGTGGTGATGGGCTGTCTGGGGGTGGTGCTCGTGGGTGGGGTCCGCCGTCGGCGTTCGAGCCGCGCCGCCGTCCCGGCCGAAGCTGCGTGGTCCAATGCGGGCGCGGCCACCTGGAGGATGCCCTGGGTGCGGGGGAGTGCGCGGCCGTCCCTCGTCCGTACCGCGGCGGCTGCGGCGTTCACCGGCGCGTTCGGAGCGATCACCGTTGCCCCTCGAATCGGCATGATCGTGGCTGTGGTGGTCGTTGTCGCAGCATGGAATCGGACGGCCCGGGTCGCGTTGCGAGCTGCGCCGGCGGTTGCGCTCGCGGGCTGCGGCGCGTACATCGCCGCGAAACAGATCTACGCGAAGTTCCCGCCGACCTTCGAATGGCCCACGTTCTTCGGCGCGATTCGCACGCTCGGGTGGTTAGTGGTTGTCCTGCTCGTCGCCGATGCACTGCTCGGCGATACCCGCGCCCACCCGAAGTCGGATATCGAGAATCCCGAGGATCCGGTCGATGGAACCGAGATTCGGGCGTCGGCTCAGAACTTCCCGGTGCGGCCGTAGCGGTAATAGGACGCGTACTTCGCCCCGATGTCGTCGGGCACGCCGATGATGTTCCCCAGGGCTCGGGCCCCCCACACCACTTCGGCGGTGCGTTCGACGAGCGCGGCGATGTGGAGCGAATCCTTCGGCGTCTTCCCGCACGCGAAGAGGCCGTGGTTCGCCATGACGACGGCGGCGCGATCGGCGACCCGCCGAGCCACCTCGTCCGCAAGTTCCTGCGATCCGGTCTCGCGATAGTCCGAGCACTCGACGTCGCCGCCGACGTACACGTCGAACTCCTCGACGACCGCCGGAATCGGGAGGTGGGTGATCGCGAACATCTGTACGTGCTTCGCGTGGCAATGCAGGGTGGCGCCGATCTCCGGATAGGCATTGAGCACGGTGAGGTGGAGTTGCTTCTCGGACGTGGGGCTGCGGTGGCCGCCCACCACGGTGCCGTCCGGTGCACAGACGACGAGATCGTCGAGCGTCATGGCGAGATAGTCCAGGCTGCTCGGCGTGAGCACCACGTTGCCATCCGGCAGCCGCGCCGCGAGGTTCCCTGCGGTCCCTTCGACAAGCCCGGACCGCAGCATCTCCTGCGCCGCCCACAACACCGCCGCCTTCACGTCGGTTGCGGGCACATCGGTTGCGGGCACATCGGTTGCGGGTCGGGTCATCGGTGCTCCACGACTTCCGGGTTGACCAGGTTGGCGGGCTGCCCGCCCGAGAAGAGTGACGCGAGGCCGTCGGCGATGGACTGGGAGTGACGCGTCTCGGTATCCCACGTGGCGCCGCCGATGTGCGGGGTGAGGACAACGTTGGGCATCGAACACAACGGGTGGTCGATGGCGAGGTGCTCGCCGACGAAATGATCGAGGGCGGCACCCGCGAGTTGGCCGGATTGGAGGGCCATGACGAGCGCGTCGGTGTCGTGGAGTTGGGCGCGAGCACTGTTGAGGAAGATCGCCCCTTCCTTCATCCTCCCGAACTCGGCCGCGCCGATGAGCCCTTCACTCTCAGGCGTCACCGCCGCATGCAGCGAGACGACATCGGCGATGGCAAGCAGATCGTCGAGGGAATGAGTGGCATCGGCCGCGAATGGATCACAGCTGATGACGTTCAGGCCGAGGCCCTCGAACCGCCACTTCGTGGCGCGTCCCACGGCACCCAGACCCACGATCCCGGCGGTACGACCGGCGAGCTCCCACGCGCGAAAGCGCTGATAGGGAATGGTGCCGTCCCGGTAGACCTGGCCGGCGCGTACGTCCATGTCGGCCGCCACGATGCCGCGACTCACGGCGTAGAGCAGGCCCACGGTGATCTCGGCCACCGCATCGGCGTTCCGGCCCGGGGCTCGCAGCACCGGGATGCCGTGCGCCGTAGCGCCGTGGATGTCGACGTTGGTGGGATTGCCCCGACACGAGCCGATGGCGACGAGGGGCAGTTCGAGGACCGGGCCCTTGACACTGTCGCTCTCGACGATCAACAGATCCGCACCCTCCTCGACGACGCGTGCGGCGAGCTGTTCGGAGTTGTAGAGCCGGAGCGGTCGATGGTCGATCCACGGATCGAGCACCACGTCGGAACACAGCGTCCGGAGGAGGTCGAGTCCGCCGCCACGGAACGGCGCGGTCACGAGGGCTTTGGGTTTCTCCATTGCGCGCAGTCTCGCACGCGCCCGGACGAGCCGTCAGCTATCCAGGCCGTCGGTGTCACCGTCGCGGCTTGACCTCAGGATGCGATCGCCGGCGCGAGCATGTCGGTCCCGGCGGAGGAGAGCAGATCGTCGACGGCCTCGACGGTCAGCGGTCGGTGGAGGAGAAAGCCTTGAACGAGATCGCACCCCAGTGCACGCAACTGCTGGAGCTGGCGGGGATGCTCGACGCCTTCGGCCACGGTCCGCAGTCCCAGGGACTGCGCGAGCTGGATGATGGCCGGTGCGAGCGAGTGATTGGCATCGTGATCGGCGATCGAATCCACGAAGGACTTGTCGATCTTCACGATGTCGATGGGAAACTGCTGCAGGTACGTCAGTGACGAGTAGCCGGTCCCGAAGTCGTCGAGTGCAAGCATGACGCCGAGCGACTTCAGGTCATGAAGGTTTCGACGGGCGACGGCGGTCTCGCGCATCATCGCCGTCTCCGTGATCTCGAGGATCAACCGCGCGGCCGGCAGACCGCTGGACTCCAGGATGGCCGCAACATCGTCGACGATGTGATCGCCGGCCAGCTGTCGGGGTGACACGTTGACGCTCACGGCCAGGTCGCCGGTGCCCTCGTGTTGCCACCGCTGCGCCTGGTGACACGCCGAGTTCAGGATGTGGCGCCCCATCAGGTCCATGAGCCCGGCTTCCTCCGCCAGGGGGACGAATGCGCCGGGCAACAAGAAGCCGCGAGTGGGATGTTGCCACCGCACCAGGGCCTCGACCGCGACGACCCGGCCGCTGTTCGTGTTCACCATTGGTTGGTAGAAGAGGACGAGCTCGTCGCGCTCGATGGCACGGTGGAGGTCGGCCTCCACGTCCACCCGGATCAGTGCCGCAGCATGCTGTTCGGCTTGGAACAGCTCGTGGCGGTTCTTGCCGCGTGCCTTCGCGGTGTACATCGCGAGGTCCGCGTCACGCAGGATCTGTTCGCTCGTCGATTCGCCGGACCCGTACGCGATCCCGATACTCACCGTCGCGAACACGTCGCGGGTCGAGATGCGGAACGGACGTCGGAACGCCTCGGTGATGCGCTCGGCGAGCTGGCATGCGGCCTCCGGCTCGACGAGATCTTCGATCAGGATCGCGAACTCGTCACCGCCGAGGCGGGCGGCGGTGTCGGCGCCTCGAAGACACGAGGTGAGGATGGCCGATGCCTCCACCAGGAGTTCGTCACCAGATTGGTGGCCGAGGCTGTCATTCACGGTCTTGAAGTTGTCGACGTCGAGGAACAGCACGGCGTAGCCGGTCGTGAGCCGCCGAGATCGCTCCGCCGCGTGTTCGAGCCGATCGCAGAACTTGGCCTTGTTGGGCAGGCCCGTGAGCTGGTCGTGGAATGCTCGGTAGATCAGCTCGTCTTCGAGCCGCTTGCGTTGGGTCAGGTCACGGAAGCTCCAGACCCGTCCCACCACCAGGCCGTCGACGCGCTGCGGCCGGGAGAACCGCTCGAACACGCGGCCGTCGACGAACTCCAGCATGTCGTAACTCTCGGAGTCCGGCTGGGCGTAGAGCTCGTGCACCTTGGCGAGAAACCCCTCAGGGTCGGAGAGTTGGCCGATGACACAACCGAGCGCCGCCTGATCGTCTCGTGATTCGATGATCTCGTCGGGGATGCGCCACATGTCGATGAAGCGCTGGTTGAAGCCGGCGATGTTTTTCTCGGAGTCCACGACGAGGATGCCGTCGGCCGTGGAGTCCAACGTCGCTTGCAGCAACGACAGCGCGGACCGGAGCTCGCGTTCGACGGCCACTCGCTCGCTCACGTCGTGCGCCGAGATCACGTACCCCTCGACGGTCGGGTCGTCGATCAGGTTGACGATCGTCAACTCCATCGGCAACACGCGGTCTCCGCCGAACGTGGTCACCCCGACCACCACCGTGGAGGGCGTGCCGACACGCGCGTCGCGCATTGCGGTGTCCAAGCGCAGCGCGTCGGCGGGGTCGGCGACGAGATGGGCGATGGGCTGGTGCTCGACGGACTCGGGGTCCAACCCAGTGATCCGAGTCACCGCGCTGGAGACGGATTCGATCACGCCGTCGGCCCCCACGACCAACGTCACCACGGCGGCGTTGTGGACGAGCGCGCGAATTCGCGAGTCATCTCCGTGGGCGACTTCGTAGCGACGGCGTTCGGTGATGTCCCTGATCGAGACGATGAGGCCACCATCGCCGTATCGCGCGCCGATGATCTCGGACAGCCGCCACCCGTCGACGGCTCGGATCCGCAGCTCGATGAGCGTCCCCACCGACTTCTCCTGCACGCTCGTCAGTGCTCGGGCCGCCCACTGGTGGTCGTCGGGGTGGATCAGATCCAGCGCCGAACCGCCGACGACGTCGTCGAGGCTCCAGCCGAACATTCGCTCGGCAGCTCCGTTGCCCCAGCACACCGTGGCGGTTGCGTCGAGCAGGACGACCGCATCGGGTAGTGCTGCGAGCAGCTCAACCTGCGCGTCGATGTCCATGAGCAGCGGTGGCCTTCTGGTCGAGAGCAATCGCCCCATCATCGACGCCCGACAGCGGCGCCTTGAGGGTTGACCACCCCGATAGGGTCCGCCGCGCATGGAAACGCTCGTGACCGGCGGCGCCGGCTTTATCGGATCTCATCTCGTGGATGCGCTCGTGGCTCGGGGCGACCGGGTCACGGTGCTCGACGACCTCGCCACCGGCCGTCGCGAGAACGTCAACCCGGACGTGGAGTTCATCGAAGGATCCATCGCGGATCCGGTCGCGGTCGCCCGTGCGGTCCGCGGCGTCGAGACGATCTTCCACCTCGGCGCGCTCGGAGCCGTGGCTCGATCGGTCGCGGATCCCCGAGCCTCGAACGACGCCAACGTGAACGGCACCCTCAACGTCTTGACCGAGGCCCGAGATTCCGGTGTGCGGCGCGTGGTGTTCGCATCGTCGAGCAGTGTCTACGGCGGCGCCGAGATCATCCCCACTCCGGAGTCGGCACCGCTGCGGCCCCGGTCGCCGTACGCGATCACGAAGCTGACCGGGGACTGGTACACCCGCGTGTTCGCCGAGCTGTACGAGCTCGAGACTGTGGTGTTGCGCTACTTCAATGTCTACGGACCCCGCCAGCGACCCGACGCCGCCTACGCCGCGGTGATTCCGCTGTTCGCGGCGGCACTCCTGGCCGGTGAGGAGCCGGTGGTGCACGGCGACGGGACCCAGAGCCGGGACTTCACCTACGTGACCGATGTGGTCGCGGCGAACCTGGCCGCGGCTTCGGCGCCCGCCGCGGCGGCCAGCGGCCAGGCGTTCAACGTCGCGCCGGGCGAGGGCACCACGCTGCTCGAGTTGCTCGACGGTCTGGCGGCGCGCATCGGCGTGGACCCGACCCCCGTCTTCGTCGAATCCCGTCCCGGCGACGTCCACCGATCCTGCGCCGATCCTTCTGCCGCACGTGAGGTCCTCGGTTGGGCCCCGACCGTCAGCATCCCTGACGGCCTCGCCGCCTACGTCGACTGGATCCGAGCGACCTGATCACTTCGGCCCTCCGCCCGCCCTGATCACTTCGGCCTTCCGCCCGCCCCCCCTCCGCGTCTTTCGCCCCTCCTCCTCGGACTTTCGTGCAGTTTGAGGGTCGTGAGGTCCCCAAAGTGCACGGAAGTCGGCGGTGGAGGGGGTCGGGGACAGTGGCGCCGCAGCGAGTCAGCCGATGAGTCAGCCGAAGTGTCAGCTGGTGAGCAGGGCGGCGATGGCCGCGGCGGCTTCGTCCGGGGTGGGCCCGGGGGTGAGTACCAGCTCGGGGGCCGAGGGGGCTTCGTAGGGGTCGTCGATGCCGGTGAAGCCGGTGATCTCACCGGCGCGGGCCTTCGCGTAGAGGCCCTTCACGTCCCGCTGTTCGCACAGCTCGATCGGCGTATCGACGAAGACCTCGACGAACGGCACGCCCAGCTCCTTGTGCCGCGCCCGCACGCGATCCCGATCGGCGCGGTAGGGCGAGATGAGCGGAACGATCGCAGCCACACCGGCGTCGGCGAAGAGCAGCGCAACTTCACCGGCGCGCCGGACGTTCTCGGCGCGGCTCGCCGCATCGAAGCCGAGATCGCCGTTGAGCCCGTGACGCAGATTGTCGCCGTCGAGGAGATAGGCGGGCGACCCCTGACCGACCAACAACTGTTCGAGCGCGATCGCCACCGTCGACTTCCCGGAACCCGACAGGCCGGTGAGCCACACCGTGGACCCGGAATGTCCCGTCGCCGCCTCCCGCTCGGCACGCGTGACCGTGCCGACCTGAAACACCACATTGGAACTGATCGGGGAGTTGTCTCGTCCGCTCACGCGTCGATGATCATGCCGGCGCCGACGGTCTCGTTCGTGCCCTCGTCGATGAGGATGAACGAACCGGTGGTGCGGTTGCGGCGGTACTCGTCGACGAAGAGGGGCGCGGTCACCCGCAGGCTGACGCGGCCCATGTCGTTCATCGCCAGCGTCCCGCTCGTCTCGTCCCGTGAGAGCGTGTTGACGTCCATGCGGTAGTGCAGATCCCGGACGAGCGCCCGAGCCGACTTGGTGGTGTGCTTGATCGCGTACTTCCCGCCCACTTGGAGCGGCCGTTCACTGAACCAGCAGATCATCGCGTCGATCTCCTGCGTGGTGGAAGGCGCATTGTTGGGTCGGCAGATCATGTCGCCGCGGCTGATGTCGATGTTGTCGGCGAGTCGCAGCGTGACCGACATCGGCGGGATGGCCGCATCGATCGACTCGCCGTAGAGGTCGATGCCCTCGATCGTGGTGGTGAGACCCGACGGCAACACCAGCACCTCGTCGCCGGGACGGAAGGTGCCCCCGGCGACCTGACCCGCGTACCCGCGGTAGTCGTGGTACTTGTCGCTCATCGG